>JBAUVJ010000074.1:0-1833 GCA_049583165.1 Candidatus Sulfotelmatobacter sp. | reverse complement strand
GCACATGGAGCAGAATGCGGCTTCTTTGTAGTAGTCGTCGGGAAGGGTTTCATCGTGCATGGAGCGCGCGGTTTCGGGATCGAGCGATAGCGCGAATTGTTTTTCCCAGTCGAATTTGTAGCGGGCGTAGCTGAGGGCGTCGTCGCGGTCGCGGGCGCCGGGGCGTCCGCGGGCGATGTCGGCGGCATGGGCGGAAATCTTGTAGGCGATGATGCCGTCTTTCACGTCTTTCTCATTTGGTAAACCCAAATGCTCCTTAGGCGTGACGTAGCACAGCATGGCCGCGCCGTACCATCCGATCATGGCCGCGCCGATGGCGCTGGTGATGTGGTCGTAGCCGGGAGCGATATCGGTGACCAGCGGGCCCAGCGTGTAGAACGGGGCTTCGTAGCAGAGTTCGACTTCTTTTTCGACCTGCTCCTTGATCTTGTCCATGGAGACGTGGCCGGGGCCTTCGATCATGACCTGCACATCGTGTGCCCACGCAATTTTCGTCAGCTCACCGAGAGTTTTCAACTCGGAGAATTGAGCTTCGTCGCTGGCGTCGGCTACGCAGCCAGGGCGCAGGCCGTCGCCGAGTGAAAAGCTGACGTCGTATTTCTTAAAAATTTTGCAGATGTCGTCGAAGCACTCGTAGAGGAAATTCTGCTTGTGGTTGTAGGCCATCCATTGGGCGAGAATCGCGCCACCGCGGCTGACGATTCCGGTAATGCGCTTCGAGATCAGCGGCAGATATTGAATCAGCACGCCAGCGTGGATCGTCATGTAATCGACGCCTTGGGCGGCTTGCTCTTCGATGACTTCGAGCATCACGGAAGCACTCAGATCTTCGACGCGCTTTACGCGGGCGATGGCTTCGTAGATCGGGACCGTGCCGATGGGTACGGGCGAGTGGCGCAGAATGGCTTCGCGGATTTCGTGAATGTTGCCGCCGGTGGAGAGATCCATCACGGTGTCTGCGCCGTAGTGGACGGCGGTGTGCAGCTTTTTCAATTCTTCTTTAATTTCGGAAGTTACAGCCGAGTTGCCGATGTTGGCGTTGATCTTGCACAGGCTTGCCACGCCGATGGCCATCGGCTCGAGCTCTGGATGGTTGATGTTCGCAGGAATAATCATGCGACCGTGGGCGACTTCGTCGCGAACCAGTTCTGGCGCGAGTTTTTCACGATGGGCGATGTAGCCCATTTCTTCCGTGATCACGCCCTGGCGGGCGTAGTGCATCTGGGAGAAGTTGCCGGTGGTGTTCGTCCGTTTGCGCTGGACCAGCCAATCTGCGCGTGGCTTAGGGACGCCGTGGCCGTTGCCGGAGTTGCCATTACCGTTTCCATTGGGGGCAGTCATATCAGGGCCAGCTTTCCTAGGGATTCTATAGGCCCCGATTATAACTCTTACGAGCGAGGTGAATTAGGCCGTGAGGCTTCTTCCATGGATGGGCTCGCATGATTCGCGCTTCCGCGATTCGAATCCCCAAAGTTGGGCGCCTGAACTATTGCATTTGCATTTGCTCCGCGCACCCGATCGAGGTGCAACCGCCGGGGCCCTGCGTCCGAATGTTGCTGACTCCGTTTTTAATGTGAATCGCGGTCATTGCGGCGGGATACGCCCACCAGAATTTTTGGATGATTTTGTCGCCGGGCAGCCAGGAGTGTGGCTTTTTGAGCTCGTAAGCCACGAGCAATTCGGAAGCGTAGATGCCGGCGTACTTGGCAACCAGATGCTGATTCGGCGGAACGCTGTTGACCCAGGGAGCGCCGGCGGCGAATTCATTGTCCAATACCAGCTTGCGGGAGGTGAAACGCAGACTCTCGGCACCTCCCAGCGCTCCCATAACAG
>JBAUVJ010000073.1:0-7892 GCA_049583165.1 Candidatus Sulfotelmatobacter sp. | reverse complement strand
CGCTAAAGCTCAACGCTTTCATGAAGCCGAACTCGATCTGCGGCCCGTTCTTTATGCTGATCCTCAAAATTCCGCATTGCACTTCGCGGTCGGGGACATGCTCATCCGGCAGGAGCGTTGGGATGATGCGTTTGATGAAATCACTCTCGCGACGCAACTGATGCCGGACCTCCCCGAGAATCACAGCAGCCTGGCTTACATTTTCTACCGTATTGATGATGGTCCCAACGCGATAGCGGAAGCTCGCACCGCACTGAGTATCGATCCTCAGAACGCCGAGGCTTACCAGTTCCTCGGCCTCGGGCTGTACTCCAATGGACAGTACGCGGCTGCGGTCCATGCCTTCGATGAGTCCCTGGCTCGCGACGCGGCCAACGCCGATACTTACTATGATCTTGGCATTACTCTCCACGCTGCGGGAAATCAGGCCGCAGCCATCACCGCGTATCGCCAGGCCATCCGTCTCAATCCGTCTTTTTGGGAGGCTCATTCCAATCTTGCAGTGGTTTTGCACGCGCAAAACGAGCTGGATGAGGCCATCGCTGAATATCGCGAAGCCAAGCGTCTGGCGCCCGAAGAAGCTTCCGTCCGCAACAATTTAGCGAACACCTATTGCGATAAAGGCGACTTCGACGCGGCTCTTCTCGAAATGCGTGAACTTTACCACCAGCATCCTGAGTGGCAACAGGGACACGGCTGCCTGGCGCGGGCCTATTTGTCAAAAAAGGATTACGGCAGCGCCATCCAGGAACTCCAGCTCTCGGTTCTCCAAAATCCCAACAGCTCCTCCGAACACCGCATGCTTGGGCAAGCGCTGGTTCTCGACGACAAATTGGATGAGGGCATACACGAGTTGCGCCTGGCCGTTACGCTGAATCCCGATTCCGATGCGGCTCACCACTATCTGGGCACGGCATTATTCCAGCAGCGAGAGTTGGAAGCTGCGGAAAAAGAATTCCGCGAGGCGCTTCGTTTGAATGCATCACCAGACAACCATTACTCGCTTGCCGCCTGCCTGATGACGATGGATCGCTACGAAGAGGCGCTGACTGAGCTGGATGCCGCGGCGCGCCTCGATCCCGAGCGCACTCTTTATCGTGCCCGCCGAGAAGAATTAGTGAAATTAATGAAAGAAACCAATTCCCGGTGACCGTTAGGACAATGCCGGATATGCACCAACGCTATTTCCAGCCGAGCCTGTGAGCTACATACACTGGCAACGAGGTTGATTTATGGACGCGACGCGATCCGCGCAAGCAACAGCCGCTAAACCGGTGCAGCCGGTTCCACACGCAAGCAACGATAAGCGGCCAGATCTCCGGCATATGAATTCCGCATCGTTGGATCGAAGCGCAATTTCGATTGAGCCTGTGCAAAAGTTCTCAGGCTACGGCCTGCCATGCACAAAGTGCCGGCTCTATTACGCCGCAAACCTCGATTGTTGTCCGGTCTGCCAATCGAAGGAGAGGGTTTCGCCCACCGTGACAGCGGCCCCTCCGAGACCGCAAGACGCGGCGGAGGCCGCGCCCGACTCTGCCATTGTTGAGCAGGAGCGCGAGGCCTTTCTGAAAGAGTTCAAATCCCAGCTGTTCGCCGCACACGCGGAAATCTCTAGTTCCCCCGTGGTCTGCGCTCTGGGCGAGCATCACGCCCAAGGCGGCGAGGCCGCGTCCGTCTGCAAGCCGTGCTATGAACGTCTACAGGAGCGCGTGGATGTTTGCGAAGCCGCATTGCACATCGACCTGAAAGATGCGGCACAAATCGTCTACGATGCGGTCTGGGCCGATCCTTCTGATCCCAGCAAAACCTACACCAATGCGGCGGGCGCTCTTCTCACCGAATTGCGTAAACGTGCCGGAGTATCCAGCATGATTGGCCCATTCCAACCATTGGGCAACTAAGTTCCAGCAGGGAAGAACGCCACCAAGGATTTGTTCTCGATAAATTCAACGCTTGCCCGCTCTAGGCGAGCACGTCCAGGCCGCTCTGGTTTCCATAAACACTTTCTAATATAGAGGTCGTATCGTCGATGCTGCTGGAAGAATCGGTCGTCGAATTCAGTGTGGCAAGCAGTCCTTCGACCAGTTGCACCGATTGCGATGCTGCGGTCGCTTCGTTCACCTGCGCCGCAGATGCAGAGTTTTTCAGATCGCCCAGAACGCTGGCAAAAGCGGATTGGGCCGTGGAAACATCACCTGAACTCAGCGCGCTGCCCAGTGCCGAGAGATCACTAGAGAGTTGAGAATTGCTCGACTGCGTTGTCCCAGTGGAGGTCGCGGAATTTTGAAACAGCGCCTGCAATGTCCGGAACGCAGACTGGGCGCCGTTCAGATCCCCGGACGCCAGGCTGTCTTGCAGGGTCTGCAAGGCCTGCTGCTGGCTGGAGTTGCTCGAGTAGAGCACGTCCTGACTAAGCCCGGCGGCGGAAATCGGCGTAATTGACACGGTTCCTCCTCGTCGCGGTCGAATCTCCACGGCCAAAGGCACGAACTGATCGCGACTCTCTAGTCAATCGGCAGAACGGGTACAAAACTTTAGAGAAACATTAGCGGTCAAGAAAAAGTACCCGGCCGCTGAAAATAAGCGGCTTGCAGGTGGCTCCGAATCGATGATTTTTTGGACGAGACGGGAAGCTATTCCGGCTTTAGCGCAACCCACTTTTTCCCTGCGTACAACTTGTATCCAGAACTATCTTCAATCAGTTTTAGCGGGACTGCTCGCTTTAACGCCGCGTCCGTCTTGTAGGGGACGCCGAGGACGTCCTCGTTCGCCACATTCATGACTACGAATTTGTCTGTCGCGAAGCCGAAGCCGTACTCACCCGGCGGCAACTCGGAGCCGCCGATGTTCAACTTTGATTCAGTGACCAGCATGCCTTGATATTTTTGCTGTACCGCTGTGGAGTATCCCGAAGCATCGACCAGTGCGGCAATCGTCATCTTGCCGTCAGCAGTTTGGAAGCCGGTGGCGTTGCGCAACTGGGTCGGTGCCTTCTGCCCACGGAAGAAGAATTCTGCCGGCACTATATTCTTGAGTTCGTCGGCGCTCAGCAGGTGCTGAGCCGCCTTTTGCGCCAAAGCTGCGCTCAAGAGTATTGCCACAAGGCTTCCAACGGCTGCAAAACGCATATTCCTCATTATTTGTCCTCGATCTGAAATCAGCTAAATAGCACATTGGAAATCTAGCCTTTTCCCTATGGCGGGCGCAAATCATCGAATTCATTTTGCCCGCAAGATTCGGATAGTCCACTGTGGTGCATTAAGCCTACGCTGTCTCTTATGACTCTCACACACACGAGTTTCCCAATCATGATTGCTGGTGCCATACTCGCTGAAGACGCAGCGCTCGCCATGTCCCTAGCACCGGCCAAGCCGACGAAGTCATTTAAGAATCCCGATGACAGACGAACTAACGACCGGCGTTGGGACGCTGTGGTCGCGCGCGATTCTGACCACGACGGAAAATTTGTTTTCGCAGTTTCGACGACCGGCGTCTATTGCCGGCCCTCATGTCCGGCACGGCGTCCACGGCGCGAGAATGTCTCATTCTTCTCGCTCCCCGGCCAAGCTGAAAAGGCCGGTTTTCGCGCATGCCTGCGTTGCCGACCTCGATTGTTTAGCGGTCATCCGCAATCGGACTTTGCGAAGGAGGTCTGCCGCTACATCGAGCAGCATCTTGATGAATCGATCACGCTCGGTCGTCTGGGCAAAGTTTTTCGGCAAAGCCAGTTTCATCTTCAGCGCCGCTTCAAAGCTGCGCTCGGGATCACGCCCCGGGAATACGCCGAGTCCTGCCGCCTGCGTCTACTCAAACGCAACCTGCAGTCCGGGGACAATGTGACCCGCGCCATGTATGACGCCGGCTACGGCTCCAGCAGCCGTTTGTACGAGAAGACGGCTTCGCAGCTGGGCATGACGCCGGACAAATATCGCCGCGGCGCGGTTGCCGCCACTATCCGCTACGCCATCACTGATTCGCCGCTCGGGCGCATGTTGATCGCGGCAACCGATCGGGGAGTATGCGCCATCCAGTTCGCGCGCTCCGACGACGAATTGATCGAAGGCTTGAAACGCGAGTTTCCTTTCGCCGTTCGCAAACCCGATGAAGGCGGGTTGCAAGCATGGATCGAAGCCGTCCTCTCGAAGATGACCGGCAGGGAATTGAATGCCGCGCTGCCTTTGGATATTCGCGCCACGGCTTTTCAGCGGCGAGTGTGGACTTATCTACAGTCGATCCCGTTCGGCGCGACGCGCTCTTATGGGGAAGTGGCCAAGGCGATCGGCCAGCCCAGCGCCAGCCGTGCCGTAGCACGGGCGTGCGCCACCAATCCCGTTGCGGTGGCAATTCCGTGTCATCGCGTGGTCCGCGAAGACGGCAACATCAGCGGCTATCGCTGGGGCGTGGACCGCAAAAAGACGCTACTGGAGATGGAGCAGCAGGAGCTGTGACAAAAACCCGGCTATCGACCATCGACACTTCTATCGGGTGACAATGACCCAGTTTAGCAACGCCAGCGCGACCGTTGCCGCCAGAATTAAAGACTGGCCAAAGTCCACGCGTGTTGCCAGAACACCGCATAAAATTACGCCCACGACTGCGAAGAAGTTTCCGGCGGGCAGACGAAACATTGCGCTTGCTCCTTCTGGCTCCCTGCGGCGCAGGATTGGCAGCGCTGCGCAGCCTACGCCGTAATAGAGAAGCCGGGCGACAGCCGACAGGGTTACATTCCATTTGAATTCCCCTACGAGCGCGAATCCCCAGATCAGGGCGGCGAAGACGAGTATCGAGACGTAGGGGGTGTGAAAACGGCGATGCACGGCGGCGAAGACTTTGGGGAAATCTCCTTGCTCGGCCAGGGCGAAGGGGACGCGCGGCAGGGCCAGAATTTTCGCGCTGAGATATCCGTAGAAGGAGATCAGCGCGCCGATAGCGACCAAAGCTGCGCCTACGGGACCGACCGCAATGCGCGCTATATCGGCGAGTGGTCGCTGGCTGTGCGCGGCGTCTGGCAAAACTCCGACGACGACCCACTGAATTAAAACGTAGAGGACCGTACAGGCGACGAGCGCAGCGAAGAGCGCGAATGGAGCGTCGCGCCGTGGATTCTTCGCTTCGCTCATTGGCGCTAGCGCAGTCTCGAATCCGCCATAGGCAAAGGCCAGGAGCAGCATGGCCTTCAGCCATTGGCCGGTATCTGGCGGTGCGATGGGTGGGGCTGCGATATTCCAGTGATGGTGCTGAAGCACAAACAAGCCAAGAACAATCACTGCAAAGAGCGGCACCAGCTTGGCCGCGGTAAACAAGTTGCTCACATCAGTTCCGGCGTGCACGCCGCGGACATTGACGAGAGCTAGCAGCCCTACCAGCACTGTGAGAATCAGAGCCCGGGGCATGGGATCTTTGGCGTGGGGAAAGAACTCGCCCAGATAGACCACAAACAGGTTGGCGTTGGCGGCGGGAGCAGCCACTTGACCAAGCCAGAGCATCCACGCGGTCTGAATTCCCACGAGGCGCCCGAAGGCAACGCGGGCGTAGAGATACGGTCCTCCGGCCTGCTGAAAGCGCGACGCGACCTCGGCGAAGCAGCCAATGATCACACTCATGCCCGCGCCAGCCGCGAGTACGGCGTAAGGACTGTAGTTGCCGATCAGGCCAGCCACGGCGGAGGGCAATCCAAATATCCCGCTGCCGATTATGGAGTTCACAACCAGCGCAACTAGGCTCCAGCGGCCAATGGCGCGGATTAACTTGTGCTCGGGCGCAATTCGCGCCGTTTCCGTCATCGCGTGTTTTTATCACAGATCGCCGAGAGCCTGCCGTGAGATCAGCGGAACAGCGGCTTCCTCGACAGGATCTCTAGTGACCTTGGAACAACTGGAGACTGCACTGTTGGCGACAGTGGAGAATCTAGTTCGAGGTGAGACCGCGAAAAGCCTTGCCAGTGGCGGAGTTTAGCGCCATATGACGCCGGAGGTTACTCTTAGACCAAAGTAATTGACCGAATTACCAAAGCGCATGATCGTGGGACATCTATCCGCTCCTCATTGCCGATGAGATGTTCTAACCACGCAATTCAAGCAAAATAATGGCCACGGGAATCGATCCACAGATGGATGACCTTCATACACGGATGATGCGAGTTACCGAAGATTTGCGCGTGATTCAGCGCGAATTGAATTGTGCCGCCATGCAAGCGCCCAGCGATCCGGAACTGATGGAAGCCCTGAGCGCGCTGCCGGAGACGGAAGCCATCCAGGTTTTGTGCAAGGCGCTCGATCAGATGCGCCACTTCCTGTGGTTCTACACCCAGGTGATGAGTAACGATCCCGAACTCGGCGACAAATTGCGCCAGTCGAATGCGTCGAAGACGGTCGAGGATGGCAAGGTCGATACTTCCTTTCTGGATCAACTCACGCGGGCCGATGAAGCTCTGCTCTTGCGCTACATGGCCGAAGCCAAAGAGCGCAAGCCAAACTAAGCCACTGCGCCGCGGACGATTGTTCTCTTTACTTCTCCCTCCGGGCTCAATACCACAAGATCGGCTTCAGCGCCGGGAGCTAGCCGCCCGTGGTTTCCAAGGCCAACAGCCACGGCCGGATTCAGTGTGGCCGAACGGACCGCATTCTGAAGGCTCCAACCGGCAAACTTGGTCACGTTGCGCACGGCCCGATCCATGGTGAGGACGCTGCCGGCAAGCTGGTCACCCACCATGCAACGGCCATCCTTGACTTCGACTTGTATGGGGCCCAGTTGGTAGATGCCATCGGGCATGCCCGCCGCGGCGGTGGCGTCGGTAATCAATACAGCGTGCTCGATGCCCTTCGCTTTCAGAAAAAGTTCCACCATTTCCGGTGCGACGTGAATTCCATCCGCAATAATGTCGGCGGTAAGTTGCCCGTTGGTCAGCGTTTCCCCAAGAATGCCGGGCTCGCGGTGGTCGAGCGGACGCATGGCATTGAAAGTGTGCGTGGCATGGCGAGCGCCCGCCTTCACCGCAGCCCGCGCGGTTTCCATGAGGGCGTCTGAGTGCCCGATGCTCACGCAAACCTTGCGCCGCGCCGCTTCTTTGATCACTTCCATCGCACCCGGGAGTTCCGGCGCGATGGTCATCATTGTTACGTACCCTCGCGCCGCTTGCCAGAAGCGTTCAAAGATTTGCGGCGTAGGGTGCACGAGATTTTCCGGAGGGTGAACACCTCGCCGCTTGTGGCTGAGAAATGGACCCTCCAGATGAATGCCGAGCGGCCGAGCCTGGACCGTATCCCCATGCGCAGAGGAGGGAGTCTCTTCAATAGCGTCGGCGAGTAGCTCCAAAGCAGTACAGATCTGGTCAAGTGGTGCGGTGACCGTGGTCGGGAAGTAGCCGGTGACGCCATGTTTCGTCAGAAATTTATTGAGCCGGGGCAGCTCTGTGAGCGATGTCCGCATGAGATCGACTCCCCCTCCGCCGTGCATATGGATATCGACGAAACCTGGCGCCAGAACGGCGCCGGGAAGATCGCGGGTGAAATCCATCACCGTTGCATTCTTGGGAATTTCTTGCTCAGCTCGCGACGAGACGGCACGAATAAGCCCATCTTCTATAAATAAAAGCGGCTTCAACAACTCTTCCTGTGGCGTAAAAAGCCGGTCAGCGCAAAGGACGATCATAGTTTGTTGGTTACAAATGAGTTCACGGATGAAGCATTTGGAGCCGGTCCGCCACCAGTGTAGCGCGAAAAACGAAGCGTCCGCATCCAGGTCCAGTCGACCTAGCGATGTTATAATCTGAATGCCTATCGAGAAGTAATCACGCGCGGGTGGAAGGCCGTCCTTGTTGCCGCCCGCAGCACCGTCGGGGAGTGGCTCAGCCTGGTAGAGCACCTGGTTCGGGACCAGGGGGTCGGAGGTTC
>JBAUVJ010000072.1:0-9320 GCA_049583165.1 Candidatus Sulfotelmatobacter sp. | reverse complement strand
GCCGATGCCCAGGCCGTTGTGACCAGCTGGGAAATCGACAGTCCGGATTTGAGGATCTTGGCCTTCAGAGCAGCAATATCCTTCTCCCCGATCAATTTATGATCCACCGCGGGAACCGGATCTTGCCAGATCTGCGGCTCCTTGGGAACCAGCGGTCCAAGATACCGCGAGATTGGCCCCATGTCGCGGTGCGTCAGCTTGAACCACGCCTTGGCGAAAGCGTCGGCAAACTGATCCGGATGCTCATAAAAACGCCGCGAGATTTTTTCGTAAGCCGGATCGAATCGCAAAGCGAGGTCGGTTGTCAGCATAGATGGCGCGTGCTTCTTAGAGGCATCGTGCGCATCCGGCACCGTACCGGTGCCTGCGCCATTCTTCGGTGTCCATTGGTGCGCGCCCGCCGGGCTCTTGGTCAGCTGCCATTCGTAGCCAAACAGGTTCGTGAAGAAGTTGTTGCTCCACTTCGTAGGCGTGGTGGTCCAAATCACTTCCAGCCCGCTGCCGATCGTCTTGCCGCCGTTGCCGTTGCCGAAGCTGTTCTTCCAGCCGAGGCCCTGCTCCTCGATTCCAGCACCTTCGGGCTCGCGGTCAACATATTTCTTGGGATCAGCCGCACCGTGGGTCTTTCCAAAACTGTGCCCGCCGGCAATCAGCGCGACCGTCTCCTCGTCGTTCATCGCCATGCGCCCGAAGGTCTCCCGAATGTCCCGCGCCGCAGCCACTGGATCAGGCTTTCCATCGGGCCCTTCCGGATTCACATAAATCAGCCCCATCTGCACTGCGCCCAGAGGATTGTCGAGTTCACGATCGCCCTTGTAGCGTTTGTTCCCGCCTAGCCACTCGGTCTCCGGCCCCCAGTTGACGTACTCTTCGGGCTCCCACACATCCGCGCGCCCGCCACCAAAACCGAATGTCTTAAAGCCCATCGACTCCAGCGCCACGTTGCCGGTAAGAATCATCAGGTCGCCCCAGGAAATCTTCCGCCCATATTTCTGTTTGATGGGCCAGAGCAACCGCCGCGCCTTATCGAGGTTCACATTATCCGGCCAGCTGTTGAGCGGCGCAAACCGTTGTTGGCCACTGCCTGCGCCGCCGCGGCCATCGTGGATACGGTAGGTGCCGGCGCTGTGCCACGCCATACGAATAAAAAGCCCGCCGTAGTGGCCAAAGTCCGCCGGCCACCACTCCTGCGAGTCCGTCATCAAGGCATGCAGGTCCTTGATCACGGCATTCAGTTCGAGGTTCTTGAATTCTTCCGCGTAATCAAATTCCTTGCCCATGGGATCGGACAGCGGACCCTGTTGGTGCAGCATCTTCAGGTTCAGTTGATTGGGCCACCAGTCCGCATTCGTCGGAGCCCAGCCTTCCACGTCCGTGCGAGCGCCGTGCATAACCGGACATTTCGATTCAGGTGCTACCTCTGGCTCCGTATTCCCCGGGCCAGGCACGCCAGCCAATACTTGCTTTTCTTCAGACATAATTCCTCTTTTCGCATATGAAGTTGTGGTTAGGTTGTGTTCACCGCGACCGCGGCAAAAGTTCTACCCTGTGTTCCTCTGTGTCCTCTGGGGTAAAGGATTTTAGGTTTTAGCACACCGCCGGCAAACCCCAAACACCTCCACCAGCGGCTGTGTTAAATCGAATCCCCGCGGCGCCTGCCGCATGAGTTTTTTGTAATCGATGAAGTCACCTTCAATATCCTCAACTGCCTTGCACCGCGTGCACACCAGGTGATGATGCGGCTCCAGATTGCCTTCCACCAGCAGCGTGGAAGAGCGTGGACTTACCTCCCGCAGCAGTCCATGCTCCACGAACAACCGCAGGTTGTTGTAAACCGTAGCCAAAGAAATCGACGGCGTCCTCCGCCGCACTTCGGCGTACACGGTTTCCGCCGAATGATGCCCCGGCGTGGATACGATGGCCTCATAAATGACCTGCCGCTGATGCGTAGCCGCCAAGCCACACTTCCAAGCCAGTTCCCGAAATTGTTGATGAGCCGATGCCACTGGGAAGATTATCTATTAGATGAGAATGATTATAATCCAGGAATCATTCACAAACAAGAATTCTTGCAGGATTTAAATTTAGGATTTTAATTTTCGCTGGTCTCTACGGCTTCTTGTTCGGAGCATAATATCCTTTGCGCGCCTGCACCTTCAGCTTCGCGCCGTTAGCCGGCGTTACATTCAATTTGTGAAAGTGCCCGTCATATTTAAGATCCTGAGGCGCAAAGGTTTTATGCGGAGAAGACTGGCTAGGGACCTTGATGGAACGCTCGACGGAAACGCAGCAGCGGTAGCGGACTCGATCGATTCAACCAGCGCGGTAGCGGGCTAAGCCTGGGACCGACACATCGGATTTCCCGCTCCTCGATTTGCTATTCTTATTCCACCCGCCAAGGTCGAGGGCGACGGCGGTGCATGCCGCGCGCAGTTCATCCGCAAGCGCGCGGTCGACCATCGTCCTGGCCACCACCATGCCACCGATGGCCAAGGCAGCGATGCTCTGCGCAGTGGCGCGGCGTCGCTGCCCATTCTGCGCTAAGCTCCGCTCCAGCACGCTCACCATCGCTTTGAAAACAGTTTCGAAAGCGCGCTTTGCGTTGATGCCGCTGCGCGCCACGTCGGTCGGCAATGCCACCATGGGACAGGAATTCTCAACGTCTTCGAAATGCTGACGGGATAGATAGGCCCGGACGACCTGCGGCCCTACGTCGGTCGAGGAAAGATCGACGTGAACTCCCTCCCAGCAGTTTTTCCACTCGGGATCGGTAAAGAAGCACCCTAAAACCGCCGCATACAGATCGCTCTTGCTTTTGAAATAGCTATAAAACCCGCCGTGCGTCAGCCCGGCCCCGGCCATGATTTGCTTGAGAGAGACGTTCTCAAATCCATGGCGGTTGAATAGCTTGCGTGCGCTCTCAATGATGCTTTTCTTCACTTCCGCGTGATGACCGGCTGGGTAAGGCATGGGCTCTCCTCATTTGTAGCCGCTAAGTATGCCTCGAAGGGCGCTTCTCTGCCACGAAAATATTATCTTGAACATATTTTCCCGCAGTGTTGTCATGCGTTGGCGGTCGAACGCAACAAATCGCGGGAGGACATCACAAAAATGAGCAAGACAAATCATCGGTCGGAACTGGCCAGCGCGCCCTCGCGGCGGCAATGGATTGCAGGCTTCGCGGTCACCTTGAGCGGTCTGGCCTTGGCCTTGCCTAAGGCTAGGGCAGGCTCTGAAGAGGAGATCTCTCACACTGCGGAATCCATTCACCAGGAGACGATTATCAAAGCCAGCCCGAAGCGCGTTTACCAGGCGCTCACCGATGCCAAAGAATTCGACAAGGTCGTACAGCTCAGTGGAGTCATGCAATCAATGCACCTCGGAAACAAGCCCGCGGAGATCAGCGGCGACGTGGGCGGCGCGTTTGCCCTCTTCGGCGGCTACATCACGGGACGGCACATCGAGCTCGTTCCCAACCAGCGAATCGTACAGGCCTGGCGGACAGGCCGCTGGGCGCCGGGAGTGTATTCGATTGCCAAGTTCGAACTCGTGGAGCAAGGCTCTGAAACCAGGATCATTTTCGACCATACGGGCTTTCCCAAAGGCGAGGCGGAATCCCTCGCGTCCGGCTGGAAAGCGCACTACTGGGAGCCGCTCGGGAAGCTTCTGGCTTAGGCTTTTTTCGCGCCTAAGTCCTATAAAAATTCTTCGGGTGGGTTGTCGACTTGCCTCTTCGCTACAATTGGCAGTCCACCCGGAGGCTCCTTGTGATCGCTCGTCTTCTTTTTTCTGTCGCGCTGTTGGCGGGCTCCGCCCTCGCCCAAACCACCGTCCACTACACCGCCACCAATGCCAACGTCAAATACCTCTTCGCCACCGCCGATCCAGTCGCGCATGTGAAATCCGGCGATATCCTCGACACCAATACCCTCGATTGCTTCGGCAACGTCCTCAAGAAACCCGGCGATACGCTCAGCATGGTGAAAGGCGACAACCCGCTCACCGGACCATTCTTCGTCGAAGGCGCCGAGCCCGGCGACACCCTCGCCGTCAAGATTCTTTCGCTCGATGTCGATGGCGACACCGGCGTGGGAGCCTTCGCTCCCGGATTCGGCGCGCTGAACGAAACCAACTACACGCCGATGCTACATCCGCCGCTCCCAGAAAAAATCTGGTACTACCACATCGATCACGCCGCCAACACCGCCACTTTTAAGGCTCTCGACACCGATTTCTCCGTCAAGATTCCTCTCCATCCTTTTTTCGGTTGCATCGGCGTCGCGCCCGCCGAGGGCGAAGCGCGCAGCTCGGTCGTCCCCGCCGAATTCGGCGGCAACATGGATTCTCCCGAAGCCAGCGTCGGCAACACGGTTTATTTTCCCGTGAACGTAAAAGGCGGCCTCTTCTACATCGGCGACGGCCACGCCGCCATGGGCGACGGAGAAATCGCCGGCACCGCCATCGAAGTTCCCCTGAAAGCCCGCGTGCAATTGAGCGTCATCAAAGGCCGCACTATCGCCTGGCCGCAGTTCGAGAACGACGACGCCATCATGACCGTCGGCGCCTACCGCCCACTCGACGACGCCCTCCGCATCGCCTTCACCGAACTCGTCCACTGGATCCACAAAGACTACGGCCTCTCCGAACTCGACGCCTACGAACTGCTCTCAAAAGTGGCAAAGATTCACTTAAACGAAATGGTCGACCCGAATTATGTGGTAGTCGCATCAATAGAGAAAAAATATCTGCCGCCCAAGAAAAACTACTAAGATGAAGCCCCGAAGGGGCGGCATAAGATAGCCCGGCACGTAAGTGCCGGGTAGAAGCAAAACGTGGAACAAGTCCCGAAGGGACGGCACGCGTTGCCCGTGTCGCGATGTTACTATTCTGCTGATCTCGAACCGAACTCCGATGATGGCCCCTCAAAATACGCCCTGGCCCGAACTCCCGCTCGACGATTGGCGGGACACTTACGCCACCCTCCACATGTGGACCCAGATCGTCGGCAAAGTGCGCCTCGCTCTCAGCCCTCGCGTCAATCACTGGTGGGAAGTCCCGCTCTACGTGAACGCCCGCGGCCTCACTACTTCGGCAATCCCTTACGCCGACGGAATTTTCGAAATCCAATTCGATTTCATCGAGCACACTCTGAATATCCAAACCAGTTGGGGCTCCTCGAAAACCCTGCCCCTCAAGCCCCAATCCGTCGCGGATTTCTACGCCGCATTCATGGCCGCCCTGCGCTCGCTAAATATAGAAGTAAAAATCTGGCCCGTGCCAGTCGAGGTGCCGAGCCCCGTCCGCTTCGAGAACGACACGCAGCACGCCTCCTATGATCCCGAATACGCGCAGCGTCTCTGGCGAATACTAATTTTGTGCGATACCGTCTTCGAGGAATTTCGCGCTGGCTTCATCGGAAAAGATAGTCCCGTGCATTTTTTCTGGGGGAGCTTCGACCTCTGCGTCACTCGCTTCTCCGGGCGCCGTGCTCCCGAGAAGCCGCAGGCCGATCCCATCACCCGCGAAGCTTATTCCCATGAGGTCATCAGCGCTGGCTTCTGGCCCGGCGGAGGCGAAGTGAAAGGTCCCGCATTCTACGCCTACGCCGCGCCCGAGCCGCCCGGCTTCTCCGAGCAAAAAGCGAAACCCGCGGCCGCCTTCTACCATCCCCAGATGAAAGAATTTCTGCTGATGTACGACGACGTTCGCCGCGCCTCTAACCCGCGCGAAGCCTTGCTCGCTTTTTTGCAGAGCACCTACGAAGCAGGAGCCAACCTCGCGCACTGGGACCGCAAGGAACTGGAGAGAGTTTGATGAGTTTGAACCCGATTAAATTTTGAGCTTCACTGGAGTTAAACCTTAAGACCGGGGGACCAGCAATGTCAGCCAAGTGCAAGCATCTCGACCAAATCAAAATCACCACCACCAACATCCACGTCTGCGGAGAATGCGTAAAACTCGGCGACACCTGGGTCCATCTGCGCCTGTGCATGGTATGCGGCAATGTCGGCTGCTGCGATTCCTCCAAGAACAAACACGCCACGAAACACTTCCACCACGATCGTCATCCCGTCATGCGTTCCATCGAGCCCGGAGAAAACTGGATCTGGTGCTACGTGGATGAAGCTATTGTCGGCGAAGCGGCCGCCTGATTAGTACAAGTTTAGTACAGGTAAAGAGCGGCGCGCGAAAGATCAGTGCGAAAAGATCACCGCAAAAAGATCAGCGCGAGAAAACTACGCCGTGAGGCGCTCCTGTGCCTCTCCACCCCTGTGGCCACTCTCGGTCTGAAAAGTTGAACCCGGCGTTGCCGTCGGCGTCATGAAAGCTTTTATCGATGGCCAGCGACCCGGTCGCTGGATCAAACTTCAGCAAATAAAGGCGTTCTTCTCCGGAAGGGCCTGGGGTCACCACGATGCGATGGGTCTTCGCGTCCCAGCCAGTCCAGTGCGGCCGGAAATTGTCGCCGAACTTGCATCGCGAGACCTCTACCGGCTTGGTTCCATTCGCAATGTCGAGCACGATCGCGGAATGAATATTGGGCGCGGACTGAATAAGGTAATGCCCGACAATCGTTGGCACTCCGCACCAGTTGCCCGGGAAGGTGTAAACCAACTGCGAACGTGGATGGTCGGACTCAATCTCCGTGATATGCTCCAGTCCGCAGCCCAGCGTTTGCACAAACACCGATCCATCCGGCCCCAGACGCGGCTCTTCCGGACTGATCTGCGCGTATCGGTTCTCGCCCACGTCGAAATATTCTGTCTTGAGCAGCTTCAGATCCGAAAGCCGCCAGATTTGGTAGGTCACACCCCGGAAGATATCCGAGTCGTGCATGGACGAGTTGGTGGAAACGACTCGGTCGATCTCAGGCAGGATGGCAAGGCCGTAAGGGGTGAGCAGGGCATCGGGAAACGCTGGATCGGCGCTGCTTGCCGAGCGAATGACCTTGCCGGCATCGTCGATTTCCACCAGTCCACCACTTTCGCCTCCCGCGCCGGAGCGCATGTCTTGGTGCGAATGCTGGAACGTGGCCAAGACATGCCCATTGGGGAGGCGCACGTAAGAGTGTGGATGTGCATACCCATCCATGTCTGTGAACGATGTGGCGATTTTAGGATGCAGAGCGTCACGTACGTCAAAGATGAAGGTGCGTCCCGCGTAGTGATCGTTGGCGAAGAGCATGCCGCTCGCGGGCATGCTGTATTCGGTGTGGTGCACATATTCGGTCTTCTGGTCTGTGACCAGCGTGGTGATTAAGTGTCCGTAGTTCGCTGAAGCGGGATTGGCATCAATCACCGCCAGAAAATCTTTTCCTTGCTTCGCCGCGTCGCCTACCCAGGCAAACATGTAATGGGCGGCGGCATCGGAATGTTCCTCCGACGTTGCGGATAAGCATGCCAGACAGAGCATAGCCACGATAAGCGAGACGAGACGGCGCATCTGACCTCCACGGTTCACGAAACGACTTCAGACTTCCTTTTTTCTGAAAGACAACCGGAAAGACAGTAGAGAATATATAGGATTTACGGAGATTTGACTTGTAGGCTGGGTCGAAAACAGGCAGGAAAAAATTGAAAGGGCCGTGACATTGGTTATGCTCTAGCTGCCAACTCCTGCGAGGGAGTCAACCGCGTGGACGCATGTACCGTCACAGCCCCTTGATGCGATCACTGCTTTCACAGTCCCAAACCCCAACTGCACCTCGCAGCGCCGTCGGTTTTTTCAGGTTCGGCTGCCTCTCAGGTTGCCCCGCTAGGCTGATCACCCAGTCTACTTCGGGTCAGCAAGGTTTATTTCGCTGTCCCTTTCGACCGTCGACGAATGCAACCTTAACAGAGCGTTCATAAAAGTCAACGCAAACTATTGGTGCAATGCCATTGTTCTCTGCTGTGAAAAACTGAAAACGCAAATCGTTGCAGACTCGCCGCTTAGGATTTGCCCATCTTAATTCGGATTCGATTTGCACAGAGACTTGCACAGCCCCCAATTCAGGAAAAAACTTCGCGCGAACCGAACAATCGTCTTGACGCCGCAACTTTCTCGGCGCATCTTGCTGATAGTGGATTTGCAGTGATGGCCGAACTCGTCGCTTATGTAGATGGTGGTTCCCAGGGAAATCCGGGCCCATCCGGCATTGGAGTAATCATCGTTGGCTGCGCCAGCGGGCCCATCCGCATTGCCAAATGGATCGGCCACCAGGATAACAACGTCGCGGAATACGCGGCCTTGATGGAAGCTTTGCAGTGCGCGGTCTCGCTCAACGCCAAAGCTCTCCACGTTTATTCCGATTCTGAAGTCGTGGTTCGGCAAATGAGCGGCGAATATATCTGCCGCAGCACCCGCCTCTACTCTCTGCACTGGACCTGCCGCAAGCTGGCGCGCGCCCTGAAGTTCTCCATCTCCCACGTCCCCCGCGAAAATAATGCCGAAGCCAACCGCCTGGCCAACACCGCCGTCCGCCAGCGCTCAATTTAAATTGTCATCCTGAGCGCGCGTTCTTGGCGCGCGAAGGACCTAGGCGAGCCGCGTGTTGTAGCCCGCCCTGAGCCTGCCGAAGGGTCGCGTTCTTTGCGACGCAATAATGGCGCGTTAGGCTCGCTTCCTTATTTAAGCTACATCTAAGCCACCCCCAGTTCCACTACGGTCCACCCCCCCTCAATAGGGTACTTTAGTGTGTTCACCGTCTTGACACCATGCTTCCCCCGAGCGAGACTCCAATTATTGCTTCCTGAAATTTGAAGTCAGTCCCGACCGGCTGGATGCGCCCCGGCCCGCCTCGACTGCCCATTACGGGCACGCGCCACATGGACCATTACTCGATTCTTGATCGCAGTTCTTCATCGCTTGCGATGGAGGGAGATATGCCGGATACCAGCACCGCCGCGCGGGGAAGTATCTCCGCGGCGATTGCCGCTGCCAACGCGCTTCTTCCCAAGCCTTCCGAGGGCGCTTTGCGTTTCCCCGCCGAGGATGCCGGCCGCTCCCTGGCCGAAATCGCCCACGCCGATCTCGATGCCGCTCTGCAACTGCTCGCCGAGCGCGCCCAGTACATTACCCGCGCTACAGGCGCGGCCATCGCCCTTCGCCGCGGCGAACGCAATGACATGCAGTGCCGTGCCAGCGCCGGCTCCAATGCCCCCGAACTTGGCGCACTGCTCTCCATGGAATATGGACTCTCCGGCGAAAGCGTTCGCACCCGCCAGCTCCTGCGTTGCGACGATGCCCTCCGCGATCCCCGCGTGAATAGCGACCTCTGCCACGAGTTGGGAATTTCCTCCGTGATCGTGTTGCCAATCGTTAGCGACGATGCCGTGATA
>JBAUVJ010000071.1:0-2940 GCA_049583165.1 Candidatus Sulfotelmatobacter sp. | reverse complement strand
GGATTACGTCGGGATGTACGCCTACGTTTTCCGTTAGAAAGCGGGAGTAGCTGATGCGCGCCAGGCGAGCTTCTTTTTGTTCACGGTTCAGCCCCGGCAGATAGTCTTTTTTGTCTCGGCAGAGGCGGAAGACATCTTTGCGCGCCTGTTCGGCGATGGGAGCCTCCACGATGAAGCGATCCCAGGCATCGGCGGCAGGAACGGCGAGATCGTACGTTTCTCCGCCGGGAAAAGGCCAGGGATCGTCGATCAGTTTGTCGACGCCAAAGGTTTCCTTGTCGAAGAAAATCTTGGGCACCCGGCCCATGGAGCGGTAGAGGTCGCGGTCCAGATATCTCGGAAAGCTGGTGACTTCGATTCCCAATTCCTCGATCACGCCTTTGGCCGCAGGGCTGTAGGGCTCCGGGCTTTCAATGGAATAGGTGCCGCCGTAACCGAGTAGAGTTTTATTGCCGATGGTGAATTCGTTACGCTTGGCGTGGCCGCCGAAGTCGTCGTGATTTTCCAGAATAAGAATGCGCGCCTTCGGGCCTGCCGTCTTGCGATAAAAATGGGCGGCGGAAAGGCCGCTGATGCCGCCGCCCACGACGATCAGATCGTAGGATTCGCCGGTGTCTTGCGATGCGGGGAAGGTCTCGAAAAAGGTGTCGTCGCGCAGACAGTGAGCGGCGTCGGCGGCGCCGGGATGGCTGCCGCGAAGTCCGGTGAGCGCGGGCGGATAGTAGGGAGAAAACTTTTCCGCCTCAATCGGATTGAGGACGCATTTTTCTTCCGCGGGAGCCTGGGTAAAGGCTTGCGATGGCAGCGCCGTGACAGCCGCGGTCACAGCCACGCCGTTGAGAAAGTCACGGCGCGTGATGTTGCGCTTCATTCCGAGGTCGCGGTCGGATGGGTCGCTCATGGAGTTCGTGGTGCTGGCTTAACTCTATTGGCCGTCGGCCTTTTTCACAGCGAGTTCGGCGCCCTGGAAGCCGATTTTACTGTGGGTGCCGTCGCAAAAAGGCTTGTTGACCGAACCGCCGCAGCGGCAGAGAGAAAAGGCGGGCTTGCCGGTAAGGTCATAGGGGGTGCCGTTGACGTCGACGAGTTCAACCGAGCCTTCGGGCGCCTCCACGCGGAACGGGCCATTAGGGCGGACAGTGATCTTTACTTGAGCCATGAGTTTTGATTCCTCCAACCTTACGGGATTCTAGTAAGGATAAGAAGATATCACTAAGCGGGGGCGGGTGTCGCGGCGGGGATCTGAAAATTTTCCTGGCCTTTGCGAGGCCATGTTCATCCGTCACAGCGGCCTTGTCAGGCTTGGCATATGGTACGGCTTGCACCATAAGTCCTGAGCGCTATACATATATGCGTATTCATGTATAATGAGGAAACTAACCGCGCGGTAATATGGTTGGGATCGAGCAGAAAGGATCTGCGCGCTTTTCCTGAAGAAGTTCGCCGGGATATCGGTCAGGCGCTTTATACGGCCCAGCAAGGCGAAACTGATCCTTCGGCCAAGGTGCTGAAGGGCTTTGGCGGCGGGACGGTGCTGGAAATTGTCGCCGAACGGCGGGGCGATACGTGGCGCGGGGTTTACACGGTTCGCTATGCGGAAGCGATCTATGTGCTGCACGTTTTTCAGAAGAAATCGACGAGAGGCATCGACACGCCGAAGCGACATATGGATCTCATCCGCCAACGCTTGGCCGCAGCAGAGAAGATGCATCGAGAAAGGCGAACTAAATGGCCATGGGAACCAAGTTGCCTCGCGCAGCCAGAAATACGGCGGAAAAAGGCAGCGGGAACGTTTTTGCGGACCTGGGCCTACCCCATCCTGAGCGGGAATTGTTGAAGGCCAAGCTTACGCTGGAGATTTATCGCCTGATCAAAAAGCGAGGCTGGAAGCAGACAGAGGCGGGAAAAATTCTAGGTATCCGGCAGCCCCACGTTTCGGCCTTGATGCGGAACCGGTCGGGATCTTTCTCAGTGGAGCGACTGATGGAGTTTCTTACGGCACTGGGACAAGATGTGGAGATTACGGTTAGACCGAGGCGGAAGGAGCATGGGCAGGTCTCTGTTGTGGCTCGAGGCAATGAAGGCTGCGGCCCGATATACCCGGGCCACCGTCGAGAACTTCCATCGTCTCGACGCCGTTGATCGTGGTGGCTACCGGAAGGCTCATGGCGTAGCGCAGGCCTTGTTCGGGCGTTCAGGCAGCCAGAGATTGGCAGGAAATGAGGCTGCGATAAAGATCGATATAGCTATCGACCATGCGATTGGCGGTGAAGCGCTCGCGGGCACGGGCGAAGGCACGGTCGGCGTAGGCTTGGCGCATGGGACGATCGGAATCAAAGTGGCGCAGGATTCCGGCGAGACTGTTGGCGTCGTTCGTGCGGAAGTAGACTGCCGCGTCACCCCAGACCTCGCGAAAGCTGGGAATGTCATTGGCGACGATGGCGCAGCGGGAGAAAGCGGCGTCGAGCGCGGCCATGCCCAGTGGCTCGTAGCGCGGGGTGGCAACGTAGACGGCGGCGCGGCTGTAGAGGGCACGGAGCTGAGCTTCAGTTTGGGGGCCGCGGATGGCGACGTTGGCATCGGCGATGGAGACCTTCACGTCGGCGCGGATGGGAATGCGCGGAACAGGAATAGTTTGCTCCGCGCCCACAATGCACACGGGGAATGGATGACTGTGCTGGGTAAGAAGAAAGACCTGCTTCCCGGCATCTACCAAACGTCCGACGGCGAGAACGGAATCGTCTTTGCTGATATACGGATTGAAGAAGATGGGGTTGCGTCCCGGATAGATGACCACTTCGCGGCGCGGACGAGTGTAAGTGGAGCGAAGCATGGCGAGCATCCAGGAAGACGGCGCGACCAGGGCATCGGCGGCTGCGATGCCGCGAATGGCGGTTTCGCGATACCACTGAAGCCAGCGCGTGGAGGGAGGCGTACAGC
>JBAUVJ010000070.1:0-1574 GCA_049583165.1 Candidatus Sulfotelmatobacter sp. | reverse complement strand
TATGCCCTGATTGAAGAAGCTGTAGCTGCCCAAGCCGTATCCCTTGAAGCTGGTGACATGATTCCCGACCTTAAGAGCTGGGTAGCCGTCCACGCCCGGGGATTCCATCCACGCGGCTTGGCTCGGCGGATCGTACGGCATTTCGTTCTGCAGGAAAATGTCGGTGCCGCCGTTGCCGTTCCAGATGATTTCGTATTTTTGATAATGCTCGATGAAGAGGCCGTAGGCGGTCACGTTGTCGCCGTTGACGACGAGGCCCGTGTCGGCGGTGTTGAGCGTCCAGCCCACACCGGCGCCATGGTCGGCGCGCCATGCCCAGATGTCATCGAGGATTACGTTGTTGCTGTTGACTAACAGGCTGACCGTCGCGCTGCCTGCTTCCGCGCCGCCGATGCGGAAGAAGACGTCCTGAAGGGCGGAGGGGTCAGAGGCTGCACGGCCGTCAGCAAGGAAGGAAAGGAAAGTTCCGACTTCGAGCAGGACTGGAGAATTTTTCGGACCTGCATCGAAAATAAGACCGGAGACCATGACGCCTTTGGTGCTGAGGACGCTCATGGACACATTTCCGTTTTGCGGGATCAGCGTGGGCATACCGAGGCCGAGCACCACCGTGTCAGGATACGGGACGATGATCGCGCAGTTGAGGCTGTAGATTCCCGGCGTCAAAATGAGGTTCTTGCCGAGCAGCAATTGCAAATTTATTTTCTCGGCACTGTCGCTGGGCTGAGCAACGTAGAAGCGATTGATCGGGATAGACGAGCCGGGCGTGGGGCTGGTAGCCCACGAAGCACCGGAGGAATTACGCTGCACCGCGGGCAGGAAGACGTTGTAGTTTCCATTGGAGTCCATGTAGAGGTATGGCTCTTCGCGTGTGACGGGGCTGGTGGCGAGAGTAGTGTATGGTCCGCTGCATGGTGCGACCGACGGAAAACACTGCGCGGGTGCGCCGACGACGCCGGAGAAGACCTGGTTCCAGACACCATTAGTCCAGCTATCAACGCTGCTGTTTCTGGTGATCCACTGCTGCTGGCCGGCGTTGATGATGGCGCCGCCGGTGAACTGTGAATCCGCGATATAGCCACCGCTGCCGTAGGCCGGATTGCTGCAATAGTCAAAAAGGAAGAGGTTACCGTTCATCTGGACGCGGCGACTGGGCGAGGCTTGCGAAACCGCCCAGAACTCCGCACTGGAAGTGCAGGCTGCTGCGGTGACTACGTTGATGGTGAGGTTCGACAACGAACGCCAGAAATTTTCCAGCGCGGTGCAGCTGCCGCTGCTGTCGCATTGGTTGGAGACGTTGATTGCGCCGTTGATGGTGACGTCAGACGGAGAAAGGCCGAGGCCCGCGACGGTGGTGTAGTAGCCCACCTGAAATATGAGCGGGTTGCTGGCGGAGCCGTAGGTGCCGGGTTCGAATAGGAACGCGTAACGCTGCGTGCCGAACTGGTTGGAGACTTGGGTGGTGGCGACGGCGTCAACGGTCGCCTGGATTGTGCTTTGCGGTGTGCTGGGGGTGAAGACGTAGACATTCGCACCGAAACTGGGTTGGGCGGACCATGCTGACGGAACAGTGA
>JBAUVJ010000069.1:0-19791 GCA_049583165.1 Candidatus Sulfotelmatobacter sp. | reverse complement strand
TGTCTGCACAGTTTTCTCGCTTAAGTCCAACTCCTTCGACATCTCCCTTGTGGTAAAGCCCAGGGCGATGGCGCGTAAGACCTCGATTTCTCGCCGGCTTAGATGCTTGGAAGAGTCGCCCAGTGGCGCAGTGATTGGACTGAGAAGATGATCGGTCAGGGAGTGTTCCAGCCGAGGGTCAATGAATCTCCGTCCGCGATGAACTTGTTTGACAGCCTGAAAGAGCTCGGACTGCGCAGCGGCCTTGAGAATGTAACCCAGCACGCCCGTCCCAAATACCGCGCGCACATAGGTAGTACTTTCACTTGCGCCGAGCATTATGATTCGCACCTGTGGCACGGCAGCCGATACATTGACCAGTACCCGGAGGCTGGACGAACTGGCGGTAGCGACCGCCATCAGCAGAATGTCGGGCGAGAGCGTCTGACAAAGGCGAGGCAAACATTTTCCGATGTCCGCATCAGCGAGTAGAACATCAAAGGCTTCGTCCAATTTAAGTAGCAGTCGGAGACCGCTACGCACAAGTTGGTAATCGGACGCCACCAGAACGCGAATTCTTCCCATTTTTTTCCTAGGCATCGCAGATCCCGCGCCCTCGTCCAGTCAGCTCGTTCTAACAACGCGTTGAACTCCCTGTACCAGTTCTAGTGTTCCGCTAGGAGTTTCAAACACCGTTAGGTGTACAAACCTGAACGCACTTGGACAGCGGCCAATCCTGGAGAAATCCTCTCTTGTAATGGATGTGCGCTGTCGCCGCTGAGAAATTGAGGCCGGAACACGATCTCGATAATGTATCGATCTTGGGATCGCCTGTCTGTCAGCAGAAATGGCGACAGGTGTCGGTAAAAACCACCGACAAAATGGACGGAGTTTTCTGAACGCCAGAATGAACTCACCCATATGGCGACTACCGGTCTAGAGATTCTGGAAGCTCGTCAGAAGCCACGGTCACAGAACGAGGGGCGAACTAGCAATGTTCAACCTCCTCAAGCTGTCCGGTATTTTCCCGACAGACTCAAAGCCTCCATCACGACATAATGCCTACGGTTGGTGTTTCAGGAACTCGTTCATGGACGAGTTCTTCCCATTAGCGCGTCGAGGCCCTCCCCCTGTTGTGAGAAATGACGCGCAAGCGGCTCGCCGTACGACAACCCGGCGAGCCGTCCTCTTTTCTGTGATCCGGGCGGATTCGAAGAGCTGGAGCCCGGCGCCTCATCCCTCTGATCCATACCGGATACGGCACCAGTGGCAGCCTCAGCCTTCACCACGCTTGGCCCTCAGTTACACCGGTTTACTTCGCAATTGCCGCGAGGTCGTCACAAAAGTTTGACTGTCCCCATTTCGGCCCACGCGGCATCACAGGGCTGTAGAGACTGCTGGCACGGAAAAGATATGCCGAAGATCCGGCTACTGATCGCTTCGCAACACCCGATCGTACGGACGGGGCTGGGCACACTGTTGTCCGGAGTCCGAGATTTTGAAGTCGTCGGGGAAGTGGATCTCTCTCATCTTGCAAAAGCTGCACGTGAATTTTCTCCCGACGTTTTTCTCGTGGAACTCACCGAGGCCGGGCTCCCCGGGCTGCAATCGATTGCTGCTCTCATGCGTGCAGCCTCCTCAGCCGCTGTCGCATTTTTAGTTCAAACGAAAACCCGAGCTACGTGCGGTCAATGCTTGCACTGGGTGTCAGGGCTTACGTTGTGAGATCCGCCACTAATTCGGAACTGTACGATGCTATTCGCACGGTGCATCGCGGCCGGCGATACCTTGATCCGCGGCTGAGTGATTCCATCACGGATATGCTGCTTGGGAGGAAAACTTCCGCAATACGCAAGCCGCAGGCAAAGCGCCTCAGTGGCCGTGAGGCCCAGGTTCTGCGAGGAGTGGCACAGGGGTTCACCACAAAGGCGATTGCAGCGAAGCTCGGCGTCAGCGAAAAAACGATCCAAACCTATCGCGAACGAATTTACGACAAATTGGAACTTCGCACTCGGGCCGATCTTGTGCATTACGCGATCGCCCACGGAATGCTGAATTCTCTGGAGAGCGTTTCCTGAAACTTCACACTGCTTGGAATGTGCTCCGCCCCGGAGCACAAAGGAGTCGAGGTCAAATGACCTATCGTGGGTTTTGGATAGTTTGTCGCATCTGTATGTTCCCCATTCGCCTACCTTACTCCCTGAAAACGTCACTCCGCCTTGAAAAAACCAACTCGACCGCTATCCACCTGGGCTGTCCGGTTTGTGCGCATGTCGAGCAATACAGCAAGACGGAGCTTAAAGTTGTAGCTTTTCGCGTCCCTGATCCTTTTCGCCAGAAGAAGGCCGTGCTCTACGTTGTCGAGGTCCCTTGCGGAACTGCGCGTTGTCAAGGGACAGCTAAGATTTACACGGTGGCAGCGGCAAACATCAGTATCTCTTCGCTGATGGAACTGTGGAAGTATTGGGTGATACAGGCACATTGCCCGGGCCACTCCTTTAAAGCACGACGACGCTGGACATGGGGTGTGTACGGCGTCGACCAGACCCAGTGGCGGAACCCCGCCAGAACCTAGCTCAGGTATTTGTGCCGGGACTGTAGGCAGTTCTCCCGACATACGCGGGCACGATATTTAGCCACAATGAGGACGAATGTTTGGTTTTCAAAAAGGGCCCCCGAATCTCTGATGCGACCTTCGGGAGCTGCGACGAATTTAACGAATAGGCTCAACCCACTGGCGATTGATTGGGAAGAAGCCATAAGCCAGTGATGCCAGACCGTCCATTTGTCGCCGTTGTCGACGACGACGAGTCCGTGCGGGAGTCACTGCCTGACTTGCTGAAGGTCTTGGGCTTCACGGCTCGCACGTTCCAGTCGCCAGAAGCGTTCCTCGCCTCAGGTCTCATTGGCGAAACTAACTGAGCGGTCCCCAACTCCAGGCAGAATTAAAGCGTTTGGACGTGAAGATTCCGATCATCTTCATCACAGGTCAAGCGGACGAGTCTCTGCGCTCGCGCTTGCTCGAACAGGGCGCAGTGGACTGTCTGTTGAAGCCATTCAGCGACATGGCTCTGCTCGAGGCACTGGACCGGGCCCTTACCTGAGCTGAGTTTTCTCCTACCACCTTACAGCACGACTCAAACATTCAACGCAACGGGGAGTCGCCACTTCCGCAGATTTTTCTCAGCCTGTGAAAACCACTTTTCTTAGGGCTGGACAAAATGAAATAAAACGATATAAAGAGAAACATATCGAAAGGCACGTCGAAAGCGACGTGCCGGCGTGGGGCGAACTCGCATGGAACGGAGAGGAACCAACTTCGATGCAGCGTAGAGATTTTCTGAAAAGCAGTGTGGCCTTGGCAGTGGCTGCTGAATTTGGAACGGGCCAAGCTCAGGGTTTCGTTCCCGCTCACAACTGGGGAAAATACGACTTTGGCTCTGGCCCTCCGGTGACCGACCGCCTCAATCAAGGGCCATTTCCTCAGTACGCGCCTGAGGAGTTTATCCCGACGGATGACGTGGTCATGACTACGACCCCTTCCGAAGAAGTCGTGCCAAATTTCGGCAAGGGGCTGATCACCTACATCACCGCCGACATGGGCACTGAGGAAATTAAATCGGACAACATTCCGCAGGCCATCGGGGATCTGGTTCGATTTCCTTTGGGTCAACAGCTTTATATACGACCGACTTGGCGGGAGGTTCAACCGCGACCTGGGCGCCTGGAGTTGCCTGATTACGTGAAGCTCGTCTTCGATCTTGCGAAAAAGAACAACAAAAGGGTTGGACTTCGCATTCAAATGAGCGCTCCCGACTATAAGCACCAGCCCGCGCTGCCGGATTTTGTTCTCGACAAAGTACCGACAGTCGAGCTCATTCCCGACGAAAAGGAAAAGAAGGATGCTGCGCGGTTTATGGAAAATCCGTACTCGCGTTCTCAGCCCCGCTTCGATCATCCCTTCTTTCAGCAGGCATTCAGTGAACTGGTAGGACTTTTAGCAGCGGAATTCAACGGCAACCCTACCGTCGAATTTGTCGACACATTTCTATATGGATTTTGGGGCGAAGGGCACACATGGCCATTCGTCAATACTCCTTTCCCTGATTACCAGACCGCGGAGAAGACCTGGATCAAAATGTTCGAAGTTCAACAGGAGCACTTCACCAAGACGCCATTGATGACGAATACCCAGCCCGACTACAGCCGAGTCGGTAATTCCGAGGTCCTTGATCGCACGATTCGCAGCTACAACTGGATTCGCAGCGACACCATCTTCATTGAGAACGAGCAAATCGAAACCCTGAGTAACCGCCCGCCCTGGGTCGCGGCGGCGCTCGAACAGGGGATTCCGGCGAAGACTCCAGACACGAACGGTGGCGAGGAAGGCGTGTCGCCGACTGAAAATATGATTGCTCACGTGATCGACGTGGGGGCGAACTACTGGTCGCTTTGGAACTTTCACGCCATCAGCGCCAAGAATCTGCTGAGCTACTACCAGGCATTCCCCAAATCATTCGACCAGATCAATCGTCGAATTGGCTATCGCGTCAGGCCGTCGATGATCTGGAGCTATGACGACGGCGGCTATCTCGGTCTGATTATCGCCTTCGCCAACGATGGTATCGCTGGTGTTCCGGGCGTGCTGCGGGTCACAGTAGAGAGCGAAGACGGCAAAGTTCTGAAGAGCGGATGCCTCGATGCCGGTTATCCCGTGCCCGGAAAACTCCGGCAGGCGCAATTTGTGCTGCCCCAGGGAACAAAATTCCAAGGGTTAAAACTCAGAGCGGAGATTGAGGTGAAGGGTATGCGTTACCCGGTGCAGTGGGCCTGCCGTCAGAAGCTGAACCAGGATGGGTCCCTTACTCTGCGTCCAAACCTGCATCATGGCTTCTAGGCTCCCCGGAAGACCGGTATTTGCACGGAAGAGTCACCCGGTTTAAATGCCCTACATAATCTGTGCAAACTATTTCCTGGTCTGGTAGGATGGTCGCCAAAAGAAACGCGGATCCTGTTGAGTGGGTTGGGTCTGCGAACCTTGCGGGATGGCACTTAAACTGCTTCCATGGGTTGTGGTGGAGTGTCTCCAGTCCCGAGCCCAGGACGGCAGCCGCAGGCAGGAGTCAGTTGAGTGAGCGATCCCGCAGCAGGGAACGTCCCCGTGGTAAAGCGTAGAATAAGCCGTCGTCACCGCCGCAATCGTCGTATACGACGCTGGCTCGCGGCCTTCATTTTTGCGCTTTTCATCGGCAGTGTTTCCACCGTAGCCCTAAGATACCTCAGCCCGTCACTGTTTCAGGCACAGAACGGCACTCCGCCGAGCTTTGAGGAGGCGGAACTCAGCCGCAATCGCCTGGTCACATTCAATCAGTTTCTGACACAGGCCGCCGCCCCATCCCCGGATCGTCCTGTATACCCCTACTCTCTGGTGCCCGGGGGAGTGCAAGATGCGAAAGAACTAAAGTGGGTGGCGGAGCACGATCCGATTGTAGCCGCTCATTACGCCGGCTTTGATTACGACCACGCCCGCATCGTGCGGCTGACGCTGGCTCAAACGGTATACCTCTCCTACCGCATCGGAAACCACGTCTATTGGACGCGTCACCGGGTGACGCTTCACAAAGGCGAGAAAGTGATTACCGATGGCAGGATGACCGCGCGCGGCCGTTGCGCCAACCGTGTCGAAGTGCTTCCCCAACAGGCAGTCTCGCCCTTTGAACCTCCGGCAGAAAAATTCGATGAGCCGCTCCCCGCAGGTGCCGGCACGGCTATGCATGCTCCTCCTGTTCCTTTCGAATCGGCTCTGCTAAACCGGCCGGCTATGGCTGGTGGACCAACCGGACCGTTGAGTTTGTACGATCCCCTCGTTAGCGGCGCGTTCGTTACGATTTACCCTCCACCGTTGCCCGCCGGACTCTGCGGAGTCAAGAAGAACGGCGTAGTAGATACGAGCGGATGCTGTCCCGGCGCGGAGAGCGTCAACCCTAAGAAAAAGGGTTGCAGCTCCGGAGTTGTGCCTGAGCCGGGTACTTGGGTATTGTTCGCCTCCGGCCTGGCCGTTATTTGTTCGCTTGGACGCCGCAAGCTATACCGCGCCTGAAAGCCCTTGAAATCGCCAACCTTGAAACGCGTCGCCGCTCACTTCTTGCAGGCAAACGGGTCTAAATACTTTCACATTTTTTTGAGTTCAGAACGAGTAGTGTCCGGAGGTCGGTAGTGCGTTTGCCACGCCGTAGCGAAATCTACTTCTATCTTCTCCTTGCATGCGGATCGCTGTTCCTAACCGTTCCATCCGCGTCCGCGCAGTCGGGGCTCACACAATCTGGGCCCACACCAGCCATCCACCTCTACGTCGATCTTACCGACGCCCCGCGAAATATTTATCATGCCAGGCTCAACATTCCCGCCAAGCCTGGCCCGATGACGCTGGTGTTCCCCGAGTGGATTCCGGGCAATCATCGCCCCAGCGGCCCTTTAGCAGGTCTCACCGGAATACACATGGAAGCGGCTGGCAAGGAAGTGTTGTGGCAGCGTGACGATGTCGATATGTACGCCTTCCATGTGCCGGTGCCCGATGGCGTTCAGGAACTCACTGTTTCCCTGGACGCGATCACATCGAACGACAGCGCGGGCGGCGGCGGGCCGGCGGCTTCCAGCAATCTTCTGGATTTGAATTGGAATGCCGTGGTTCTTTACCCGCAGGGCGCGGCTTCCGACGCAGTCGAATTTATTCCCTCCGTCAAGCTTCCGGAAGGCTGGAAGTTTGGCACGGCCCTGAATCCCGCGCACGTGTCCGGCGATGAAGTTGAATTTGCTCCCGTCTCGCTCACTACGCTGGTGGATTCACCCTTGATCGCCGGAAAACATTTCCGGCGGATTGAGTTGACCGGAGGATCGGAGACGCCGGCGCATGAAATGGATGTGGTCGCCGATACCGAATCCGATCTGGCGATGACTCCCGAAGACCTGGCCGCCTACAAGAAATTGGTGGCGGAAACCGGAGCCCTGTTCGGCGCGCGCCACTACCGGCAATATCACTTTCTATACACGCTCAGCGACGATGTCGGCGGACACGGATTGGAGCATCATGAGTCCAATGACAGCGCCGCGGCCGAGCGCACTCTCCTCGATCCCGATCTGCACATGTTGTACGGAGGGCTGATTCCGCATGAGTTCGTGCATTCGTGGAACGGAAAGTATCGCCGCCCCGCGGGCCTGGCCACGCGAAATTATCAGGAGCCCATGGTCGGCGATCTCTTGTGGGTTTACGAGGGGCTCACCGAATATCTTGGCAACATGCTGGCGGAGCGCAGCGGATTGACGACCGCCGAGCAATATCGCGAGTCCTTGGCCTTGACCGCCGCCGCTCTTGATCACCGCTCCGGCCGCACCTGGCGTCCGTTGGAAGATACTGCGCGTTCCGTGCAGACGCTGCGCATGTTGCTGGCGCCCGAGTGGTCGAATTGGCGGCGCGGACTCGACTACTACCCCGAAGGCGAATTGATCTGGCTGGAAGTCGATTCCATCATTCGCCAGCAGACCCACGGCCAGCGTTCGCTCGATGATTTTTGCCGCCGCTTTCACGGCGGGCAAAGCGGACCGCCGATGGTGGTGCCGTACACATTCGACGATGTGGTTCGAACGCTGAACGAGGTCGCTCCTTATGACTGGGCTAGGCTGCTGCGGGAACGCGTCGGCGCAACCAGCACTCATGCTCCGCTCGGCGGTATTGAGCGCGAAGGCTGGAAGCTGGTTTACAACGATCAGCCAAACGCCTTCACCAAAGCCGCGGAAAAAAACTTCAAATTCGCGGACTTCTCTTATTCCCTCGGCTTCAGCGTTGCCGAAGACGGCACGCTTCAGGATGTGATCGTAGGATCTCCTACCTATCAATCCGGAGTCGGTCCCGGGATGAAGTTGATCGCAGTGAATGGACACAAGTGGACGCCCGATGTTTTGCGCGACGCAATCAAAGCGGCGCAGGGGAACACGGTGCTAATCGATCTCTTGGTTCAAAACGGGAAGTTCTTCCAGACCTACTCAGTTTCTTACCACGAAGGCGAGAAGAACCCGCATCTGGAGCGGGTTTCCGGCCAGCCCGATCTGCTTGACAAGATGCTCGCCCCGCTGACGCATTAGAGCAATCTGCGGGAGCCGTCCGAAGACGTAGTCCTTTCGTGAGGACACGGGCTTGCCAACGCTGCTAGAATCGGATCAAACCAGCCATACAAATCTAAGGACATTTATGGAACGCTCCCCCAGAGCCCCTGCCAATTTTCTGCCCTGCTTCCTGCGTTGCGTTGCAGTATTTATTTCTGTACCCGTCGTTTCTATGTCCGTGCCGGTTTTGGCGCAAGCCCAAGCTGTGACGTCGGTGCGAAGCGTGCAGTTGCTGGGCAACAAAAATCCTCTCGAGATCGAGATTGAGGCCAGCGATCGCCTCGCTCCACAGGCGCAGGTTCTCACCGGTCCTGACCGGCTGGTGGTGGATTTTCCCAACGCCGTTCCCGCAACGCAATTGCACAATCAAGCGTGGCATCACGGAGACGTGAAGAGCGTACGGGTGAGCCTGTTCTCTGCCAAGCCGCCGGTAACGCGCGTGGTCTTCGATTTGAATGGTCCGCAGCCGTATCAGGTTTTTCCCTCCGGCAGAACGGTGATCGTCAAAGTGGGCGCCGCCGGTCAGCAGAACGCCACATCGAATCCGTCTTCGTCCGTGCCCTCGGGGCCGAAGCTGGTGAGCTCCAACTATCCGCTGCACTCGGTGGAAATCGAACTTCCGCCAACGCCGCCGCTGGTCGTCTCTTTTAAAGCGGGATTGCTTACCATCAGCGCCAACAAGGCCAGTTTGTCGGACGTTCTCGCCGCGGTGCAAAAGCGTACCGGAGCCAACATCGAACTCGCTCCGGGAGCGGATCAGGAAAAAGTTGTGGCTGATATTGGTCCTGCTTCAGCCCCGGAAGTTTTGTCCCGCCTGCTGAATGGATCGCGATTCAATTTTCTGATTCTAAGTTCTCCCACCGATCCCAATACTCTGGATCGCGTGATCCTGAGCACGCGGCCCGATGGCGCGGGCGCGGCCCAAGCTTACCGGCCGTTGCAGCCCTTGGCGCAGGTCGACGAAACTCCTCAACCCGAACCCCCAGTCGAACCCCAGCCTCCACAAGCCGCCCCGCCGCCCAATCCCAACCCGGCGGAAGGCCGTCCGCAGACAATTCCTCCCACCGACAATCCTCCGGACTAAGCGTTTGTGTTGGATTGCAGTTCGTTTACGGAGGAGTGATCAGGCGGATCGGAACGGGAGAAGTTCCGGTCACTGGCGAACTTGAGGCATTGTTGCCGCACCCGGCGACATTCATCACAGTCACGTTTATTTCTCCGTTGGTACTGTTCGCGCTGTTAATGAAAACCTGCAAGAAACCTATGACTGTAACTACGGTAGTGCCGCCTACATTGAAATTTGTGACCGCTGCACTGTCATAGATAGGCAGAGAGACGATGGAGGGGCTGCTGGTAATCTGGCTGCCGTTTGGGACGTTCCCGAGCGCCACCTGAGGGCTGCCGCTTCCAGCTTGAATCTGAAAGGGGTAAGAGTAAGGCGAAGCGCCGGGATTCAGCGAATCCTGGCCGTTCCCCAAGCCATCTCCCCCTGCATTGATCAGGCATTCCGCTCCGTTCACGCTATCGTTTCTGGATGGCCCCGGATCTTCGGCCAGATTCACCATATTCGGATTCGACCCGCCGATCACCCCGCACTGGTACGCCGTAGTCTGGTCGCAACCGGCAACAGCCTCCGAGTAGTCGTTATTTGTCGCGTCTGAGCAGGCGCCAATCCCGCCATTGGCTGCTATCGCAATGGGTGCGCTTAAAACTTGTCCGGGAAGGTAGTCCAAAGTCGGGTTCGCGCCTGGAGTCGCTTGGGGAGCGTTGGATACCGCACAAGTACGCGGCGTTCGGCCGCGGCGTGCGCTCGCGTTGCAATCGTCAACCAGGCTGAACGTTTCACCGATGACACCGGCAGTCGCGACCCCCGCGTTCTGGAGCGCTCCGGTTGTCTCGTTGACGAAGGGTTTAGCTGCGTTCCCTGGGTCTTGGTTGGGAACCATCCACGGCTTCACGCAGCGGGGATTCACCGGGACCATGGGGTTCGAGCCTGAAGGATTAAATGCTTCGGCGGTCGCGGTAGCGCTTACCGTAGTCCCGGTATATCTGCTGCCGAACAACGAAAAAATACGGGCGAAGAAGACCGGCAGATTCGTGCGCTGCACAGTTACAGTCACGACAGGATTCACTGCGAAGTCTGCTATGCCGTTACAACTCGTATTGGTGGCGCCTGCGCTGCCTGCGCCGTACTTCACGGTTACAGTCCCGGCGGCAATGCCGCCGATAAAATTCTGCTGGTTCTGGGCCATGCTGGTGGCGGCCTGGGTTGCAGTGCTGGTTGCGCCGCCGCAAATCTGCACCCAGTTAGTTCCATTGGAACCGGTCGCACCGGAAATCGAGACCACTCTTGCCGCTGTCAATGCCGCCGCGTCCGCCGCGCGCTGGGCTTCGGTTTTGGCTTCGTAAAGCGTGCCAATGTCGATGGAGAGCGCCGCCATGGAGATGATCATGACGATCGACATCGCCACCAGCGCCATGGTGAAACCGCGCTCCTTCGAGCGCGGCTCCGCATGTCTTCTCCGGCGGCGAATTAACGGTGGCAGCATGCAAGCTCCTCAGTTTTCGTTGAACGCTTCGGCCGTGGTAGTTAGCGTAGTCGGGCCAACGACTTTGTTGCCAAAAAGCCCGCTGATGCTATTGAACTGCCACTTGTACGCATAGGTTACTTGTACGCAGGTGCCGATCAGATAAATTCCATTTTCCGCCGTCGAGCATCCTCGATTGACCGCGATGCTGATTCCGCTCCCCGGACAACCGTTACCGGTCGCGGTGTAAGTCCAGGTAAGAGCAGTTTGCGCCGGCGCCGGCAAAGTAGGGCCCAGCCCACAGTCATTGATCTTCTCCGACGTCAGATAGTCATCCACCACTTGCGCGGCATCGTTCACGGATACGGGCACGGTCGCGTACATGTCGCTGGCCGGATCGGATGCTGACACCCGCGCGCCTTCGCGCGCCGCGTTGGTTAATTTCTGCTTAAGGGTAAGCGCTCCGCTGAAGTCAAAAATGCCCACGACGAATAACACCAGCAAAGGAAGGGAAAGCGCCAACTCCACGATCTGCGAGGCGCGATCCTCACTCACGCTTCGCCTGAGCGACGCCAGCCAACCACTTCGCCGCCCTGGGGTTGAGTTCATTGCGTCTCCGACCTCATCTCTGACTGCCCCGGAAGAAGCACATTTCCTATATCTAAATTTGTGAGAGGGATGCTGAAGTGAAATGGATATTTATAACGCGCGCTCACCGACAAGCCGCAGGTTCCCGCGCCACCTTCGCTCGAGTACGACAACTGCACATTCTCCTGAACACAAACATCCGTGACGCTGTTGTCGCAGGCCAGCGCAGCAGTGCATGCAGATTTTGAGGCGGCGGTGCCACAAGCGCACAAAACAGGCGGCGCCCAAGTGCCAGTTGCGACTAGGTTATTTTTGCTTAAATGCGCCACCGCAAGCGCGTTATGCACCGCTGTCTGGGCAATAGTGGCCTGGGTGGCTGGACTGGCAGCGCACGTAGTGCAAACCGGCGCCACGGCTGCTTCCGCGGCGGCGCGTGTTCCTGAAGCCAGCGTGCCATAAATAAAGAACGCCAGGCCGAACCAGATAATTCCGATGATGAACATGAACAGTAAGGGCATCACCAACGCGCTTTCCGCGATCTCCACGCCGCGCGTGTCGCTTGCGGCATGGCGTAATCTTGTCCAGATCGATTTCAGCATGGTTATCGTCGTCGTTACAGTTTTCCCCGCAGCTTGACGATCCCGAAAAGCAAAGTAGTCAAGGCCAGCGCCACTCCATAGGGAATCTTCAACGACTGCGGATTATCCAGCGAAACTTCCGGCCCCGGCATATGAAAAGTCAGCATCGATGCCAACAGCCGCCCGATGTTTCGCATGGTTTGTATGAATCGCCGTTTGTAGATCACCAGCCCAAGGGCCATGATGCCGGCAACAAAAACCGATCCCATCAACAGATTCAGCAATACTTCCCAGCCCACGAATGCTCCCAAAGCGCCCGCCAGCTTCCAGTCGCCCGCGCCCAGGCTACGCAACAAAACAAAGGGCAACAGAGCCAGCAATCCCAATCCTGCGCCCAGCAGCGAAGTCTTCAATCCGTTCAACCCTCCCGTCGCCGCATTAGCCGCTACGCCCACGAGTAAACCCGGAACCGTCAGCCAGTTGGGAATGCGACGCCTGCGCCAATCGGTAAACCCCGCCGCAACCGCCAAAGCTACCGCCAGCCCCAGAACAATCGGATTCAAACGAGCTCCGCGCGGCTGGCGAAAAGCCTGCTCCAACCCGCGGTTTGCGGACTCTGTTGAACGCGTTTCATTTTCGACGCCCGGACACTTGCAGGGGAAGATAGCTCTTCGGCTCTCAGCCGAATTACAGGCCCTGCTGATGCGGATTTTCACACGGCCCGGAAGCGAAGTCAATGCAATCCGCAGTTACCACGGTGAGCGTCCAGGCCCAAAAATAAAGGCTCGGAAGGTGTCCGAGCCCGATGGAAAACAGCTTTTGAAAAGTCAATCTGCTGTTAGCGGTTAAACGCCCCCGCGCTGTTATGCTCGGCCACGATGCGCCGCGCGTTATCGGCCAGCGCCTTGGCCTGCGGAAGAAGGTCCAATGCCTTGATCACTTCCGGGTCCGATTCAGCCCGCACCTTCAGCCCCTCATCCTGACCAAAAGCGTCGACGAAAATCTCGGCCTTGATGTTGGATTTGATCCAGTCGGCGTTATCCACCAGATCGGCTTCGGTGCAGGGAATTTGTTCTTCATCCAGCAATTTGCGGAAGTCCTGCATAATCGCATCATCCACTTCGAAGTTCTTCGTGGGGTGATGGTTCACAACGTAACGCTTGGCGTAGTTGAAGAACGCGTAATGCTGCAACAGTGTGTCCTCAAAGTGATTGCCCTTCACCGGAGGAATAACGACATCCGGCGTGATACCACCGCCGCCATAGACCGTGCGGCCGCTGTCAGTCAATTTCACTTCCCGGTTGGCATTGCTGCCGGACTCGGCGTCACGGTTGTAGTAATAATCGTATAGAGAAATGTTGCTGTAATCCCGCTGGATCAGCCGCCCGCTGGGCGTGTAGTAGTGAGCGGTAGTTAGCGCCAGGCCGGTGTTCTCCGAGAGCGGATACACGGTCTGAACCAGTCCCTTGCCGAACGTGACTTCGCCAGCGATCAATCCGCGGTCATGATCCTGAATGGCTCCAGAAACAATCTCCGCCGCCGATGCGGTCAGCCTGTTCACCAAAACAACCAACGGATAATCTTTTCCTCCGTTGCCGTGCTGCGCTACGTAACGCTTCTCCGCGGAAGCGCGTCCGTGGTGGGAAACGATGATCTGTCCCTTCTTCAGAAACTTATCAGCCACGCCAACGCCTTCGCTCAGCAGCCCACCGGGATTTCCCCGCAGATCGAGAATCAAACCCTTGAGATCGCCAAACTCATCCAGAGCTTTGGAAACCTCTTCTTCCGTGGTCTCGTTGAAGCCGGTCACATGCAGGTATCCAATACCGGGCCGGATGAGGAAATGCACGTCCACGCTGTAGCGCGGAATCTCATCGCGCACCAGTGTGAACTCCATCGGCTTGTCCACATCGTCGCGGGAGATGCTGATGTGTACGGTGGTTCCCTTTGGCCCCTTGAGCAGATCGGCAACGTCGCCAGTACTCATATTCTCAGTCGACTTGCCATCCACGGCGATGATCACGTCGCCGGGATGAATGCCTGCTTTGTAGGCGGGCGCGCCGGTGAAAGGAACGATTACGATGACTTTATTATTGCGCGGCCCAACCATCATGCCCACGCCGTAGTACTTGCCGCGCTGATCCTCGCGCATCAGCGCATAAGACTTGGGGTCGAAGAAATTCGAGTGCGGATCAAGCGCGTGTAACATCCCCGGGATCGCCCCGTTGTAGATCGCCTTATCGGCGTTCACCGGCTCCGCGTAATTGTCTTCAACCACGGCATAGACATCCGAAAACTGCTTGAGGCTGTCCTTAACGTCGGAGTCGCTGGTGGGCGATGAAGCCTGCTGGCCGGTTCGCTGGGCGAACAGAATGCCCAGAAAGCCGCAAGCAAGCAGGAAAAAAAACACGAGAAAAAGCGATCGGCGAGAACTACGTGCCATCTTGGATGTTTCCTTCGGTTGAGGGATGTTCCAGCTCCCCAGCTACCGCGCTGAATACACGCAGTATATCACTAGGGTTAGATGCGCGAGAGCATGGATGGTTACCAACGGTACCCGCCTCCAGTGCGGTATTTCTTCCGCGCCGGCTGCCAAGAATGCTATTGACGCCGTGGGAATCCCGCTATATTGTGGCCGTCACTAAACGCGCGGGACCTGTTTTGGTGAACAAATCGCGCGGGAGTTGCGCCGTGTTACTTCGTCGAGTGGCTTTTTCTGGCTGTTGTGCCGTATCTCTGGCTCTGGCTGCTGCTAACTATTGTCCTACGGTTGTGCGCGCCCAGGGTTTCCAGCCCCCTAATCCTGAAGAACTTAAGATGACGGGCGAACCGCTTGCTCCCGGTGCGCCGGCCATCATCCTTTACCGCCAGGTGGACCGCGATGACAACGGACGCACATCCCACGAAAACAACTATATTCGGATCAAGATTTTGACCGAAGAAGGGCGGAAGTATGGCGACGTGGAGATTCCATTCGTCAAGGGAGGGAACGACGTAGTGGCCTTGCGGGCCAGAACCATCCGGCCCGACGGCACGATCGCCGAGTTCGATGGAAAAGTCTTCGAAAAAGTCATCGTCAAAGCTCGCGGGCTGAAATATCTGGCTAAGACTTTTACCCTCCCGGATGTTCAGGTGGGCAGCATCATTGAATATTCTTTTGTCTACGACTTCAAAGAGTATGCCCTCTATGAGTCGAATTGGATATTGAGTCAGGATCTCTTCACCAGGTATGCGAAATTCTCGCTGAAGCCCTACCAGGGTAGTTTTCAAAATCCGTTTCGAGTTCGCTGGTGGCCGCTTTTGCCGGTGGGTGTTACTCCGCCTCAGGAAGGTCCCGATCATATTATCCGGCTTGAGGCGCACAACATCGCCGCCTTCCAGGTGGAGGATTTTATGCCGCCGGAGAATGAATTGAAGGCCCGAGTGGACTTCATCTACAGCGATGAGGCGTTCGAGCCCGACCCTGACAGATACTGGAAGAAAGTCGGCAAAAAATTAGATGGTCAGGTGGAAGGTTTTGTCGGCAAACCGAAAGCCATGGATGCCGCAGTGGCGCAGATCGTTTCGCCGGGCGATCCGCCCGAAGTAAAGCTGCATAAGATCTACGACCGCGTGCAGCAACTGCGGAATACGTCCTACGAGGGGCAGAAGACCGAGCAGGAAGAGAAGCGCGAGAAGGAAAAAGAACCGGGCAACATCGAAGAGGTGTGGAAGCGCGGATACGGCAGCGCAAACAATCTCGACTGGGTTTTTCTGGGTATGGTGCGTGCTGCTGGGTTTGAAGCTTACCCGGTGTATGTTTCGGACCGGCGCAATTACTTCTTTTCCCCAAAATCCATGGACCGCAGCAAGTTGGACGCGAGGGTGGTACTGGTCAAGCTCAACGGCAAGGACGCTTATTTTGATCCGGGGGCGGCTTTTACTCCATTTGGCCTTCTCGAATGGCCTGAAACCGGTGTCGCAGGACTGCGATTGGATAAGGACGGCGGAAGCTGGATTCAGAGCATGCTTCCCTTGAGCTCAGAGTCGCGAATCGAGCGCCATGCGAAGCTGCAACTCTCCGAAACCGGCGATCTGGAAGGCAAGCTCACCGTCACTTTTACCGGACTGGAGGCGATGTCCCGCCGGGTTGAACAACGGCACAGTGACGATGCCGAGAAGAAGAAATTCCTTGAGGAACAAGTGCGGGAATATATTCCGGCAGCGGTGGAACTTGATCTTACTAACCAGCCGGATTGGAAAAGTTCCTCGCAGCCGTTGGTAGCGGAGTTTAGTTTGAAAATTCCCGGCTGGGTATCCGGCGCCGGACGCCGCGCTTTGTTACCGGTAGGAATCTTCAGTGCGCCTGAAAAGCACATTTTTGAACATGCCAATCGGGTGCATCCGCTTTATTTCGAATTTCCATTCGAAAAACTGGACGATGTCACTATCGATTTGCCCCTCGGCTGGCAGGTGCAGAGCCTGCCAAAACCACAGCGGCAAGACGGCCATGTGGTGGCCTACGATCTAACGGCGGCGAACGACGCAGGCTCCGTGCACCTGACCAGAAAGCTCACCGTTGACATGCTCATACTGGAGACAAAGTATTACCTCGCGTTGCGCAATTTTTTTCAAGTAGTGAGGACCGGGGATGAAGAGCAGATTGTTTTGCAGCCGGGGAATGCCAGTGCGAGCAATTAGCGGCTCAGCGCGGCCGGTTGTCGTTCTCCTGGCGGCATGCTTTGTAGCGTACGCGCCGAATGCGGTTGCAGCCGACTCCGCGCCGCCATGGATGCATGCGCTGGTTAGCGCTCCGCTGCCTGCCTACGACGAGAAGACCGATGCTGTCCTGCTTTATTCGGAAACCAACGTCACGGTAATTTCCGCTGACAAAATAAGAACCCAGGTTCGTCAAGCCTACAAGATCCTGCGACCGAACGGCCGTGAACACGGCACGGTGGGAGTTTCTTTTAATCCTCAGCGCAAGGTTAAAAGTCTCCACGGTTGGTGCATTCCTGCGCAAGGTAAAGATTATGAGGTCAAGGATAAAGATGCGGTTGAGGTGTCGTCCAACGTCGAAGGCGGTGAACTGGTCTCCGATGTGAAATACAAGCTCCTGAAGATTCCCGCGCCCGATGTCGGCAACATCGTGGGCTACGAATACGAGGTCGAGGAGCGCCCGTTGTTCTTGCAGGATATCTGGTATTTCCAGGAGGCCGATCCGGTCCGGGAAGGCCATTATTCGCTCACGCTTCCACAGGGATGGGAATACAAAGCCTCATGGCTGAACCATGCCGAGGTCAAACCAGTCGCCGGCGCTGGCAATTCGTGGCAGTGGACGGTGAGCGACGTGAAGGGGATCAGAACAGAACCCCTCATGCCCTCGATAAGGGGAATTCAGGGCCAGATGATTCTGTCATTTTTTGGCGGCGGAGCTCAGGCACTGAACACGAATGCAAACTGGGATGCGATGGGTAAGTGGTACTTGGAGCTGGTTGGCGAGAGAGTCGACGCCTCACCCGCGATCAAAGAAGAGGTAGCCACCCTGACGGCATCGAAGACCACTCTGCAAAAGATGCAGGCCATCGCCGATTTCGCGCAGCACGATATCCGCTACGTGGCCATCGAGTTGGGTATCGGAGGGGTTCAGCCGCATTCGGCGACCGATGTTTTCTCGCACCGCTATGGCGACTGCAAGGACAAAGCGACCTTAGTTCGTTCGATGCTGCACGAGATTGGCGTGGAGTCCTACCACGTGGTGATCAATGACCGGCGCGGGTCGGTGACTGGCGAGATGCCGGCCCACGACGGTTTTAACCACGTGATTACCGCCATTAAGCTGCCCGATGGCCTCAACGACCCGTCCCTGATCGCGACATTGCAACACCCGAAGCTGGGCAGACTTCTCTTTTTTGATCCCACCAATGAGCTCATCCCATTCGGCCAGCTCCCCGGTTATCTCCAGGCCAACTATGGTCTGCTGGTTACGCCGTCGGGAGGTGAGTTGATCGAGTTGCCGCAGCAGCCCTCCGCGATGAACAGTATCGAGCGCACGGCCAAGCTCACGCTCGATGCCACCGGCACTTTGAAGGGCGAGGTCAAGGAGGTGCGTCTGGGGCAGCGGGCATCCGCCGAGCGCTGGCGGCTGCGAGCTGCAACCAAGGATACGGATCGTAACAAGCCCATTGAGGAGCTCCTTGGTAATTCGCTCGCCAGCTTTCGCATTACCCGAGCCAGCGTGATCAACCAGCAGCAGACCGGCCAGTCCTTCGGCTTTAACTATTCTTTTGAATCCCCGAACTACGCCAAAAATGCGGGCGACCTTATCCTCGTGCGGCCTCGGGTGATCGGAAACAAGGCGAACGGTTTCCTGGAGACGAAAGAGCCAAGACTGTTTCCCATTGAGTTCGAGGAACCGGCGCGCGACACCGACTCGTTTGAAATCACAATTCCAACGGGATACGTAGTCGATGACATTCCGCCGCCGGTGGATGCGGATTACGGCTTCGCCAGCTATCACTCGAAAACGGTTGTGATCGGTAACGTGGTCGACTACACGCGAACCTTCGAGGTGAAAGAATTGAGCGTGCCCGTGGCAAAAGCCGACGAACTGAAAAAGTTTTACCGCATTATCTCCAGCGACGAACGAAATACTGTGGTGCTGAAGCCATCCCCATAAGCCCAGCCTAATTCCCAGGTCGCCAAACCAATCCCGTAGAAACGCGCACATGATTTGGCGCCAGATTACCAGCCTGGCTTGTGAGGTAATCCACTTGAAGTCGCCATGCCAGCCTGCGCTTGATGGAGTAATCCAACCCGCCACCGAGCGCCATGGCAAAGCCGGTGTTCGCGACGTGCCCAGACTCGGCGATGGGTGCGATGCCGAGGCTGCCAGAGTTGATTGTGTTCAACGATGACGTTAGATCCACGTGTTCGCCGCCCACAAGGAATTGGGCGAACGGCCTGATTTTTCCGGCAGGATAGGAAAACTGTGGGCCGAAAAGAAAGTTATGGATCTTTGGACTCGTCATCCTATCTACTATCGTCTCCGTTTCAGTGCAACTCGGGCCGCAGGAGTTAGTTCCCGTCCTGGTGGTTGAAACCGATGATCCGCTGTAGTAGCCGCTGAAGTCAGTCGCAAAGCTGAACCAGCGATTCATGTTGACCGCAACCGAGGCGTTCCACCCGCTCATGCCCAGTCGCGAGCTGGGGGCACCGGAGATAGTGCTGGCGCCTACCACACTGGAAGAAGCCCCTGGGATCAACTCGTAGTTGCCATACGAATAACCGGCAAAAATTTCAGCTTTCGGCGCGTTTTGGGCAAAGACGGCCAAGTCGCACGCTACAACGAGAAGTACAACAGCCGATAGATAACGCATTCTGCGCTCCATTTGGTTTGGATTTTTGCATCAGAGAGTAATGTCCCGACTGCCGTCGTTCCAAACAAGACTTCACGGCACAGCAGCGATCTCAGCCAGCGCCATTTGCCGCTTGTACGGAATCTTGCTACCTGGGGTTTGCGACGAGACTTCGTGCTTGGTTGAATGCGCTTTCGAGCGAGAGCCTAGCTCGTGGGAATCTTCGTCCTCCCAAGGTCGATGACGCTGGAATTGGCGGCTGGGAAACGAGGGGAGGGAAGCGATGGCCGCGCCCAGGGCTGCTCCCAGGCCTCCAAGCACCAGCGCGCCAACGAACGCGTTTGCGCCTTGATTCGTTCCGTTGTCCTTGGAGGCGCCGACGAGGGCTCCCACCCCTCCGCCTACGCCGAGTCCGATCAAGGCGCCGATTGCTCCGTGATGTCCATAGTTCGGTCCCGACCACATCCTGGGACGACCCATGGTGGATCGCATTGGCGGGCCATAAGGTGGGCCAAACCGGCGTTGGGAATATTGAGCCAGAGTTTCGTTTTCACCGGTCGCTCGACTACTGGAGGTGTCATTGTTGGCTGGCGAAGCGACGTTTTCGGCCACGACGTAAGG
>JBAUVJ010000068.1:0-6875 GCA_049583165.1 Candidatus Sulfotelmatobacter sp. | reverse complement strand
GTAAAGATGTTCCAGGATTTCCGCGGCTGACCACTTCTCGCCCGGATGCCAGCTCATCTGTTCGCTGGACATACCGTCAACCGCCGAATCCAGAGCTTGTTTCAGTTCGTCGAGCAAGGAATCCATTCCGCTATCTCGCGTCTGCGCAACCTTCAGGTAGAATGTTGCGCAACATTAAATCATCCCAGTTATACAGGAAGGTCGCCATGAAGATGCGGGACTTTGTCCGGATTAAGACCGCGATCATCGGAGATTTCACAAGATCAATCCGCTCTTCCCGCAGCGCGGCATCAAGGACCGTCTTGGCTGTTTTACTCGTGATTCTCGCGCTTCTCGCGGCCTGCGACTCCAACACCTCCAAAACGCCTGAGGCCAAGCCGGAGCCCAAGGGGCCCGAACTGCTCACCGGACGCGCCGCCTTTCAAAAGGTCTTCATCGCCGCCCGCAATTATGCCATCGATGCCAAGCCGTTCCGTATAGAGTCCGTCCCCACAACCGATGCAAACGGTCACGATGGCAAATCGGCCGTGTGGCGCGCCAGCTTCGCCTCGCCCACCGTACACGGAGTCAAACCCTTCATCTGGTCCGGCAGCAATGCTCCCGACGCTCCCTCCCGAGGTGTTTCCCCGGGCAACGAGGATGTGTATAACCCGACCAATGCCTCTACACAGATTTTTGACGTAGCCTTCCTCAAGATTGATTCCGATCAGGCATTTGACGTAGCGCAGAAACACGGCGGGGACAAGATTCTGGAAAAAGATCCATCCACTCCGGCGATTTTCATTTGTGACTGGAACCACAATACCAACCAACTGGTCTGGCATGTCATCTATGGATCGGATCGCGACAATTCCAAGTTGACAGTTGCAGTGAATGCCACCACCGGCGAGTTCATCCGGGTGGAGAAATAGAAGGAAATCAGTTTCGAACGAAGCGGGGTCGGTAACCCGCGATGTTATTCGGGCCCCCTCAACTTGCTTCAGACGGTCCTCGATGGACGAAAAGTAACGGCATAACGCGCCGGCAGAGGCGATGGCGCCTTTGAGCGCGTGGCGTTCCCCAAAGGAAACGATATCTGCAACGGAATACAGGTGGCGAAGACGGTCGGCTGCGCATTGGGCGCTCAACAATTCTATTTTTACCGAGCGCAGGTCGGAGGCCAGACGGGCAATTCCCTGCTGGTTTCCCGATTCATCGTTCAACATCGATACTCCTTGCTTTCCAAATGTTCGTTGGCGCGCGCGCCAGATTGGCGCGTTTCCTGCCGGGCCATTCTTCCTTGGGGGAAGGCTGCAACTCGTTTGGTTAGGCTCCGGCAGGACGCTGACTGCGGGGTTTATCACTGCTGCTAGGATAGATTATACACCGTTAGTTAAACGCAGTTCAAATTATTTGGGCCCCTGCATCGATTTTTAATCCGGAGCCAATTCGTGCCCAGACAAGCCGATCCTGAACTTGAACAACGCATTCTGGAAGCTGCCAGCCGGTTGCGCGCCAAGGGCGGAGAAAAAGCCCTGACCATGCGCGCCGTAGCCAAAGCCGCCGGCACCACCACACCCACCGTTTACGAGCGCTACCGCGATCGCGACGATATCCTGCGCGCGCTGCGTTTCCAGACTCGCTCTGAACTATTCGCCACGCTCAGCGCATCACGCACTCTGGCGCAAGCGTGCGAGGCTTATCTGGAATTTGCTCTCCAGCATCGCCACGCCTACGAGGTTTTGTATGACAAGTTCGCGGAGCCCCCATCGCTGCATGAACCGTGGCCGTCTTTCAATCTATTGCGCGAGCATTTGGCGAAGCGCCTGGGAGGGCATCCCCGCCAACACACCCGCCTGATGCTTTCGCTCTGGTCGCTGATGCATGGCACTGCCATGCTGATGATCAGGGGCGGCGCGGTAGGACCGCTGCGCACACAAATGTTTCATGCTTGCCTTGATGCGGTGGAAGTCGTGGTAGCGGACACCGTGCGATCCAAAGGTAGGACTTGTTCCGGCCCTAAATGGCCAGCCAATCTGATTTTGGGAGAGGCAGCGGAAAGCAAAGTGATCCACGATGAAAACGAAGACGGCACTAAATCCGCGTCGCGCGTCCGGCACAAGAAACGAAGCAAAAGCCCAACGTAGCCTGGTAGATCGACTGCGGATTCGTTAAGGCGCGTCGCGGCTACGGGATTTTGTCTCACCGGACGTTGCTTTCAATCGGTCGATGGCTTTTTGCGCCTGGCCCGCTTCCGGCCCGTGCGGCAAGATTTTCAGATAGCTCTCGTACTCCAGGCGAGCGTCATCCAGGATGCCAAGCTTTTCCAGGCTCACTGCCAGCTTAATCGTCGCCACCGCGTCGTTGTCTTTGTAACGCAGCGCTTCCCGGTAGCGCTCTTCGGCCGCCCTGTAGTTGCCGCGCTTGAAGTAAAAGTCGCCTACTTCAATACTCTTCGCGGCCTTATGCGGGTCCCAGGTATGAAATTCGCTAATCCTGCTGCTGCCGCCCAATATTTCGGCATCGGCCTCAGCCATTGCCGCCGAACTCTTCGGGTGCGTCTTGTCGTCGTCACCCGGAGGCGACAAATCCATCTGCGTATCTTTGCTGGAACTCTGCCCGGTGGTGGATCCCAAATCCTGCGCCTGCACGCTGTCCGATCGCGGCGGCGCGAAGCGAGGCGCAGATGGTTGCGAATCAGATTCGGTCTGCTTCTTTGAGGTGTTTGGATCGGACGAGCTCTGTTGCTGCGCGCCTGCCGCAAGCGCTGTACCTATGATGGCAAGTCCAAGACAACGCAAATTCATTTGCCTATTTTAAACCTCGCGGTCTATACATTTTACCCCTCAAGACCAGGGCATTGAAACCGCGCCAAGGCAAAAAAAGCAGGCCGCTCAGGGGGAGGATAGAGCGGCCTGGTTGGCAAAGTCCTCCGGGGAGGAGGAGAAAACTGTTTACATCGACGACGGATTATTCTGTCCGGTTGTCGATGGAGTCGCCGGCTGAGTCGTGTCGCCCATGGTATTCGTCATGAGGCGGACATCCACTCGACGGTTGTCGGCGCGTCCTTGTTTCGTCTTATTGGTTTCCACGGGCTTATCTTTGCCCAAACCGATCACATAAATCTTGTGCGCCGGCACGTTATATTTTGAAGCCAGGTACTGGATCACCGAGTTCGCCCGGCGCTGGCTGAGATCGTAGTTGTACTCGGACGATCCCACCGAATCCGTGCTGCCCTCAAGCGTAATAATGTACCCCTTGGTGCTGGAAATGCTTCCCGCCATCTGATCGAGCGCATCTTTTGCTTGAGATGTCAGATTGTCACGGTTAAAACCGAACTTTACCGAGGTCTCGGCAACGGGACGATAGTTGTCCAGGTTCGCCACGGTGTTGGTCAGGACGCCTACGCGGCCATTGGCTGCATCCGCCATCTGCTGCGCCGACGCTGCGTTCTGGCCGGCGGCCTGAGCCTTCTGGTCGACCTCCGCGGTCTTGGCATTCACCGCTTGAATTCCTGCCTGGGCTCGCGCGTCGACATCCTTGATGTCGCGGCTGTTCTTCGCCGTCATGTCATCGAGTTCGTTGGTTTTGTTGATCAGCGGCGTCGTTTGCTGCTTTACGTAGTTCTTGCTGCTACAGCCGACGCTGGCTACCATGCTGGCTGCGAGTAAAATCGTTAACGAAGTGCGGTTCATATTGGAAGAGGCTCCTTAGTTAGCTGTCTCGGCGCGTTCTGGCTTCTCCCGCGCATTCTATATGTTGCAGGCCCTGGGATAGCTGTTGGCCCCGGCAAATCACATGACCTACTTTTGCACGGGACGTGCCAGTTTCCTGTATTGGCACATCCAGCTACAAGTATATATTGTTTCAATGACTTGCGTGGGATTATCTCCAGGCGGACGGTAACTTGCGAGGGCACGCGCAACGCAATCCGCACATAGGCTAGGGAAATTTTATACGGTCGCCAGACTTCAGTTCAGACTGTCAGTTTTCTTTGGGCGGATAAATAAGCGGAATGGCTTCTCGCTTATTTTTTCGATAAACGCGAAAATCGGCCTCGTCGATCGTAATGACCGAGTGACGGGGATAAAGCTCACTCATGCGGACCAGACACAAGTCGGCTAAATCCGGCCTGCGGTCCGCATAACGTCTCGCCAACTCGCGCAACTGTCGGATGTTTTGGGAACAATCGAACGCCACCTGCAGCAATTCATCGTCTACCAATGACAATACATAGGCACATGAGCGGAGGTGAAATGCCGCTTCGCTGAGAACCGACTCGCACGTGAGCAAAGGCTCAGTGATGGTTTTGGCAAGATTGGCTGCCCATGAATGATGTTCATCGTCACGGTTACCGAGAGCCACAATAAACCCTGTATCTGCAATGCCCGTCATCGCCGGGAGTACCCTTTACGCGACGAAAGGTCGGACGGCCCGCTGAGCGCCCCGATGTGGCGCAGGAATCGCTGTTTCCCTCCGTTGGATCGGGCACTCTCCAGTTGCTCACGAACAAGCCGACCCATGGGTACTCCGGTCTGGCGCGATGTCTCCTTTAGCCAAGAGAGAAGTTCGTCGGTAAGACGTATTGTTAGTGTGTGACCCATATGACAGAAGTGTATCACAGACGAGAATCGCTTCTTCCTGAGACGTTGGTCTCAACGCCTTCATGGAACACGATGGCAGGTCTACACATCAAATAGAATTAAGAAATATCCGGATGGATCTTCTCCAAAAAATCCGTACTATTCCCACCGAACCCGGCGTGTATCTCTATAAGAACGCCGAAGGCGAAGTGATCTACGTGGGCAAGGCAAAAAACCTGCGCAGCCGCGTAGCCAGCTACTTCCACGAAGGCCGCTGGGAGGATTCGAAGACCGGCACGCTGGTGCGGGAGGCGGTCGACGTCGACTACATCGTCGTGGCCAACAACAAGGAGGCCCTGGCACTCGAAAACAATCTCATCAAGCAACGCAAGCCGCGTTTCAACATTCTGCTCCGGGACGATAAGACTTACCCCTACGTGAAGCTCACGCTCGGCGAGCGCTGGCCGCGGGTCTATGTCACGCGCCGCCTGCGCAAGGATGGTGGCTGCTATTACGGCCCGTACTTCCCTGCCAACCTCGCCTACCGCATTGTCGATCTCATCCACCGGAATTTTCTGATTCCTTCCTGCAAGGTCGACCTCACCCGCTTTCATCCGCGCGCCTGCCTCCAGTACTACATCAAGCGTTGCCTTGGCCCGTGTGTTAAAGACTTGACGACGCCCGAGAGCTATCAAGAGGCCGTTCGCGACGTAAAGCTTTTTCTCGAAGGCCGTCCTACGGATTTGGCTCGCTCGCTGCACGAGCGTATGGAGCAGGCCGCCGCGGCGGAAGAGTACGAACGCGCTGCCCGCTATCGCGATTTGATTTCGACGGTCGAGCAGTTGCAGGAGCGCCAGCGCATTGCCGCCGCTGAGGGTGATGACGCCGATGTCTTCGGTTATCACTATGAAAACGGAATGCTCGCGGTAAACCTATTCCACATGCGCGCGGGCCGCGTGGTCGATCGCCGGGAATTCTTCTGGGAAGACCTTCCGGAGTTTGCGTTGCCCCTGGATGCGGGGTCTTCCGCAGTTCATGTAGGGACAGCTGCCCCCGGCTGTCCAGACGATCAAAACTCGACCGATTCTCCTTCCCCTGACCCATTTAATCCTGGAGAGTTCTTCTCTGCCCTGCTCAAGCAGCTCTATATTGGCCAACCCTACGTGCCACGGAATCTGTACGTGCCGGTGGATTTCGAGGATCGAGAAACTCTTGAAGATTTACTCTTGGACCAAGTTGCCGGTGCCGATCCCCGTGCGGCTCGGGTTCACGTTCTGGTTCCGCAGCGCGGAGACAAGCGTGCTCTTATCGACCTTGCCGGCACCAACGCCAAGCAATCCTACGATCAGCGCTTCCGCGTATTGAAGCCCAGCGCGAAAGCCATTCAGGAAGAGTTGCGGGAAGCCCTCAGCCTGCCCGAGTTACCCAAGCGTATCGAATGCTTTGACATCTCGCACATTCAAGGCGCGGAGACCGTGGCCTCCATGGTGGTATGGGAAGACGGCAGGATGAAGAAGTCGGACTATCGCAAATTCATCATCCGTACTGTCGAGGGCGTGGACGATTTCGCGTCCATGCGCGAGGTAGTTACGCGTCGCTATAAACGCCTGCAACAGGAAGAAAAGGCGATGCCCAGCGTGGTGCTGATTGACGGCGGCCTGGGCCAGTTGCACGCCGCCGCCGCTGCATTGGAATCGCTTGAGATCATTAACCAGCCGCTGGCTGCCATTGCCAAGCGCGAAGAAATTCTTTATGTCTATGGGCAGGAGAAGGATCCCATCGCGCTGGATCATCACTCTCCCGTACTGCACCTGATTCAACTCATTCGCGACGAAGCCCACCGCTTCGCGGTGACCTTCCATCGCAAACGGCGGCAGATGCGTGACCGCTCCACAGAACTAAGAGAGATTCCCGGCGTGGGCGAGAGTACGACTCGACGCCTTCTCGAACACTTTGGCAGTTTGCAGGCGGTGAAACAGGCGGACGCGGCGGCGCTATCGGCGGTAGTAACCCGAGTGCAAGCCGAGGCCATCAGCAGTCATTTCCGAAAATAGCTGAATTCTATTTCGCGGTCTCCGCGCTCGCGTTCCCCATATCTAAAACAACTTTCCAATTCCCATCTTTCTGCTTCTTCCAAATGCTGGTGTACTTTCCATGGTCAACAACAGGACTGCCATCTTTGCCGAGCGCGCGGAATTCGTAGGTGCCGTAGGTATATCCCAGATCGCCTGAGGCCGAAATATCGGCTCCCTGTGGAGTCCAAGTGAGATGGTTATTCTTGTCATCAAGAAATCCCATCGTCTTTGCGATGTT
>JBAUVJ010000067.1:0-4275 GCA_049583165.1 Candidatus Sulfotelmatobacter sp. | reverse complement strand
GCCCTATGTTCTTTCCGATCTCGAACAGGATTTTATTTCGCCGGAGAGTGTGCAGGCTCTTATCTGGAAGGAATTGACGCCCGGCCTGTTGACCAGCGCGATCTTGCCGCGCTGGTGGGACGTCAGCCAGAACGAACTTCATGCCGTGGCGTTGTATCAGCGTACCGGTGAGGAGCTTCTAACCGCTTGCACAAAGGACGATCAGCTGCGGATCAAGGTGATGAACATCCTCTCGGATCGTGTGGATCCACAGCGCTCAGAGCAATTAGAACAAGCTCTCAGCGCCGGCCACGCCTCGGATGTACTTCCACGAATGACGCCCGCGGACACTTTCTATCTGACGGCAGAATTTCAGCGCAGATATCCGGGAGAAACCGGTGCGTGGGGATCGGCAACCGCGGAACTTCAGGACCTTTCTCGTCAGCACCCCGAACAGGTCAGCTGGGAGCGCTTGTCGCACGATTTTGGCGTGCCGCATCCCGTCCTGGCCCAAAGCTATGGCCGCGAACTGCTGAACGTCGGTCCCCTGCCCGCATTCGCGGGTTACTCCAGCCGTTTTCTGGCGGAGTCCTGGGATTCACCGAACCTCTACTGGGCGCGCCTGGCCGATGAGACCGGGCTTTCGGCAGTCTCGCTGAATCGTCTGGTGCCGCAGCTGACAAGGCACATGGTAGAGAAAATCTTCGCGACCGATTTCGAAGATTGGCCTGCGCTGCTTCGCGCCATGCACGAAACCGGCGAGGATTTTCGTAATGGCAAAATCGGCTCGCTCGCCATCGCTGTTCCAGGCGCTGCTGCGAGGTAGCCGCAACGGATTCCCTGTTGTAGTCTAGCGGCCCAATTGGAGTGGGCTCGCAGAGTAGGAACTTAGGAGATATGTTAAGAAAATCCCTTCTCTCTCTCTGTTTGTTGAGTCTATTCATCGGCGCCCGAACCGGTGTAGAAGCACAGGGCGGCCCCGATCTTCACGTTGTCGTCAATCTTGTGCAACTCAACGTCGCGGTCACCGACAAGAAAGGAAATTACGTCACCGGCCTGCGACCCAAGGATTTTGCCATCGTTGAGGATGGGATTACGGAGAAGGTCGCCACCTTCGCGGAAGGCAATGAACCGGCCCTGAGTCTAATTGATCCCGCACGCCCCAAAGGAGATGCAGATGCTAAAGGCACGCCGGTAACCCTCGACTCGCTGATGGCTGGCGCCAATGTCTTCGTTCTGTTTGATACCAGCAACTATATGTATCGCGGCTTCGTTTTCGCGCAGGATGCGATTGCGGAATTTATTCGATCGCTGGGAACCGCCGACAAGATTGCGTTCTATTCGTACAGCCGGGATCTCTCCCGCGCTGCTCCTCTTACTGCTGACCGAACAGAGGTATTACATGCCGTGCGCTCGACCGTGGCAGGCGACGAAGCGGCACTCTATAACACCCTGTTGCTGACGTTGACTGATGCTACCCAATATAAAGGCAGGAAAGTTGTTGTGGTTTTTTCCAATGGCCCGGATAACTCCAGCGTAGTGCCACCTGAGGACGTTGCCGAATTCGCCCAGTCCGCTGGCGTTTCCATTTACATGATCAGTACCCAAGACGCGAAATTGGAGCCCCTGTCCACGGCGGTGTTCGATCGCATGACGGCGGCCACCGGCGGGAAAGCATACTTTTCCAAGAACTGGAGAGACGAGAAGAAGGCCTTTGCCTCCGTGCGGGACGATCTGGCGCATCTTTATTCGTTGAGCTACTACCCGAAGGCCAATCCCAACTCTGGCTGGCGAGCGATCACGGTAAAACTGATAGGCGACCATCCAAAGGGATGTAAGATTCGCACGCGCAACGGATACCGCCCCCAGCCGTCTCGCTTTTCGAGCGATGCCCAACCCGACCGGCAGGATTTAACTCCCCGCAACTCGTACGCGCTGTCCGCGCCACTTGGCAACTCTAAGTAGTCTGGTAATCGTAGTCTGGATCAAGGTTCTGGGATCAGAAGGAATCCGGTATCGTCCTCATCCTTGTAATCTCCACGCCCAACAATCTCACCGTGGTCATTGATGCTGGTCGCAGCCTCCAGTTTCCAACCGGAATCGGGTGCAATCAGAGTGTTCAGGTCGCGAAATCCGCGCGATTTTTCCCATACGAATGCCCGGTCAGCGTCGGAAAATGGACCGTAGGACCCGACGATAACATCGCAATTATTCATCGATCGGGGCTGGCTGGGATACAGCGAAGAGAACTCTAGGCGGGTAAGAACTCCATCTGCATAGAGGAAACTTTCAGAAACAGCCTGGCTGATTACATGGCCTCGATCATTCATCGCGATCGCGGAGCTATATCGATTCGGCGGCCCAATCGTCTGGAGGCCATGATCAGGCTTCCACAGGAATGCCTGATAACGGCCGGCCTCGTCATACGAGTCGCCAACGACATCACCGTTTTTGTTGACGCCTTTTGCCGAACCACCACAGCACCCGCCTAACGGTCGAATCGTGCTCTTGTCCCAGGAGACAGGCTCCGTGGTTTTCTTTCCTGGGAGCAAGGATTCTCCAACTACTTCGTCGGAGTCGCTGATGCCGTAGGATCTCGACTGCTCTCCCGCAAGCAAAGTTAACCTGCCGTTGGCAAAAATGAAGGCGCGATGCTTGCTGAAAATATTGTCGTAGACATCTCCGGTGACATGACCGGAATTGTTCACCGCAATGCCTTCGGAATTGCGAAACCCGGCGGGCAAAGGCAATTCACGAAGCCCAGATTTCATAGACCAGAGCCCGGCTCGGTGGGCCTCGGTTGTTCCCGAGACTTGGCCGGCTTGGTTGATACTGCTTGGCCGCAGGGGCAAGGCGACCACCTTGTAGCGCTCCGCAACTGGCTGCCGGGAGATACAGCTCGCGCGCTCCGCTTGGCCCACTAGAAAACCGGGAGCAAGCAACGACAGCCCGATCGCGATCAGCGCAGATCTTGCGCCGGACGAAAGCATTGAGTGCACGCCCACCCTGGCCACGATTCTTATTACGGTGTCCCGGATGTAAAGGTCCAACTCAGGGTGTCCTGGATCGCAGTTTGGCCGCCGCTGCCACCGGTGAAGCCAACATAAGCAGTAGACGCTCCCACCGTGCCCGGGATGTTCACCACCCAACTCGTCGTGAACGTGTCCGCCGGCGTGGTCGCGTCGGTGATCGTCATCGTCAGCATGGTCCCGTTATAAGTCATCTGCACGTTGAATACGTCCCCGCTGTGCAGATTTACCCCACCCCCAAGCGTTGTGGCGGGAACCGTCGGCTTAGCTCCGTTGATGTACAAACCGGTTGAATTCGGGCCCTCTCCCGAGTTGTTATACAGATCGAACTTCACTGCCACACTGCTGGGAATCCCGCCGGTTCCTCCGTACCCTAGATCAAGACCATCGGGACCCAGCGCTGTGGTTCCGGCGTTTTGAATCACAAACGTGATTCCGTCCGCAGTGGGGTTGGTTAACTGAAAACTGAAATTGGTGGTAAACGACTGCACCGTAACCGGCGTCGTGTAGAAAGCGCTCCCCGCTTCGTCTTTTCCGCCATTCGTCAGCTGCAAGCTCGTGCCATTCAGCGTCGCGATACCATTCAACGCAAGCCCGCTCGCACTGAAGCCCGAACCGTAGTTCACTCCAGCCCCGCTGAGCGTATAGGTCCCGCTGGCCATTGCGCTGTTGCTGTATCCGGTGGCCACGGCAATCGCCTGGATTGTGGTTGTAGCATTCACCGTCATCGTGGTACACACTGGCGAACTCGGCGTTGGCGTGCTTCCGTTCGTGGTGCAATGAATGACCGCCCCCGGCGTTGTATCCGATAGAGTCACAGTGTCCAGTGTGCTGAATGACCCCGGAAGCGGACTGAATGTCGGCGTCGCAGCGGTTGGCGGAATGCCGCCTGATAGGCTCGGAACATATGTCCAACTCAGGATGTCCTGGATCGCCGTTTGGCCGCCGCTGCCGCCGGTGAAGCCAACATAAGCGGTAGATGCTCCCACTGTGCTCGGTATGTTCACCACCCAACTCGTTGTGAACGTGTCCGTCGGCGTGGTCGCGTCCGTGATCGTCATCGTCAGCGTGGTCCCGTTATAAGTCATCTGCACGTTGAATACGTCCCCGCTGTGCAGATTTACCCCGCCCCCCAGCGTTGTGGCAGGAACCGTCGGCTTAGCTCCGTTGATGTACAAACCGGTTGAATTCGGGCCCTCTCCCGAGTTGTTATACAGATCGAACTTCACTGCCACACTGCTGGGAATCCCGCCGGTTCCTCCGTACC
>JBAUVJ010000066.1:0-6430 GCA_049583165.1 Candidatus Sulfotelmatobacter sp. | reverse complement strand
AGCCGGTGGAAGGATGTTTCTCGAAATGCCGAACAGCACGCTCCATATCTTCAAACAATAGGCCCGCAAGATCGCGGCTCAAACCCAGGCGCGATAGAACTCGTTGCACGACCAGATCACTTCGATTGGCCGGCATGGGATAGGCTGGAACCTGCCATCCTTTCACGCGCAGACGGTCGGCCAAATCGTATAGCGTGAAACCCGGCTTTTCGCCTTTGCGAATCGTCCAGGTGCAACCCGGAATTCCGCCACGGCCGTCATACACCAGATCAAACATTCCCAGTTTTTTCACCTGGTCTGCGAACCATGCGCCAACATCAGCGCAGCCTTTGGTAATTTTTGTGTAGCCCTCGCGTCCCAAGCGAACCAGGTTGTAATACTGCGAGGCGATTTGCCCTCCGGGCCGCGAGAAGTTGAGAGCAAAAGTCGGCATGTTGCCGCCCAGATATTTCACCCGGAAAATTAAGTCCTCCGGCAGATCTTTCGCCTCCCGCCAAATCGACCAGCCGCAGCCGAGCGGCGCCAGGCCAAACTTGTGCCCCGAGGCATTGATCGACTTTACTCGCGGCAAACGAAAATCCCAGGTCACCGTGGGATGAATAAATGGCGTCACAAATCCGCCGCTGGCCGCGTCCACGTGCAGTGGAATGTCGAGCCCATGTTCCTCCTCTAAATCGTCAAGCGCCGTCGCCACCGCTTCCACCGGCTCATATTGCAACGTGTATGTGACCCCGAGCGTAGCCACAACTCCGATCGTGTTTTCATCGCATCGTCTTAGAACTTCTTCCGGCGACATGAGCAACCGCTTTCCTACGCAAGGAATTTCGCGGAGCTCCACATCGAAGTAACGCGCGAATTTATGCCAGCAAATCTGAACTGGACCGCATATGAGATTAGGTTTCTCCGACGACTTTCCCGCCCGCTCGCGCTTCTTGCGCCATCGCCACTTCATGGCCAATCCGCCGAGCATCGCAGCTTCACTCGATCCGGTGGTCGAACATCCCATGGCATTGGCGGCATCCGGCGAATTCCACAGATCGGCGAGCATGTGAACGCAGCGCGCCTCGAGTTCCGCCATTTGCGGATACTCGTCCTTGTCGATCATGTTTTTGTCCAGGCATTCGTCCATCAGCTTCCGAACTTCGGGCTCGACCCATGTTTGGCAGAATGTGGCCACGTTCTGCCGCGAGTTTCCGTCGAGCAATAACTCGTCATGAACAAGTTGGTACGCCGCCGTCGGATCGGTCTCGTGTTCGGGCAGCCTGTACTTGGGCAAGGGATGAGGAAGGAAGCCGGTGCCAAATACTTCGTCATCAAGGTTGGAGAAAATCTCTTCTTTGCTGTGAATCGCCATCGACGTTCTCCTCGCAGACGGAGCTGGTCATTCCGCGCCGAGTCTTCCATTGATACAACCAGAGGAAGGGTAATGCAAATCGTCACTTCGTGACGGCGAAGCGGGGACGCACCCGCAGAATATTGAGAGAGCCGCGGGAAATTAAGTTTTGTGTTGGAGTTGACACAAAGCGTGAGGATCCCGGGCCGATGCGCGAGTAGCCGAGATCCATCCGTAATGGTCTAGAACGCCGCCGCCGTGCTTGTTCCCGCGGCCTCGAAGACGTCAGTAGTTTCCTGCTCGGCAATGGGGATAAACACGTGCACGACTTCGGAGTCGAATTGGGTTCCACTACTTTGTAGCAAACGCTGGATCGCCTGCTCGTGCGGCAGCCCGGGCCGGTAGCAACGGTTCGAGACCATGGCGTCGTAGGCGTCGATGACGCATATAATCCGCGAAACCAGCGGGATATCACTTCCCTTCAGACCCGCTGGATAGCCCTTTCCGTCGACGCTCTCGTGGTGATGCAAAGCATAGAGGCTGGCTTCTTCCAGGCCGGTGAACAGGCGGAGAATCGACCAGCTGTATTCAGGATGACGGTTGATAAGGGCGCGTTCTTCCGCGGTGAGCGGTCCGGCTTTTTTGAGAATCGAATCCGGCACACCAATCTTGCCGATGTCATGCAGGAGAGCTGCTACTTCAACCTGGTAGGAGCGCTCCTCCGGGATATTCATCTTGCGGGAGACGCGCAGCGCCCACTCCGCGAGTCGAGTGCTATGGACGCCCGTGCTGATGTCTTTCAGGTCGAGGAGCTGGTTAAAGGCGCAGACCAGCGAATTGCGAAAAGCGACGTGTTGCTCTTCCAGTTCCTTGACCCGCAAGCGAAGTCCCGAAACTTCCAGCAACGAATTGTCGACGCCCGCCATCCGTGGTCTGCGCCCGATTTCTAGTGGACCAGGTCTAACTTGCAGGTCAGCATCGCCTGGTAGGTATCCAGGCGTCCGAAGCCCATGTTGAGATTACTGATGAAGTGGGCGTCCGCCAAGCCGAGCGGAACGCTCTTGCTTGGGCAGTTACTGTTCGCACCCATCATCATCGCCGCAGCTCCCGCCACGAGAGGCGTGCTGAACGACGTTCCCCAGCCCGCTGCATACGTGCCCCAGGGATAAGTGGTCACGATGCTTTCTCCGGGGGCAGCCATCCAGACCGGCGGCGCACCGTAGTTTGTGAAGGTGGACTGAATGTCGGTGTCGGATGTGGAAGCGACATCAATCACGCCCGGCAGTCCGCCGGGATAAACTACTGTCCTCTCACCGCTGTTCCCTGCCGAAGCAACCGAGATCACGCCCTTGCTGTTCGCATACTTTATGGCCTGGGCTAGTTGGGCTGAGTAACTGGTGTAGTTGAAGCTCATATTCATGACTTGAGCTCCGTTGGCCACCGCGTAGTAGATCGCCCGCAGAATGTTCGAATCGTACGCCGAACCATCCGCGCTGAAAGCCTTCAACGGCATGATCTTCGCCTGGGGCGCAACCAGGTGGACGAGGCCGGCTGTCATGGTGCCGTGTCCAAAATCAGAGTAAGGGCCGCCGTCCAGAACCGCTACCGTTCGTTGATCGAGAACCGCGACCGTTCGCTGATCCAGAGTCGCAGGGCCCGCGTCGCTGCTGCTTGAAGTGGTATTGACGTCAGCATCCTCGGATCCACCAGGCGTATTCCGGGTGAAATCGTAGCCATTCACCAAAACATTTTTTAATACTGGATGGGTGGGATCGACGCCAGAATCAATCACCGCCACCGTTATACCGGCGCCCGCAGCATTGAAGGCTGTGTGCGTCTGTTGGGTACGGATCAACTGATTTCCCGGCTGAATGAGGTAACCTTGCCAAACCGTGGTGCCGTAGTAAGGAACCGGCGTTTCATCGGTCAGATATGAGGGCGTGCCTGTGCTTTCGGGATTCTGAGCGGTGACGACCTGGTCGATTTCAACCGACAGGATTCCGGTTTGCACGCTTAATCGCAACAGTGAGGTCACTGGATTCAAGATCGCCGGAAACGTCACCACGAACAACTGGCCGTTGGGGTCTCCAAGGCCCTGGACGATGGTGCAGCCCGTCAGAAGACAGGTCAGCCTCAGGCCCGGCAAACCTAGCGAGTCGGCCACGATCAGTCTGGTTTGCGCCTGGGCCGCAGGCGCGCATACCGAGACCAGCAGCAGAACCAGGCATGCCAGCCAGCCCATCCGATTCGCTCGTATTTGTTGTTTCTGTTCGTTCATAAAATTTACTGTCCCTTTCTGAAAACGGCCCATTACGGGAAGTTTTGTGAGTCTAACTTGCCAACTCTCGGCTTGCCACTTACACCCGTAATCTCATACTGGTGACCTGCCGAGGTTCCTTTTGTAACCAGGGGGACGTTACTTCAAGTTCGCGAGGGGGATTTGTACTCTGCGGCGTCCCACTCTCGCTGTGAGCCGAAGATGATCCGCCGGCTCAAATTCGAGCTGAAATTCTCCGGATCCGTTGGTCAAGGTGGTCGCCACCAAGTCACCGTCTTCTGTCAAAACCACGATGGAGGCCCCGGTTAATAGCTCACGCGGCACTCTGTTATCGAGCAACTGGCCCACTACCGAGACACCGCCCGAGGGCACTATGCGGTCGAATCGTAAATCGACGGTAAGTCCTTCGGCCTCATACACCACTTGCCGGACACTGGCATCTCCACTGCGCACACCGGCGGGCAGCGGCTGGGCAATGCTGTCAAAGAGCAGACTGGCCAAGCTCCACTTTTCAGACCGCGTTTCTTGCTTGGCGGCAAATTCCAGCTTAACCAGACGCACAAGATCTTCGGGCGGAGCGTACGCCGCTTCGGCAAGTGCCATGGTTTGCATGCGGCGCCAGAAACCTTCGACGGCTTTGCACTCGAGACAGCTGGCTGCGAGATGCGTTTGGATGTTCGGCGCTTTCCCAGCCTCGCTGAATCCTCGCGCAAAATCAGCCCATGCCTGCTCCGAAAAATGGTCCATTCCATCCTCAATTTTGGGGGGAGAACCAGCCTGTAGATAGCGCTGGGCTTGGTGCTTGATCTTCAGAATCTGCCTATCTAGTGAATAAGGGGACTCAGGAAGGCCAAAAATATAGGCCTGGAAATAAAAAACATGGCCTGATGCTTAACCCTTTCCTATCAATGAGAAAGGGGCCCAATAGTAAGGGTGTGGATGGCGTTCCCGGAGCTCAATCATGGCAGCTTGCATGGCGGCTGGTTTGGATTGTCCCCGCTGCAGGCGGGCATAGAGTCCGATCATGAAATCCTTGGTGCTCTCATCGTGAACATCCCAAAGGCTGAGAACCAGCGACTGCGCTCCTGCCTGCAAAAGACCGCGCACCAGGCCGATCAACTCATCACCCGGGGTCACCGCATTCAGGCCGGTCGCGCACCCGCTGAGGACAATCAACTCGGCCGGCAGATGTAGATGGTAGATGTCGTACAGGCTCAAATGCGCGTCTCCAAGACGTATGGAGGAAAACATTGGATTGTCCTGCCGAAAATAACCGTGGGTTGCGATGTGAATCATTCGGCTGCCACGGCCGTGGACTCGCAATACTTCCGCGGTCGCTTGCTCGCCGACAAATAACTTGGCATTGGGAAGCATCGATCCGATGGCCTCAACTTCAGCCTGGATGGAGGGTGTCTGCGCGTCAGAAACTCCGAGGATGAGCGGATCGCCGGCAGCGTTTCCGGGCTTGCTCTGGCAGAGCGCATATACGCTGGCGCTTGGAGCGTAGGAGACGGAAAACCTGTCGATCAGATACGACTCACCATCGTGCAGAGCATGAAATGGAACGTAGTGGAGCAGCCCGTGCTGCACAAAGACCAAATGCCTGGAGTTGAGCTGATGGCTGATTGGCGCAATTAGCTCCTGATAGAGGTTTTTAAGATGTGCCTGGGTTGCTTCGAGCAAACTTTGGCCGAAGGTTTTTAGATACTGCGGATCAAGCCGGAATTTTGAGATCTGGAATTGCAGCAACTGCAATAACTTTTGAATTCGCGGCTGCAAAGTTACCGGAGCAATGTGAAGCTCGGTCCGGGTGAGGACGCATGCCAAATACCGGTCCTGCACGCGAAAGTACTCGACCAGCGTGGCATCGGCCGGAAGCGCGGAACGAATCTGTTCCAGCGAAACCGTCGAAGCTACTTCCAAACCGGCTTCATGCGCTTCGGCAATGGTGGCTTCCTTCACCGCCTTCAACAGGTCGGTCTCGCGCGTGCGCGCTTCCTGCTCGAGTTGCTTGATCCTTTCCTGCGAACGCTCTTCCGGCCGCAACTGCTCGCGCTCAATCAGGTTGTAGTACCAGTTCAACTCCTCGCGCAGGTTGCGGATCGAACGCACCAGATCGCTTTGCCCCGCATCGCCAGCAGTTGGAACGTGCACGGGGTGACTCAAAAGATCGGCCAGCGTGCGAGATTTTGACTGCTCGATGTAACCGAACGCCTCCTCGAAGCTGTTCTCGCGGCGGAAGCACAAGTCCACCAGGTTTTCGTAGACCTCGAGTTTGTTCTGGAAAAACGCGAGCTTAAGTTCTTCTCCACGCAGGCTGCCGCGCAGCCGTTCCACTGCCTCGCGAGCCCGACCATAGGATTGATAGGCCTCTTCATCTTTCCCGGAGGCGCGGGCAACCTCTCCCATTAGAAATTCGGCTTGATAAAGCAGCGAGGTTGAGTCCAGACTCGCCAGATCCGCAAGCGCTTGCTGGCAATGCTTTTGTGCGCCTGATGTGTCGCTCATGCGGAGAGCGATGCGCGCCAGCAACAATTCCGCAAGCACTGCCTTACCCGGCATCGCCGAGCTGCGAAAGAATTCGTGAGCCGAACTACAAAGCCGTCGCGCTTCAAACAGACGGCCTTCGTTGAAAAGAACCAGGGCTTCGTAAAGATCGATCAGCGAAGGCCACACCAGGTTCTTGTCTTGGACGAACATCTCCTTCGCTTGGGCAAATAACTTCACGCCTTCAAACTCTTGTCCCAGGCGGCTGGCTGCGATGGCCGCGAAGGCCAGCGCCTTCGCGCCTTCGTAGGCAAAGCCCAGTTGCTTGAAAC
>JBAUVJ010000065.1:0-1717 GCA_049583165.1 Candidatus Sulfotelmatobacter sp. | reverse complement strand
CGCAGGCGGTTGGCAGCCTAGGAATGCGACCGCGGGGGCTGAAACCTGTTAGGTTTTTAGCGGCTTACGCGGCGCTGAAGCGCCGCTCTTCCACGGTCGAGGAGGAATTCGTGTGAGTTTTTTGCCGTGATCTGGGAGCAGCGAGGGGGTGGGTGTACACTTGTCAGCGCTTTTGCTAGAGAACGGCAGAGTAGGGGAACTGGCGTTCTGAAGAATTGTCAGCAGGGTGAGACAATGCGAAAGTTTCTGTTCCTGATTTTTATTTTCGGCATGTCCTGCGCTGCGTGGGCGCAAAACAGCCGGTCGTCCTGGGCAAATATAAGCGCTCTGCGAGCGGGCCAAAAGATTCAGATCATTGAGATCAACGCGGCGAAGCATTCCGGAACGTTTGTAAAATTCTCGGAAACGTCAGTCTCGTACCGGGACGCCTCGGGCGAACAAACGATCCAGAAGCCAGACGTACACAAGGTGAGGCTCTTGAAAAATGGACACCATCTGCGCAATACCCTTATTGGCGGCGCGGTGGGCGCGGGAGCAGGGGCGGCGATCGTTGCGGGAGCGTGGGAGAACGGCGGATTCGTCGGCGGCAAGGGGACCGGGGCTGCGGTCGGGGCAGGACTCGGTTTCGTGGTGGGGGCCGTGGTGGGAGTTCTGGTACCGAGCCATAGCACGATCTACGACGCTAAGGCGCACTAGATACGAAAGAAAATTTGTGCCGTCCCTGCGGGACTCGCTCCCATTTATCATGCTTACCCGGCACTGGCGTGCCGGGCTATCTTATATCGCCCCTTCGGGGCTGCAATTTGATGTTGTGGGCTACATCTTTCAACTATCAGCTACACACAAATAACAATTACGCGCAGTCAACCTACAACTACACGCGGCTAACTATCGATTAGGTGCGGCGGGTATGGACTAGTTTTAAGGTGTCGGCTTGGAGGATGCGCTGGATTTGATTGCGGGCGTGGACAGACCAGGGGCCGGTGGTATCGAGCTTGATGTAGGCTTGCCAGTGCTTCAGGGCTTTGCGGGGCTCGCGAATTTTTTCGTAGGCCAGGGCGAGGTTGTAATGGGCGTCGGCATAGGTGGGGGCGAGCTGGACGGCCATCTTGTAGGTCTGAATGCCTTCTTGCACGCGGCCGGTTTCGTCGAGGACGTTGCCGAGATCGAAATAGGCAAGGGCGTAGCGAGGATCAGCTTGCAGGGCGGCCCGGTAATGTTTTTCGGCGAGCGCGAAATCCTGGCGATTGTAATAAAGAGTTCCCAGATTGATGTGCGCGGCGGCGTGGTTGGGCTGAAACTCGAGGACTCTCTGGTAAGCGGCGAGCGCTTCGGTTTGGGTTGTGGGATCTTCTTCGAGAGCAATGCCGCGGGCGAACCAGACGGCGGCTTCATCTTGAATAGGAGTAGGAGCCGGGTCGGGCGCGGGAACGGGCGTGCTGGTGAGAACTTTTTCGCGCGTGGAAAAATCCATGACGAACTGTCCGGCGATGGGTTCGAGCAGTTTGCCTTGATGACGGAAGGCGACGCGATGCTTGCTGGTGAAGGATGCGCCGGCTTCGACCAGGGGATTTCCCATGCCAGCGGCCTGTTGCATGGCTTCGAGCGATTCACGGATGACGGCGGGGCGCACGCGCATGGCGCAGAGGTCGCGGACTTTTTTGATTTTCAGCAGATCGGAAAAAGAATACGAAGAACAGGCGACGATCAACCCGGC
>JBAUVJ010000064.1:0-13496 GCA_049583165.1 Candidatus Sulfotelmatobacter sp. | reverse complement strand
CCTTGATTAACGTATTTGCCTGATTTTTGGGCGATTGCATTGGAACCTCGCAGGTCATTTATGGAAACCCCTGTCTCGGCGGTCGAGAAGCCGCACACATTATGGTCCTCACTGGTGGAAGCGGTTCGCGGCTCTCACCAGGACTACACCACCGGCAGCCTTAACCGTGCAATCTTGCTGCTGGCTGTCCCCATGGTTTTGGAGATGGTGTTGGAGTCGTTGTTCGCGGTGGTGGACGTCTTCTGGGTAGGACGATTGGGCGCGAATGCGGTCGCCACTGTGGGTCTCACAGAATCGATGCTGGCCCTGGTCTTTTCCGTAGCCATGGGATTGAGCCTTTCGACGACTGCCATGGTAGCGCGGCGTATCGGCGAGAAAGATCCCGAGGGTGCGGCAGTGGCAGGAGTGCAGGCGATCGCTCTCGGACTGTTAATCTCTCTGGCCATCGGAATACCTTGCTTTCTGTTTGCGCCGAATCTGCTGCCATTGATGGGCGCTTCCCCCGAGATTGTTGCGACCGGCAGCGGCTATACCAAAATTTGCCTCGGCGGAAGTTTTGCCGCACTGTTGCTTTTCCTCGACAACGCAATCTTCCGGGGTGCGGGTGATGCGGCAATCGCCATGCGCCTGCTGTGGGTGTCGAACATCCTCAATCTGATCCTCGATCCCTGCCTGATCTTTGGCTGGGGTCCGTTTCCGCGCCTCGGCGTAACTGGCGCGGCTTTGGCGACGCTGACCGGCCGCAGCATTGGTGTGCTCTATCAGTTCTATCGCTTGATGCACGGAACTGAGCGCATTCGCATCCTGAGAACCCAGGTGCGCATCCGTCTGGATGTGCTGCTGCGCCTGATGCGGGTTTCGCTGACCGGCATTCTCCAGTTTGCCATCGCACACACCAGTTGGATCGGATTGGTACGCATCGTCAGCATCTTCGGCGCTGCTGCGCTCGCCGGATATACGATCGGGATTCGTATTGTGATTTTTGTAATCCTGCCCTCATGGGGATTGAGCAATGCAGCAGCTACTCTGGTGGGACAGAACCTGGGCGCCGGACATCCTGACCGCGCGGAGAAAGCCGTATGGCGAACCGGACTCTACAACGTAATTTTTCTTGGCGCGGTGGGTCTGGTCTTCATATTTTTTTCAGAACCCATCGTTCGCCTATTCACACACGATCCTGCCGTAGTACCCCTCGGCGCAGCGGCACTGCGTATCATCAGCTACGGAAACCTCGGCTACGCTTACTTCATGGTGATGATGCAGGCCTTCAATGGAGCCGGCGACACAATTACTCCAACCATCGTGAATTTCTTCGGCTTCTGGCTGTTTGAAATACCGCTGGCCTATTGGTTGGCCATCCCGATGCACATGCGCTCAAACGGCGCCTTCGCAGCCATCGCGATTGCAGAAAGCTCCATGGCCGTCGTCAGCGCGGTCTTGTTCAAGCAAGGCCGCTGGAAAAAGAAGAAAATCTAGCTCCCGGATTTTCGAAGAACGGAGAAATTCCTATCGCGCGCGCGCCAGCACCAGGGTAATGTCATCCGGCTGCTCGTTTTCGCCGATCCAGTCATCGACGGCCGACGTTACCTCCTGGCTGATCTGCACCAGGGGCGATTGGCGGTTCGTGCTTACCAGGTCGATCAGGCGCTCCTCGCCGAATTCCCCAAACTCGTTTTCCGGTTCGGTGATCCCGTCGCTATAAGCGATGAAGATTTCACCGGGATGCATTTGTACGCATCCCTCGTTATAGGTCATATCGTCGAACAAGCCGACAACCGTCCCGCCCGCCTCCAAACGCCGTACGGCGCCATCCTTGCCGATCAAAATCGGGGGAAGATGGCCTCCGTTGCTGTAGGTCAAGCGATGGGAACGGCCATCGTAGATGCCGAGAAACAAGGTCGCGTATTTTTCCGGAGGAGTGCTTTCGTAGAGCTGATGATTGAGCAGGCCGAGCAACGCTCCCGGTGAAACTTCGATGCCCTCGGGCCACGCCGCCATGATCCTGCCCGCGCCGGACACCGCTCCTACGGCCACCGGCTCCCGCATCTGCGGCAGGCTCTCCACGCTGTAGGCGCGCACTGCTGAATGGATGGTCGCCATCAAGAGCGCCGCGGAAATTCCCTTCCCGCTGATATCGCCAACAGCCAAAATCAGCTTATGAGAACTGGCAGTCAGAAAATCATAGTAGTCACCACTCACCGTGCGCGCCGGGCGGCAGAAGCCGTGCACTTCGAGCGACTCAAGTTCCGAAACCTGTCGCGGAAAAAGTTGCGCCTGCACCTCCTGCGCAATGGCGAGCTCGCCCTCCAAGCGTTGCTTCTCTTTCTGTTCCTGAATCAGCTTCTCGATCGACTCGGTCATCGAATTGAACGACAAGGAAAGTTGCGCCAACTGGTCCGAGGACTTCACCGGAATCCGATGGCTGAAATCGCCGCGATCGACATTGCGAGTGGCGTCGTAAAGCTGGGCAACGGCGCCGGTCACCGTGGTCGTCATCCTCGTGCCGATGATCAGGGCAATCAATTCGATCACCGCAAAAAAGATGACGATCGCCAGAAGGATGTACTCCACTCCCCGTGCGATATCCCCGAGCGCCGCGAACAAATGACTGTAGAGTACAGAGGGCCGGGTGCGAACTCTTACCAGCGCGCCAACTCCTTCCCGTTCGCCTGTCTTCCAATCCACCACTTGCAACGGGGTTCCAAAAGTTATCTCGCGGTCCATCATGCTCGCCGCTGAGGGCAGCGAACCCACGGTGAAGGTCGGCCGGAGAGCTTGTTGCTCGCCATCAACGCTAACGCTGGACTTGCTGGCGTCGATAACGACGACACGGCTGTCTTTTTTAGGCGTTACCGAAAAACCGGCCTGAGTGCTGTCACCCTTTGGCGCATTTTGTTTCAGTCCATGGGCCTGAGGACCTTCAAGCGATATTCCCGCCGCATAGAGGGTGATCTCCCCCAGATTCGCGGCAATGTCCGCGACCAGATTGTTGTCCAGAGGCTCGCCGGAGACGACGGTCAACTTTTCCTGCCCAATGTCGTAAACCGAGGCGACGCGCAAATACAGTTCGCCGTTATCGCGAACAATCTCCTTGAACGGTTGGCCCGTGCGCAACGCAATGGCGAACTCGCTCTCGTTCTTGTTGAAAAAATCAGGGAAGGTGATCGGCTGTGGATTCGAAGTTCCGTTGTTCGCCAACACAAGCCGCGCGCCCTGCCAGGCCGAAACTCGCCGCCTTCCCCAGGCCCGGTCGCGCTTTCTCAGACCGGCCAGGGATTCCACCGCAGGACTCTCACCTTTCTCGATGTGTGAGGCAAGCTCGTTGCTTACCGCCGCATTCACCGCCTGCATGCTACGCAGCTGCGAGTTGATCTCTGAGGTAACTACAAAACTCGCGAACTGGCCGGCGAACAGATAGATGGTGATGAACGCCATCGCGACTAAAAGCGCTGCGGGAATCACGCCAATGAATACGTAGGTGACGATCAGCCGGTTGCGCAGACGCCACAGCACTTTCCGCCTCAGGTTGCGAAAAGCCAGAATGCAAAACAGCAAAGCAGCGTCGAAAACCAGAAACTTGACCCAACCTCCGAGGCTGTCACCCCACTTCGGGGCAAAAAGCTTCAGCAACATTTCGAGAACGAAGAGACCCGCCGCCAGGCCCAGCGAATAGCAGGCTCCGCGCGCGATCCAGCCCTGCGGCCACAAATCCGCCGTCTGCATTCTTGCGCGCAATTTCCAGTAAAACTCCCGCATAATTCGACTCGCTGCATGATTGCCGGGCGCATCAGCTACATGCAAAACTTTACCCAAGCGCTTCAGCCAAAAATCGCTAAATTTCCGGATACAGGTCGAAGAAAGCTTCCAGGCTGGTGCGCAATTGTTTTTCGATTTCTTCCTTACTGCCCTCGAGCACGTGCATGGTGACGTGAGCCTCGTGCCCGTTGCTTAACTTCACCGGAGCCTGCCCCACTTCGACGACGTCTTCCGAGGGCAGCAGCCGCATTCCGTAAACCAGCGTAAGATTCGCCATTCTTGAATTCTAAACGTCTTTCGGACCCGCGTACCAACCTTCTGCGCCGCCATGGTTTCCTCATGGTTTAAGTTTTAACGCAGTCATCATTTAGAATTCGGCAGTGCTTCCAAAACTCACTCTTGTCTTCGCTGCAATCCTTTGCACCGTGCCGGCAATCGGTCAGCAGTCTCCGGACGCTGCCTCGACGCAACCGCAAGTAAAGGTCAACGTGCTGAATGTTTGTACGCCCTCAGCCGAGGAACAGAAAGAGATTGCGGCGGCGCTGGCGCGCATCCCCAAGCAGCCGCTATTCGCCTCCGACTTCGAGATCTCCCACGGCGTTTCCACGCTCACGGATGCGCCGAACTTTCTTCAGCCTGGCCAGGGCACGCAGGTTTCGGACGAGCCATCTGTTGCCCGCTACGTTCGCATCCGGCGCGAATTCGCCGTGCAAGCCATGTTCTCCAGCGTGCAGTATTCCTTCAGCAATGATGGACAAAATATGGTCGAGACTCTCGTGCTCCATGTTCGCGACCCGAAAGATTTAATCCAGGTTTCAATGGAGGACAGCGCTTCTGCCATTGGCAGCGTCGCAACCATGCTCACGGCCAACACCCCCGCCAGCCGCATTCGGCTCGAGCGTTTCGGAAAATCGTCCGTGGCATTGGCCCGCTGCTCGGCTTCCGAAAACGGACCCGCACCCGACCAGACCGCGTATGAACCTCAATTTCGCGGCGCTTCCGACGTGCTCGCCAACTATCGTCGACTACTCGGGGTTAGACACACTGTGCTTGGGGAGTTGGCTCAGATCCCGAGCCCTGCATCGAAGTCAGGGGCCAAACAGAAATCCATCAATTCTTCGGGGCCGAAGAAATGATTGAGAGATATTTGATTTATCTGATAAGTCCCGGGTGGTTGAGTTTAGCCTCATAACTTCAACGAAGCGATGCATCGAAATCCGAAGCCCGCAATCTAACGAATACCTAGAACAATCATGAGCGAAACCCGCAACGTCGTCATCATCGGTTCCGGCTGCGCCGGACATACCGCCGCACTCTATACGGCGCGCGCCAATCTCAAACCGCTGTTAGTAGAAGGCCACGAGCCCGGGGGCCAACTCTCACTCACCACGCTGGTGGAAAACTTTCCCGGTTTTCCCGAAGGAATTATGGGGCCGCAGTTGGTCGACAACATGCGAAAGCAGGCGGAACGCTTTGGCGCGGAATATCGCATGGCTCACCTCACCAGTGCCGATCTCAGCCGGCGACCGTTTCTGCTGCATCTCGGCAAACACCAGGTACATGCCCAAACTTTGATTATCGCCAGCGGTGCTTCTGCCCGATGGCTGGGCTTGCCCAATGAACACAAATTAATTGGTCACGGGGTTTCTTCCTGCGCTACCTGCGACGGTTTTTTCTTCTCCGGGAAAGAAATTGTTGTGATCGGCGGGGGCGATTCCGCGATGGAGGAAGCAATTTTCCTCACTCGCTTTGCCTCCAAGGTCACTCTCATTCACCGGCGCGACAGCTTCCGCGCGTCGAAAATCATGCTGGAGCGCGCGCAGCATAATGAGAAGATCCACTTCCTGACCAATACCATGGTCGAAGACGTTTATGATCCCATCAAGCAGGAAGTCACCGGCCTCAAGTTACGAAACCTGAAAACCGGGGAGGTGTCGGATTTCCCCACCAGCGCCATGTTCCTCGGCATCGGCCATGAGCCCAATGCAAAGATGTTTGCCGGCCAGCTTGATACCGACGCGGATGGTTATTTGAAGACGCACGACTATGTGATGACGAAAGTCCACGGCGTCTTCGCCTGTGGCGATGTCCAGGATCGTCGATACCGTCAGGCCATCACGGCTGCGGGGAGTGGCTGTATGGCCGCCCTTGAGGTCGAGAAGTTCCTCGAAGAACACGGACAATGACCACGGGCCGGTGCGATCGTGTTCACGGTTGTTTTCCTGAGTTGGTCACATGACCAACGTAATCTTGGACTCGAGTTACATTCCTCTTATTCTGCACGCGGTGCGGTGAGTATTTGTTGCAGAAAAGAATTACAGTTGCGGCGCTCGTTCTGCTGTCGATGTGGATGTTTGTGCCCCATCGTGCTCTGGGACAGACAGCCTCTGAGTCCACACGCAAGGTCTTGATCCGGGTTACTCCGCAATATCCCAACCTGGCTCGCTCCATGAACATCCAAGGCGTTGTAAAGGCGGACGTTTTGGTTGCGCCGAATGGCACGGCAAAGTCGATCGAAATAAAGGGAGGCCATCCCTTGTTTATTCAATCGGTCCAGAACGCGCTGCATGAGTGGAAATGGGAACCCGCGCCTCACGAAACTCATGAGATTGTCGAGCTCAAGTTCTCGCTTTGATCCCGCCGTGTTCTCAGCATTCAAGCTAGGCGATACCCACATTGTGATACAACTTTCTGTGATCTTCCCGCACCAATCCTTTTCGGCGGCTTGCTATTTGTCGGGTGAGGCATGTTAAGAACGTTCTTCGTCCGCCTTTCTGAAAATTCATCGTTGCGCAATTTTGCCGAGCGATCCTCTTTCGGCCGCCATGTATCCGGGCGTTTCGTTGCAGGCACGGAGATTGCCGACGCGGTCCGCGCCACCCAGGCCATCAATCGCGCCGGGATGAGCGTCAGCATCGATAATCTCGGAGAGAACGTCACTAATCCCGAAGAAGCCCGCCACAGCGCCCAGCTTTACCATCAAATTCTCGACGCCATCGCCGCCAACAATCTCAACGCCAACATCAGCCTTAAGCTCACGCACATGGGCCTCGATGTGGATGAACAGATGGCTCGCGACATCGTCACCGGCCTGGTCGCCAAATCCGCATCCATGAATTCTCCCGGCTTTGTGCGCGTCGACATGGAGGGTTCGCCCTACACCCAGCGCACGCTCGATTTCGTTCATGAACTGCACCGCAAGCCGGCGAACGCGAACTCTGTCGGGACTGTGATCCAGTCATACTTGAAGCGATCCGAGAGCGATGTCGAAAAACTTCTATCCGAGCGAATTCGGATTCGTCTCTGCAAGGGTGCGTACAAAGAATCTTCGGAAATCGCCTTCGCGGCAAAATCAGACGTAGATGCCAACTACGTCAAGCTGATGAAAGTCCTGATGAAAAGTGGCGTCTATCACGGCCTGGCTACGCACGATGAGAACATCGTTCGCCAGGCGCAAGCATTCGCGACCGCCGAAAAAATCTCTCGTGATTCCTTCGAGTTCCAGATGCTCTACGGCATTCGCCGCGACTTGCAACAGAAGTTGATACGCGAAGGCTGGCGCGTCCGCGTCTACATTCCCTTCGGTACCGAGTGGTATCCCTACTTCATGCGGCGGCTGGGCGAGCGTCCGGCCAACGTATTGTTCATCGCACGCAACCTGCTGCGGGCATAAAACCGCGCCGGGCTTCCAGGCTACACTTTTCTGCTAAATCCATTAAGATGCTATCGCCCCCGAACCGGGGTGGGCCATGGATACTCCTTCACCCAGAAAACTGGCAGGCCGTTACGAGGTCCGGCAAATCCTCGGCCAGGGCGGCATGGGCCTCGTCTACCGCGCTTACGACACCGTGGTGCGCCGCGAGGTTGCGGTGAAGACGATCCTCGACATTCCCGACCCAGCTTCGCTCCAGTTGTTCTACAAGGAGTGCGATGTTCTCGCCTCCATGAGTCATCCCAACATCGTTGAGATATTCGACATTGGCGAGTTCGAAGAAGACGGCAAGAAAAAACCATATTTCGTGATGCCGCTGCTGCCCGGCACCACGTTGGATCATTTCATCCGTAAAGCCAGCCATCGTTTGACGGTCGAGCGCACCATTGACATCATGTCGCAGGCATGCCGAGGTCTGCAGGCCGCGCACGAACGCGGCCTCGTCCATCGCGATTTAAAACCGAGCAACATCTTTGTGATGGAAGACGACTCGGTAAAGATTATCGACTTCGGTGTGGCGCACATGGCTGATGCACACACCACGCGCGCCCAGAAGGGCACCTTGCTCTACATGGCTCCTGAGCAGATCGAATTGAAGCCGCTGTCGCCTGCATCCGATATTTTTTCGCTGAGCGTGGTCTGTTATGAAGCGATGACCGGCCGGAATCCATTTCAGCGGGCCCGCGCCGATGAAGTCGTGGATGCCATTCTCCGCCATATTCCGCCGCTGGCTGCCGAGCTGAATTCCACTGTGAGCCAGCCCGTCAGCCGTGTGTTGCACAAAGCAATGGCGAAGCAGCCGTGGCACCGCTTCGGGACTGCCCGGGATTTCGGCGACACGCTCAACAAAGCGCTGCGAAACGAGCCCATTGAATTTTTCGATCCCGAGCGCACGCGTCCCCGGTTACAGCGCGCGACCAAAGCCTTGGAAGAAGGCGATTTCCAGTTTGCCGGAGAAATCCTGGGCGAACTGGAGGCCGAGGGTCACATGGACGAGGCCATCGGCTCGCTGCATCGGCGACTTGATGGGGCGGTTCGGCGAAAAACACTTTCTCAACTGCTGGATGCCGCCCGGGCGCGCTTTGAGGAAGAAGAAGATCCGCTCGCTCTTCAGAAATTGCAGGAAGCTCTACAGATTGAACCGGATAATGCAGCAGCTTTAACTCTGAAGAGCAGAATCGAAAACCGGCGCAGCGAGCGCCAAATCGATAACTGGTATCGACTGGCCCGGCAGCACATCGATAACCACGCCTACGGACATGCCCGCGAAGCTCTGCAGAACGTTCTTCAACTCCGTCCGAAGGAAGCGCGCGCGCTCCAGTTGCTCGCGGAAGTTGACCGCCAGGAACAGGAATACAAAAAGCTCCGGCAGGAAAAAGAACAACTCCATCGTGCCGCCATGGAAGCATGGCATAAAGGCGACGTGAGCAACGCGCTCTCAAAGCTGGGTGTGGTATTGGACCTGGACCGGCGTGCCCCCGATTCGATCAATCGCGAGAGCGGAGCCAACTACCAGAGCTTTTACAACGAGGTTCGCTCTGAGCACGACGCGATGAATACGGCGTACGCCGAGGCTCGCCGGCAACTCACTGAGCACAATTTCGGCAAGGCGATGGCGGCGTGTGAAGCGTATCTCATCAAGTATCCCAACAATGCGATTTTTCAGGCTCTCCGCTACGACATTGAAGAGCAGCAGCGGCAGGAACTTTCAGCGTTCATCGCCTCCGTCGATCGTCAGGTGGAAACCGAGCCCGATCTCGATAAGCGCGTCAATATTCTGCGCGAGGCTCTCGATCTGCATCCCGGAGAAAGTCATTTCGAACGCGCGTTGCGCCTGGTGCAGGATAAGCGCGACCTGGTCAACTCCATCGTTGCCCGTGCTCATCTCCACGAAGAGCAGGGAGCGTATAGCGACGCTCTGAATGACTGGGAAATTTTGCGCACCATCTACAACCAATATCCGGGATTGACCTTCGAGGTCGAACGCCTGCAAAAGCGGCGTGACCAGCAGAACCGGATCGAATCGAAAACGCGGCTGGTGGAACAGATCGACACCTGTCTGCACACCAGCGATTACGCTCGCGCCATTGATCTTTTACAGGCAGCAGTGACGGAATTTCCCAATGACGCCGAACTCGCGGAACTTGAGAAGCTGGCGCAGGACGGTGTGAAGCGCAAGACCGAAGCCCATCGACTGATGACCGAGGGCCAAGATCTTTTCGCGCAGGAAAAAGCCGCCGGCGTCACGCTGCTGCGGCAAGCATACGAGTTGGACGAAAACAATTCTCTGGCCCGCGCCGTTCTAGCCAATGCGCTGGTCGAACAGGCTCACTCCACGGTAGAAACCGACTGGCGCGAGGCCGAAAAGCTAGCCAAGGAGGCGCTCGATTTAAACCCCGCGCATCCCATGGCCAAGACGATCAAGACGCTCATTCTTGATCAGAAGAAAGAAACTTTCGTCGAAGAATGTGTTTCGCAGGCACGCAAGCTGCAAAGTTCTGTTGATCTGGCCGGAGCTCTGTCACGAATCGAAGAAGGCTTGTCGGTCTATCCGCGCGAACCGCGGCTGATTCAAATTCAGGAAACGGTGCAGCGGGATCTCCAGACCCAGCGCCGCCAAATTCGCCGCCGTGATGTGGAAGAGCTGCGCCGTATGGAGAGCGAAATCGATGCGGCTTTGGATCACGCTTCGAAGCAGGCATTGGCGGGTCGTGTGCGGGCGGTGACGGAAAAATATTCGAAAGATGGAGAAGTGTTATCCATTGCGAATGGCATTCTGCACCGTCTCGGTTTGCTGGAAGCCCGTGCAATCGGCACCCCGTCGCCGGAGAGCGACAGCGCCACCAAGACTTACCACACTCCGGTGCCCACCGCGGCTGAGCCTTCGCCCGAAGTCACAAGCAATGTTGTTGCAGTCCCGCCTGTCTCCAAGGCCGTTGAAGGAGTTCCAGTTCCGCCAATGCCATCGGCCCCGGTGCCCCCTGTAAAGCCTCCTGTAACGGCATCCAGCGCGCCTGCACCTTCCCGGCAAAAGCAAACTACAAAATCGCCGCAGCGATCCTCAATGGCCATCCTCGCTACCGCTGTAGTAGTCGTTCTAGTCGTAGCGGTCTTCCTTATCGGGCGAAGGCATCGCTCTGCGGCGGTAGCCTCGGCTCCTGAACCTGCTGCCGTTGCATCGGCTCCCGCGGTCGTTATCCCCGAACCAGCATCGCCCTTGCTCAAACTTTCCTCTGACACTGGCACGGGGAAAGTGATGTTCGATGATCAGCCTCCCGCGGAATTCCAGGATGGACAATGGTCTCTCGACAAGATTTCGCCGGGCGAACATGAACTGAAAGTCGAAGGATCGCAAGGGGAAGCCTCGTTCAAGTTCTCAACCGATGCGCTCGCTCTGCCCGTCGTCAAAGGCCCAATCGTTTCCAAACGAGTCATCGCAATCGTAGTCACCAGCGTGGCGGACCATCTCCACGTGTACTCCAGCGATCCCACGGCCAAAGTTGGACTGGATAGCCAGGCTCCGCTTGACGTTCCGCAGGAGGGTCTCGATCTTCCTTCAGTTTCTACCGGCGCTCATGAACTCGCCGTTACTCGCGGCGGCGATCAATACAACCTTGACGTTGAAACCGGGGCAACTCCTGCATTGAATGCATTCCTGGAGTCCGGCAAGAATCTCGGTGCGCTCGTTGTGGTCACCGGCGAAGACAAGGCAAAGATTTTTCTCAACGGAAAACTTCAGCAGCGACTCACGCGGAATGGTCAGCTGCGCATCCCCAACCTCGACCTCAAGGATTACGTTGTCCGGGTATCGAAGGCTGGCTTTCAGGATCTCCCCGAACAGAAGATTCGCATTCGCAAAGGCGAGCAAGGGAAGCTGATTTTCAATTTGCAGCCCATCCCTCATTTGGCTTCGCTGACGATTCAAGGCGGAGTTCCGGGATCCACGATTCTGATTGACCAAAATGCGGCAGGCACGGTCCAGTCCGACGGCTCGCTGAATATTGCAACTGTCAATCCCGGGGATCATGTCATCGAAGTACGTAAAGACCGGTTCAAGCCGAAGCAAATCAAAAGACATTTCGTGGCCGGGGCAGCCGTGTCACTGGCGGCAGGGGATGTGGCGCTGGAAGCCGCTCCCAGCGAATTGCGGATTACCTTCACCCCCGCCGATGCTCAGGTGACTCTCACCAAAGCAGGCGAGTCTCCGGCGAAAGTTACGAGCGGCGGCGTGATGAACTTGTCCGCTGGTTCCTACACGCTTACCGCGAAGACCTCGGACAATTTCACGCGATCGACGACAGTGGAAATCAGCGCCGGACAATCCAAGAATTTGGACTTGGCGCTCGCACCCGATGGCATGTCCAAGTGGGATGACTCCGCAGGTTGGAAGCAGGACAAGGGCTCGTTCATTCACAAAGGCGGCGACTTTGTGATGTACGACCTGGCGCCGAGTTCGGGCACGTTTGTCTTCTCCGCCATGCTCGCCAAAGGTCATCGTTTGCAGTGGATGCTCAACTGCATCGACGTCAACAACTACATCCTTTTCCAAATGGATGACAATAATTTTTATCGCACCGTCATCCGAAACGGCCAAAAGGGCGACGAGGTGAAAATTCCGCACAAAAACGAAAAGAAAAATTTTCGCAGCCTTCTGATTCGCGTGACGGCGAATGAGATCGTACATCAGATCCGGCAAGGAGACAGTTGGATTGTTTTGGATCGCTTCGCCCCGAGCGGAAATAACTTAAGCCCTGCCGGAAGCAACTTAAGCCTCGGCAGGTTTGGCTTCTACATTCCAGGAAATGACGAGGTCGCGCTCGCCAACTTCGGCCACTATCTTGACTTGAGTAATCGCTAGTCTTAGTCTGCCGAACGACAGAGAAACGACTGAGAAAGGAACAGGATGCATTCTTTGACGCGTCGCGATTTTATGCGGATCGGCACCGGCTCCGCGGCTGCCGGAGCTGCGGTAAAGTTCACGCTCCTCGAACCGAAAACCTTGTGGGCCGCTGGACGTGCCGTGGCGCCGAGCGATCGCGTGCGATTCGCTTCGATAGGAACGGGCACGCGCGGATGCGAACTGCTGGCGGCGACGCTGGCCGTGCCAGGCATCGAATGCGTTGCGGTATGCGATCTCTACAACAGCCGGCATGAAGCGGCGCAAGAGGCCGTGCAGAAGACAGTCCCGGCAACCCGCAGCTACAAAGAGATTCTCGACCGCAAAGATGTAGATGCCGTGATTGTGGCCGTTCCTGACCACCAACATCGCCGCGTAGTGGTGGACGCTTGCGCCGCTGGCAAGGACGTTTACTGCGAAAAGCCGATGTCACACACGGTAGAAGATGGCTTCGCCATGGTGGATGCAGTACACAAGGGAAATCGCATCATGCAGGTGGGCAGCCAGCGCGTGAGTTCTATCGTTTATGAAAAGGCACGCGAACTTTATTCCTCAGGTGCGCTGGGTGATGTGTTCTTCATCGAAGGTGCATCGGATCGCAACTCGGCGAGCGGCGCATGGGTTTATCCGATTCCGCCCGATGCGAGTGAGCAGACGATTGATTGGAATGCATTCCTCGGAGATGCTCCCAAGCGGCCATTTGATGCCGCGCGATTCTTCCGCTGGCGCTGTTTCTCCGACTACGGCGAAGGTCTGGCGGGTGATTTGTTCGTTCATCTGCTCTCCGGAATTCATTTCGTCTCGGGAACGAATGAGGCGGCGAAGCGCGCGCAATCCAGCGGCGGACTATTTCGCTGGAAAGATGGACGGGATTTTCCCGATTTAATTGAGACGCTTTACGATTACCCGAAGTTTCGAGTGGTCGTGCGCTGCAACCTGAACAATGCCGGCGGGGAACCGATCAAATTCCATGGCACTAAAGGCACCATGGAGATCAATGGGCAGACGCTGACCTTTATTCCCCAGGATACGAAGCCAAAGCCCGAGGATTATTCGACCAAGGGCTGGCCAGCGCGGCTTCGCAAAGAATACCTGGCGCAGTGGGCCGCGGAGCATCCTGAGCCCGACCCT
>JBAUVJ010000063.1:0-3177 GCA_049583165.1 Candidatus Sulfotelmatobacter sp. | reverse complement strand
CCGTAATAGTCCACGCTCACGCTATCCAGCATGTGCACCGATGCCCGCCCCGTCCGCGTGGCCGCCATCGCCTTGCGGAAATCCTCAACTGCCTTATCCATGCGCGTCTTCAGCTGCGATCGAATTTCTTTCAGTGGCCCGCTATCAACCATGATCTGCTCCATTCTCCTTCAAAAATCAAACGCGAAATTATAAACTCCGCCATCGGGTGCAGGCATCGTTCGCTCGACTTATAAATCGCCCGAGTTAGAACTTCGAGCGCGCGCTCTTTAACTTTCCCACTCACTGCCGGGCATGATTCGTCTCATGAATTCATCGAAGAGCGGCACCGTAAACGCGGTGTCCCCATGGTTAGGACTCCAAATCATTCCTTTTGTAATTAAGCTGCTTCGAACTGGGCCTAGGGATGAAATTTCTCTTTTGAGCCTCTCGGCGATTTCTCCGGAACGATGCGGGCCAGGACCAAGATCAGACATCGCGCGCAAATACGTTCTCTCGGTGGGCCTAAGCCTGTCAAATCGAACCCGAAAGAAGCTTTCATCAAGCGCCGCAATCGCTGTCGTCGACGCCATCTCTACATCTTCGAGGGTGATAGGGCTTTGCCCTGCCATATCCCATGCATGTTTTCCCCATTCCTGCAAAAAATAGGGATAGCCTCTAGTTTTTATGACAATAGCGGACACTGCGTCGCGGGTGTACTCCACTCCTTCGTTCTTTGCGGGCTTAACAATGGCTTGCTCAGCTTCGTCATCATTCAAACGATCGATTGTCGGAAAATCGAAAAGCCGTTCAGCGTACGATTTGGCCTTGCCTGCCATACCCCTCAATTGCGGTAGACCAGCACCAACCACCGTCATCGGTAGTCCGTTTTGTGAGCACCGATGGAGAGCTGAAATCAGGGCGGCGAGCTGATTTTCCTTCACGTATTGCAGTTCATCAACAAACGCGACTACAGCAGTTCGAGCGTCCTTTGCCGCCAGTCCAACTTGCTCAAGCAAGGATGTGAGGTCAATCTCTAGATCTCCGTTGTCCGACAGTCCTGGTTCTGGCCCATAGTCGAGGCCCACCTCAATATCCTTGTAGGTAACTTTCAAGGCCTTTGCGAATCCTGCCAATGCGCGCAATCCGCGTTGAGCCTTATCCTTCGCAGCTTCTATATTGTTAAGTTTTAGGAGTGCTTGGCGAATCTGCGGTGCCAGCAAAGCTGGTAGGGACTTATTCTCGGGTGCTTCAACCCGCACAGCGTAGATCCCAGCCGACTCTGCATCTCTCCGCACCTGATCCAGCAATACTGTCTTACCTACCCCCCGGAGTCCTACCATCAACACACTTTTGGCTGGCTTGCCATGTACGATTCGGGCAAGCGCCACTCGCAGCTGTTCCCGTAGGCCATCGCGACCTGCCAATTCGGGCGGCGGTGAGCCAGCGCCTGGAGAGTAAGGATTCTTTACGGGGTCCAAGATTTATAGACAAATTAGCAAAGTTATCAAAAAATGATAATATCACTAATTTATGTATAATTGTCAAAACGGAGGGATTTATAGCCTCCTCAAATTTACGCGCTCACCCTCGACCCAATCTTTTCCCCGCTCAGCACCCGTCGAATGTTCCCATGCTGGTTCAGGTTGAAGACGATGATGGGAAGATTGTTGTCCTTACACAAGCTGATGGCCGTCGAATCCATTACCTTCAGCCCCAGCGTCAGCACGTCCATGTAGGTGATGTCGGAAAATTTCTTGGCATCCTTCACCTTCATCGGGTCGGCATCGTAGATGCCGTCCACCTTGGTGGCCTTCAGAATCGCGTCGGCCTTGATCTCCATCGCGCGCAACGACGCCGCCGTGTCCGTCGAGAAGTAAGGATTCCCAATCCCGCCCGCGAAGATCACCACCCGCCCTTTTTCCATGTGCCGGATCGCGCGTCGCCGGATGAACGGCTCCGCCACCTGATTCATCTCGATCGCCGTCTGCACCCGGGTGTACACATTCTGTTTTTCCAGGGCATCCTGCAACGCCAGCGCATTGATCACCGTGGCCAGCATCCCCATATGATCGGCGGATACGCGGTCCATATCTTTCGCCTGATCCGCCACGCCCCGAAAGAAATTCCCGCCCCCCACCACAATCGCCAGCTGAACACCCAGCTTGTGTGCATCGGCCAACTCCGCCGCGACCTCGTGGATGCGTTTCGTATCCACGCCAAAGCCCTGATTCGCAGCCAGGGCCTCACCCGATAGCTTGAGCAGAACTCGTTTGAAGGCAGGAGTTGGCATAGGAGTTTCCAGTTTCCGGTTTCTAGTTCCTGGTTCCCGCTCTGGCGGCAGTGACGTCACCTTAATTGTTGGTGGCTGCCGCTCTGGAAACTAGAAACCAGAAACCGGAAACTTTTACTTCGCAGCAGCTTCGCCGCCATCGTCCAGCTTGGGCTTCGTCACCGCGACCGTCTCGCCCGCGTCACCCACCTTGAACCGCGCGAAGCGCCGCACGCTGATGTTCTCTCCCAGCTTGCCGATCTTCACCGCGATCAGCTGCGCAATCGACATGGTCTGGTCCTTGATGAACGGCTGCTCCAGCAGGCACACTTCCTCATAGAACTTTTCCATCTTGCCGGCCACCATTTTCTCCGCAATATTCGGCGGTTTCCCGGAGGCAACGGCCTGCGCCAGAAAAATCTCTTTCTCCCGGTCGAAGTCCGCCTTGGTCACGTCTTCCTTACGCACAAACTTCGGATCGCTGGCCGCAATGTGCATCGCTATATCGTGCACCAACTCCTTGAAGTCGTCGGTGCGCGCCACGAAATCGCTCTCGCAGTTGACCTCAACCAGCACGCCAATCTTGCCGCCGGCATGAATGTAGCTGGTCACCGCGCCTTCGCTGGTCACGCGCGTCGCCTTCTTGGCCGCTACCGAAACGCCCTTCTTGCGCAGGATCACAACTGCCTGCTCCATATCGCCCTTGGCCTCGGTCAGCGCCTGTTTGCAATCCATCATCGGTGCTCCGGTCTTCTCCCGGAGATCTTTTACCTGTGCCGCAGAAATATTCGCCATAGTAGTGCTCATAAAAATAAGTTTCCAGTTTCAGGTTTCTAGTTTCAAGTGAATCGGAAAGATCTATCGTGCCTCAGGCCACTCGAAACCGGAAACCTGAAACTCGAAACTGCCTCTAACAAACTTTGACC
>JBAUVJ010000062.1:0-4129 GCA_049583165.1 Candidatus Sulfotelmatobacter sp. | reverse complement strand
GCTCAGTCCTGATGAGCAATTCTCTCGGGCGATCATCGATTGTGCTCATGGCGTCCGCTGCGTTTCGAAGCAAGTTCAGAATCACTTGCTGAAGCTGGATGCGGTCGCCGACTACTAGCGGGAGGTCATCCGCAAGCTCATGCCGCAGAATCACCCCGCTGTTCTGGATCTCAGTCGACGATAATGCTGTGACCTCTCGCGTCGCCTCATTCAGGTCCATCGATTCCGGCGACGGCTCTTTCTTGCTAAAAAGCGTCCGCAATCGCGAGACTACATCAGAGGCCCGATTGCCGTCACGAATGGTGCGCCGGATCGTTTCCCTGGCGCCATCGATATTTGGGGGATCGGCAGAAAGCATCCGCAAGCACGTGCCGGCATTAGTGATTATGCCTGAGAGAGGTTGGTTTACTTCGTGAGCGATGGACGCGGTTAGCACTCCGAGGCTTGTGATGTTTGCCACTTTTGCGAGTTCCGATCTTGCCTTGGCGAGAGCTTCCTCTGACAATTTCCGCTGTGTAATGTCTTCGGAAAGCGCCATTAGGAATCGAGGAACTCGGTCGGTACCCAGCACACTGGAGACGTTGTTTCGTACCCAGACTGGTTGACCATCCTTACGGCGGTACTGCTTCTCGATTTGAAATTGCTCGCCTTTTCCCTCGAGCAATTCACCGATCAACCTCCCGTTGTAAGCGCGATCCTCTTCCCGGGTAATATCAAGAAAGGTAAGCTCCTGCAATTCCTGTTCGGTGTATCCCAGCATCTTCTGGAAAACGGGATTTGTCGCGATAAGCCGGCCAGTCAGATCTGTGAGAGCAACGCCGATGGCGGAGTTCTCAAAGACAGACCGCCACATTTCCTCGCTGCGCACGACCTCCGCGTGAGCCGCGCGTAAAGCCTCCTCACTTCGTTTGCGCTCCGAAATATCGCGAAGGTGGCCGGTAAAGGCCGGAGGCCCGTCCTGCGGAATGCGCGTGATTATAAGTTCGACAGGAATTTCTCTCGCATCGGCACAGAGTGCGGTCATTTCCAGGCGCCTTCCCAAGACCCTCGAGTCGCCTGTGGAGAGGTAGCGCGCAAATCCGGTGCGATGTTTCTCGCGGAGCGAAGCTGGGATGATGACGTCGGCAAGAAGCCTGCCCAGCACATCCTTCCGAACGTGACCGAAGGCTTGTTCCGCCGCCGGGTTGAATTCCGTGATACGACCCTCGTGGTCAATAGCCACGACAGCATCGGGTGATGAGTCCAGGATCGCCGCCTTGTGCATTTCAGCCCGCTTCAGTTCCTGTTCTTCTTGACGGAGCCTCTCTTCTGCCAGCTTGCGCTCAACAATTTCCTTCCTCAGCTCTTCGTTGGTCACAGCGAGTTCCGCGGTTCGCTCGGCGACCCGCCGATCGAGTTCATTGGCGATCCGCTTTTGTTCGCTCAGGAGTCTGGCTCCTTGCAGGCCGATGGATGCCTGATTCGTCGCTACGCTCAGAAGAAGGCTTTCGGTTTTCTCAGGAAAACCCGGCCGGTCACAACCTAGCATGATCAAGCCGATTTCACCTTGAATTCCCAACGGCACGGGTAAGATCGAAATGTCGTCAACTCCCAATCGGTCCCTTAGTTGCAGGAGAGAGCCTTGAGCGTGGGATGCGAACGGCTCGCCGAATATATTGCCGAGTTCCTGGGCTGACAAATTGATTTTGCTGTACTCAGTGACTCGGACGATTTCCACTGGCATCGCGGCAAACGCTTCGTTCAATCGCGCGTATGCAAAATCCAGGCTCAGCATACGGAGGAGTACGTCGAGAAGGGTTTGAACAATTTGCGATGGCTCGCTGCCGCGCCAGATCGCGGGAAGAGCAAGCACGCTGACCAAATCGCTAATGCAGCGTTGGAGGCGCTTGATCTCTTGAGCGGGATCTTCGACTTGCGCGTGCATATCAGGCGGCCGCGGGTGTGTTGCTCCGACCAGCCCGACGCTGCCGAAATTCACGCAGGAATTCGTCCGGGGATACAAAGAAGGGATTTTGTTGAAGGATGCCGCCGATGATGACCATCGGGTGGGTCCGCAAAATGTCAATTACGGCATCGCCTCCAAACTGACCGAGAGGGTAGGTACAGATCACTGCGTCTTCGTGCCGGTGCCATACCTCATTTACACGAGACTCGAACTCAATCACAGCGTCGACGTGCGATTGACCCGTCACCGCCCAGTCCATGCGGCAACAAATGCGACTGAGCGGATATCCTCCCCCGGAGTTGCCGCTGGCCAGCCGCTCAAACGCCGCGATCATTCGATCTGGGTCGAAGCGGCCATCCGGAAGATAGACGTCAGTATTTATGCGAAGCTCCAGTTGTCCGCTCTGCTGTGCAGCCGCGGGGTCGATTCCGACCTTAGCTAAGCGTTGCAGGTGGTCCTGGCGCTGATCCGGATTCACAACGTGAATCGCCTTGTGGCCACATTGGAATCCGTCTTTTATGAACGGGAGCAAGACCCGATACTCTTCATCGGGACTGTTGAAGAAAGCACAGACGTGGCGAGTCTGGTCGAGGGAGGAGCCAGCAAAAGGAATTGGAGCGGTGCTCTTCTTCAAGTCGAACCCCTCACTTGGATACCGAGCGGCGCCCCGTTGGAATATAAGAATGCACTATTCTCAGCGCAATGTCCAACCGATACTTTGGCATCCGTCGATACGTTTGTCCCATAGAACCCTCCCCCATCTGGCCTGATGCCGCTCTGAATACTTCGACCCATGGGCGCAGCGCCCATGGATACGAGAATGGAGAGGGAAAACTAAGGTTATGAAACAATTCGCACGAGTTCAGCAAGGAAATGCCGTCATTCCAGCGATTGCCGACTATAGCTGCCTTCTGGATATTCGTCCCATCTCCGACATCACACCGGAGACAATTGCGGGTGATGGTCCCCAATCCGGGCGTCAAGCTGGACCGTTCGCAGGAGTTCGAAGAGTTACACAGTTATATAATTCGGATCGAGGTGGGCTCCTGCCGGTCGGCGTTCCTAATTCTCCGGATACGAATTTCGGCAAACCAAGAACGATGTTCAACTCGCGGCAACTACATTCTCCGTGAAGTTTTCCTTCTGAGATGGCGCCTGGCGCAATCAGCCACGCACGTATTTGTTGAACCAGTCAATCGTGCGTTGCCAGGCCAGATCGGCTGCGGCTTTGTTATACCGTTCGGGCGTCGCGTCGCAATTGAAGCCATGCCCGGCGCCTGGATAAATGTAGCCTTCATGAGGAACGTGCGCTTCAGTCAATGCCTTGTCGTATGCCGGCCACGTCGCTGCCATTCGGGTGTCAAGTTCCCCCTGATGCACCAGGATCGCCGCCTTAATTTTCGGAATGTCCTCGGTTGCGGGAGGACCGCCATAAAAGGGCACCGCTGCCGCCAGGTCGGCTCCCAGACGCACCGCCAGCATATTGGCGGTTGAGCCGCCCCAGCAGAAACCGGTGGCGCCGATCTTTCCCGTGCAGTCAGGGCGCGACTTCAACCCCAGGGCCGCGGCGACCATATCCTCAGACAGCTTATCCTTGTCGATCTTGTTGAACATCTGGCCGCCCTTGTAGTCATCGCCAGGATAGCCGCCCAGAGAAGTGAGTGCGTCCGGCGCAAATGCCATGAAGTTGGCCAGGGCTAAGCGCCGTGCGATGTCCTCGATATGCGGGTTCAGGCCCCGATTCTCATGGATTACGATTATGCCGGGCAACTTCGTCATCGTCTCGGATCGTGTGTCGGCGCTGAGCGGCCGCACGAGATATCCCTTGATACTTCCGTTGCCGTTCGGCGAGGGCACGGTTTCGTAACTGGTCTTGATCCGGTCATCGGTGCGAGAGATCTGTTGGCCCAGAGCGTAGTTCGGCATCAACGCATTGATAACCGTGGCCGCCGCGAGACCGCCCGCCAGTCGCTGTATGCCCTCCATAAAAGCGCGGCGACTGATCTCACCGTGGATGAAATCGTTATAGAGCTCGATGGCTTCGCTCGGTAGTTTGGGTCTTATCGGTTTCATCAGTTGACTCCCGCCGCGGATGACGACGTTGGTGAGTCCCAACAGGGTCTCGTCAAAACGTAAAAGACCAGCAGTGAGAACGTCCAGTCGATTGGATAACGGTAGCGAGCG
>JBAUVJ010000061.1:0-20427 GCA_049583165.1 Candidatus Sulfotelmatobacter sp. | reverse complement strand
CTGATGAGACCTGTCAGGGGGCTTGCCTGGTCCCAAAAGTATTGGAAGTTTCGCCTCTCCAGATCATCCAGGAACGCATCATCCTCCGGCGAGAGAACGCTGGGGTTGGCGGAGGATTGCGCCTTCGACTGCTCTGCTGGGGAAATTAGGGAGAACATCTGTCCCTGACCTAACATTCCGCACAGCCCTAAACCGCCGATTTGAAAAAGGAGATCTCTCCGGGTGAGACGGTTTATCGAGGAGCTTTTTTCTTTCATGCGCATCGGCTAAACGGTTTAGATGCTCGACATCCATTGGACGACCAGCAGCTTGCGGATCATTTAACTTATCAAATTACCTGGCAAACTTGTAACTTAGCAAACTTGCCATCCACAAAATGCGTCCTAGAATGTTAAACATATGGTGAAGCAATGACTAAAGGCAAGACCATCGCAATCTGGGCAATCGTAGGCGTCGCAATCTTAGCCGCGGTAGCGGAGTTCGCTTACCTGAAGCGCCGCCAGCCAGTAACGCTGCGAGGCGCGGTATTGCGCCAGGATCAAGATCCAAACCGGCAACTGCCGCTGTCGGATGTACAGATTACCGCAATCAACGCTCTGGGAAGCGGCACTTCTAAATCCGATCCAGCGGGCTTCTTCAGTTTAACGCTGCCAAAGGGGCTGCGGCGGCGGCAACAGGTCGTGCTTAAATTCAGGCGCGAAGATTATCAACCGCTGGATGTGAACGATTTTATTGGCGACAAAATTTATATCGTGCGCATGACTCCGGTTCCGCAGGAGGCGAGGGCCGACTCCCACACCGGATTGGTGATCTCGAATACGCGGATTCGATATTCGGTCAAGGCTACGACCGAGGCGAACATCGGCAGCGCGGTTAAGACGTTCCAGATTGTCAACAAAGGGAACGTTCCGTGCAACAATCACGATCCATGCGCGCCCGGCGGAAAGTGGAAGGCAGCGCTGGGCTCGCTTTCCCTTGATGCCGGCGAGGGGAATGAGTTTCGCAACGCCAGAGTTTCCTGTATTGCAGGGCCCTGCCCGTTCACCAGAATCGAATTGGAAAAGTTTTCGCCGGACCGGCGGCGCTTCATCGTTTCGGCTCTCAACTGGTCCGATACGGTGACGTTTCTGCTAGAGGCTGAGGTGGTGCATCCCATGACGAGCGACATGGTGCGTGAAACTTACCCGGTAATTTTCGGCCGCGCGTTGAACTTCAGTTTGCCGGCTTCCGCGGAGGGGCCCAGCATTGAAGCTGAGGTCGCGGGAGAACCGATCGTATTTCCTCTTGGGCCCGATCTATTCCTGCGTTGGGCGGACTGCCACGTGGTGGTGGATAGGGATCAATCGAAAAACTATCGCTGCGAACTCAAGCCGGGGTATCAGTTTTGATAAAGACGGCGCGGCGTCGAGTGCTTAGTAGTCTCAATCTCCTGCATTGGTAATTTAGATTGGACGCCTCCGTAGTTGGACCCCTAAAGTAACCGCGAGGGGGATAGTGCAAGGTGCGAACATCTGATTCAATAGTAAGTGTGTACTCTTGCCAAAATGTAGGGGCAGGAAAAACGTCATCTGAGATAATTGAGGGAATGCGGATGCTAAGGGGCGCTCGCACGAGGGCTTGGGAGCACTTTTCGTATACCCCGCCGAAACCAGACGTCATTTCCCTGCCCGCTGTGGAGTGCGAATCTAAATGGAACCAGAGAGCCTGAATTTGGAAGAAAAACGCGACCAATCTCATTCATTGGGCGTGAGCATTCACGCGCGTGCGGTCCCGGACGTCCTTACTCTGGAGGAGATCGCCAACCTTGCGGCGGAGGAGGGCCAGCCCGCCGAAACTCTGATGAACGTGGTGGCGTTGATTGCCAAACGCTTTGATACCGACGTTTGTTCAGCGTATCTTCTGGAGCCCGATCGGGCGAATCTGGTGCTGGCCGCAACCATCGGCCTTCGCCGCGAGTGTGTCGGCCAGCTTCGCATGGCCATCAATGAAGGGCTTGCCGGCCTGGTGGCGGAACAAGTACGGCCGGTGCCTGTGGTGCAAGCGCACACTCATCCCCGCTTCAAATACTTCCCGGAGGCCGGCGAAGATGAGTATCAGTCCTTCCTTGGCGTTCCCCTTATTTGCCGGGGAGTTTTGCAAGGCGTTCTGGTGGTTCAGACCATAGAACCGCGGCTTTTCAGCGACGATGAAATTCAGATGCTGACCGAAGCGGCGAACCAGGTTGCCCCGGTGGTGAGCGAAGCGCGCACGCTGGACCGCTTTATCGCTCCGGCGCAGGAACGCCTATGGGCGCTGGCGCGCAACTTGTGGTGGAGTTGGGGGCACGATGCGGGAGCCTTGTTCCGCGATCTCGACCCATTGCGCTGGCGGCAGCTGAATCAAAATCCGGTTTCGCTGCTGGCCGAGTTTCCGCTGGCAAAGTTGGAACATCGCGCCACGGAAATGGTGTTGCACAGCCGCATCAACTATGCCTATCGCCGGTTGCAGGAATATTTGCAGTCGGACAGCACGTGGGGAGCCCGGCACGCCGGGGTTTTGCGGCCTTGCCCCGTGGCTTATTTCTCAGCCGAGTTCGGCATCCACGAATCGCTTCCCGTCTATTCCGGCGGCTTGGGCGTACTTTCCGGAGACCACATCAAGAGCGCCTCTGATCTTGCCATTCCGTTGGTTGGCATCGGGCTGTTTTATGGGCAGGGATATTTCCGCCAGCGGCTGGATCGCAATGGTTGGCAGCAGGAAGAATATCTGGAGACCGACGTGGCGCAACTGCCGATGGAGACCGCGATCGGCAAGAACGGCCTGCCAGTCACGGTGCAGATCGACACGCGCAACGGTTCGATTCATGCCAAAGTGTGGCGGGTTGCGGTGGGGCGCTGCGACCTGTTTCTCCTCGATTCGGATGTGGAGGGCAATTCCGCAGACGACCGAAAACTCACTTCCCGGCTCTATGGGGGAAATGCGCGTACTCGAATCCGCCAGGAGTTATTGCTTGGCGTTGGTGGTTTCCGCGCCCTGAAAGCCATGGGCATCACACCCGGCGTGCTCCACCTGAACGAGGGGCACAGCGGGTTCGCCGTGCTGGAGGCGATCCGCAACCGCATGCAGGAAGAAGGCATTGGCTTCGATATGGCCGTGCCGCGCGTGTCGCGCGAGGTGGTGTTTACCACCCATACGCCGGTTCCGGCAGGTCACGACCGGTTTGATGCGGATCTTATCGAAGAGCACCTTGGGCCCCTGCGCGACTCGCTCGGGCTCTCACAAGATAGCCTGATGGGCCTGGGACGCGAAAAGCCAAGCAACCAGCAGGAAACCTTTTGCATGACGGTGCTGGGCCTCCGACTCTCGCGCTACGCCAACGCGGTCTCCGCGCTGCACGGCGAAGTCTCCCGCGCCATGTGGACCGGGCTTTGTCCGGGCAAGCCGGAAGACGAAGTTCCCATTGGACATATCACCAACGGGGTTCACGTTCCCTCCTGGCTCGCGCCGCAGATGTTTCGCCTCTACGATCGCCATCTGGGCACCAATTGGCACCAGCGCAGCAGCGACGCCCGCACCTGGGAAGGCATTGAAAATGTGGATGACGGCGAGCTTTGGGAGACTCACCTTAGTCTCAAATCGCAGCTTCTCGATTTTGTGCGCCGCCGTGCGGTAGAACAAGCCGAGCATCGAGTGGAAACACGGGAAGAGTTGCAGAGACTGGGAAGGGTACTTAGTCCGGATGCTCTGACCATTGGATTTGCCCGCCGCTTTGCCACCTACAAGCGGGCCAACCTTATTCTGCGGGACATCGAGAATCTGGCCTCGATGGTGAACGATCCTAAAAGGCCGGTGCAGTTTGTTTTCGCCGGCAAGGCGCATCCCAACGACGAGCCGGGCAAGCGCCTGTTGCAGCAAATTGCCGAGTTGATGCGCAATCCGCGTTTCGCCGATAAATTCGTCTTTGTCGAAGACTACGACCTCAACGTGGGACGTTATCTGGTGCAGGGTGTGGATGTGTGGCTGAATAACCCGCGGCGCCCGCTGGAAGCTTCGGGTACGAGCGGCCAAAAGGTGGTTTTGAATGGCGGCCTGAATCTCTCCATTCTGGATGGCTGGTGGGCCGAGGCGTATGACGGCATGAATGGATTCGCCATCGGAACAGGGAGAACACACTCCGACGTGAATATCCATGACACGCGCGACGGCGAGGATTTGGACCGCGCGCTTCGAGAAGAAGTGATTCCGCTGTACTACCATCGCGATCGCGATGGTCTTCCGCGGCGCTGGATCAAGCGCATGAAGCGGACGATTCGAACCCTTGGCTGGCGCTTCAACGCCGATCGCATGGTGATGGATTACACGCTGAAATGCTACGTTCCCGCCGCTGGAGGGACGTCGAGCGATATGAGATCGGCTTGGTGAGAGCCAACATCCTAGTTTGAGGAGCAGCACGAACCTTCGGTCGCGGAGTCTCTCCGGCAATTCATTTCGTCGTTTCTCACTCATGCACTTCAGCTTCGCCGGGATACGATGTGGGTAGGTGCTATCACTCGTCTCCGCCTATTGCCATTCCGCCTAACCTCCGGCATAATAAGTGTTTGTCTCGACCTCGCCGGACTCTTCCGGAACAAGGATATACATCTGTGTTAATGATTCGACTGGCGCGCATGGGTGCGCGCAAACAACCGTATTACCGCGTAGTGGTGATTGAGAAGGCGCGCGCGCGCAATGGCCGGCCCGTGGAAGTTGTGGGGACTTATAATCCTCGAACTAACCCCACGAGCATCGACTTCAAGCGCGAGCGCGTCGATTATTGGGTTTCCAAGGGCGCTCAAATGTCGGAGCGCGTCGGCAAACTCTACTCCAAGTCCGCGGCGGCTCCAGCGGCTTCCGTAGCCTAAACACCCGTCATGACTGAAACCACTGGAGATGTGCGCGTTCTCATCGAGAAGATTGCGAAGTGGATCGTCGATGCTCCCGATGAGGTTTACGTGGATCATCTCGATGACGACGTGATCGAACTGGAAGTGGCTGAAGCGGATGTGGGCAAAATCATCGGCCGGCAAGGGCGCAACGTCCGGGCGCTGCGCACCCTTCTAAGCGCCGCGGGGGTGCGGGCGCGCAAGCGATACACGCTGGAAGTGATCGACTAGGAAATCAAGGCTAGGATCACGCAGGAAGCGGACCATTCGCGATTCTGAAACAGACAGTGAATTCATTACGCTGGCCCGCGTGGTGAAAACGCAGGGGCGTCGCGGCGAAGTTGCCAGCGAGATTTACAGCAATGTTCCTGAGCGCTTTACGCGAGGCATGAAGTTGCTGGGGCTTTCGCGGGAGCCGGAAAGCGCGCGCAGGGAATTGGAAGTCGAGGACCTTTGGCCGCACAAGGGAATGCTGGTTCTGAAGTTCGCAGGAGTGGATTCGATTTCCGAAGCGGAGCGGTTAGTCGCTTGCGAATTGCAGGTGCCACGCAGCCAGCGCTCCAGGCTACAGGGTGGCTGGAACTATGTGAGCGATCTGGTGGGTTGCGCGGTGCTTGACCATGGCCGCGACGTCGGACGCATCGAAGATGTTCAGTTTGGAGCAGGCGAAGCGCCGCTGTTGATTGTGCGCGACGCGGCTGCTCGGTTGGTGGAGATTCCCTTCGCCGAGGCGTATCTCGACAGCGTCGATGTGAAGCGCAAGCAGATGCGTATGAGCTTGCCCGAGGGCCTGCTGGAAGTAAACGCTCCGCTAACGGCAGAAGAGAAGCAGGAGCAGGCGCATTCGGTGAGAAGAAAAAAGCAGTAAGGTTTTGGATCTTTGTACCCGTGATTTAAGGCCGATGATGAAGGCCGATATAGTAACGATTTTCCCGGACTTCTTTCGCGGGCCCTTGGATTACGGCATCACGCGCCGGGCGCAGGAAATGGGCCTGGCAGAAATTAAAGTCCATGACCTGCGGGAGTTTACCCGCGATCGTCACCGTACCGTGGACGACCGTCCTTTTGGCGGCGGCGAAGGCATGGTGCTGAAGCCGGAACCGCTGTTTGAATGTTTGGAGTCATTGGGGCTTGCGCCGCGTGAAGAACGGGTCGCGCAAAGAGTTAAGCAGTCGGTAGTGCTGCTCTCGGCGCAAGGCCAGCGCTTAACGCAGAAGGTTGCAGCAGAGTTGGCGCTGCTCGATCGCATCGTTCTGGTCTGCGGACGGTACGAGGGCGTGGATGAGCGTGTGGCGGAATTTTTGGCCGATCGGGAAGTCTCTATCGGTGACTATGTTCTGAGCGGCGGAGAAATGGCCGCGGCCGTGGTGGTAGAGGCGGTAACGCGGTTGCTTCCGGGGGCGGTGGGAAACGAAGCGTCAACCCAGCAGGAATCGTTTACGGTTGACGTGAAAGTGAAAGGCCCGAGCGGAGCGGATTCAACTTGCGGGTCGAATGGATTGCTGGATTATCCGCACTACACGCGGCCGGCGGAGTTTCGCGGGATGGCGGTGCCGGAAGCGTTGATGTCCGGCAACCATGAAGAGATCCGAAAATGGCGTCGTCAGCGGGCTTTGGAAAAGACTCTGCGCAACCGCCCGGACTTGCTGGAAGGTGCGGCCCTGAGCAAAGAAGACGGCAAGTTTCTGGCTGAAGTAAAAAAGAGGCGGGATCAGGATCGAGAAGATCAGAACTAATCGCTGTGAGTTTTTGCGGCGACAGAATTCAGGATCAGGATTTTAGAATTCGGAAGGATTAAACATCATGTCGAATCTTATTATCGAAAAACTGCTGGCGAAAACCCAACGCACGGATATCCCTGCATTCCATCCCGGAGACACGGTTCGCGTTCACGTGAAGATCAAAGAAGGCGACAAAGAACGTGTGCAGGCATTTGAAGGCGTGGTGATCAAACGCGACAACGGGCCGCAGGCCAGCTTTACGGTGCGCAAGATCAGCTTTGGCCAGGGCGTGGAGCGCATTTTCCCCGTCTACTCAAAAGTGATCGACAAAGTCGATCTGCTGCGCTCATCCAAGGTACGCCGCGCCAAGCTGTATTATCTTCGCGGCCTTAAGGGCAAAGCGGCGCGCCTGCGCGACATTGAATAATGCGACGTTCGAATAATTTGGTGGGAAGTTTTGCCGCTGTGTTGTTGCGCCATCTGGCGGTGTGCGGATTGAACTGACTTTACCCCGCCGCCTTGGCGAAGGCTTCTGTGACAACTTCGAGATCGGCGAAATCCTCGGTGCGCGGTTTCTTCAACTGGTCCAGCACGTAGTCGAGCAGGGGACGGTCTCCCTGCCGAATCTCCTGAAACTCCACGCCCATGGCGCGGTTGTCGGCGGTATATCTCACATGCCCGCGCAGCGCTACGCTGACATCGCACATATTCAAAACCAGCCTCAGGTTCGTGCCCGGCGTTAAGAGATCGCTAGCGCTGATCAGGCAGCCGTATTCCGAGATCTGTTCCAGCCGGCCTTCGAAACGCGAGCACTTGCCGATATCGGTTAGATCGGCTCCGCCTTCGACGCGGTAGCGCGGCCGCCGTCGCCGATTCTGCTTACCCCTGCGGAATGCGTTCATCGCGGGCTTCTTATTCGGTCCCGCAGGAAGAATTGGCAGATACTGTTCCTCCATTTGTCGCAGCTCGTCCTCCCAGGGACTTTTGCTGCCTTCGACGCATTCCACCGTGAACTGGCCGCGCAGTGCGGAATCCGGATCCGCGGTCCATACCACTTGACAGATGGTTTTGATGCGTCCGCGCGCCACCGTGACTAAATCTCCGACCTTCATCGCCCGGGCGCTACGCAAGCGCGCGCCGCGCGGGTGGATGTCATAGGTGCAAGCCAGCTCCAGTCCGCCGCGGTCGCCATCCTGCGTGTGAATAAGGCGAACTGGGAGCGCCAGGTGGATCAGCTTTTCGATCGGGCCGCCATCCACCGGCGCACCACCTATTGGCAGACCATCTTGCCTCGCCTCGGCTTCTTGGTTCACCGCCACTCCTCATCAACTGGGAATGTGATCAACATAGCAGTACATGGCCTAACGGACAATGTACGTTGGTAATTGAATCAATGGTTACCGAGTACTTACCTTGCGGCGGTTGCGTGAGCTGGAAGCAATCTGCAGAGCGAAACGATGCAGCGATTTATCCGGACGTTTCTCATTTTTCTCGCTTGCAGGAATCCACGCTAACAAGGGAAGATGGTGCTTAACACCCTTCAATGCCGAGTTACGCCAAGACGAAGACCGATTCCGAATTTTCTCTTTCCCCGGCATCCGTGAAACTGCGGCTGCTGAAAAGATTGCGCTGTACATTGCGCTATGAAAAAAATGCGTGGGCCGGGGGAGCGGCCATGGTGGCTGGGGTGGACGAGGTTGGCCGGGGATCGTTATTCGGTCCGGTAGTGGCGGCAGCGGTGATTCTTGATCGTGATTATCGCATCCGCGGGCTGCGTGATTCCAAACTGCTATTGCCCGAGCGCCGCGAGTTACTGGCGCCGCGCATTCGGGAACATGCGGTCGCATGGGCGGTTGCGGCTGTGGATGCGGCACGCATTGACCAGGTCAATATCTACCAGGCGTCACGACTGGCTATGCGCGAGGCGGTGATGCGGCTCCAGCCTGCCGCCGACCATCTGCTGATCGACGCCGTGCGCCTGGATTGCGAGTTGCCGCAAAAGGCCATTATTCACGGCGACGCGCTCTCCGCCTCGATTGCCGCGGCTTCAATTCTGGCCAAAGTGGAACGCGACCGCATGATGTGCGAGTGGGATGCAGTCTTCCCCGAATACGGATTGGCTTCGCACAAAGGCTATAGCACGCCGAAACATCTGGCGGCGTTGCAGGAGTACGGTCCAACGCCCCTGCATCGGCAATCGTTCGCCCCGGTCTGGCAGAATCCGGCGGAGCAGGAAGTTTTCGAGTTCGACTGACCGTTGCTCAAGACCCCAGAAAAATCCAGCTTATCTTTTGATCTCGGCGGCTTCTCTATTCAGACTGGAGTTAAGTTGATCGACCAGCTTGGTGTTATTTACCAACGCTTGATGCAGAATTTCCGCTTGCTGCTTGGCGGTGGGCCAATCCTGTTTCTCAGCTGCTTCCGTTAGCCCCGGCAACTCCAGGTGTGCGTAGGTAAAGCGCGCGCCGTAGAGAATATGTTTGAACCAGGGGCGGCCGGGAATGCCGTCGGGGTTCAGCCAGTTGCGCTCGACTTGCATGGCGCCATGATTGATCGTGTCGGCCAGTTTCGAATCGATTGCGCCGGAGCCGAGGGCGCGAGCTGCGTTGTCATCGAGGCGTTTTCCGGCGGCTTCGAAGTCGTCGATGGCATCGAGGATTGGCTTCAGATCCAATTGGCTTGTGCCATTTCTTGCCGCCATGCCTTTCGATAACTCATTCACAAATTCGCGAATATTGGCAGCGTAGTTTGCGAAGTCGAACGGCAGCAGGTCGGCGTTGGCCAGGCGGAGCGCGAGCACGCCCCATAACTGCGACATCAGCGTGTGATAGCGGTAGCCGGGATCGCCGAAATGATTCATCCAGAAAAAGTCGTCGTAAGCGGAGTGGTAGACGCCGTAGGGACCGACGAAGCCGAGATTGAAGACAGGTACGCCGATGAAATTAAGGAAGACGGTGTGGTCGGAGCCGCTGCCGATACGAGTGTCAGAGAGATTCGAATCTGTGACTGCTTCCGGATTTGTTTCTTCGCTGCGTTCGTGAACGGACGATTGCTTCCAGGATTCATAAAGAGTTTTTCCTGAAGGATCCTGAAGCGAGTGCGCGGTCTCGACCAGCATGGGCGCGAGCGACGCGACGGCCTGGCCGTGGAAGTTTGGTCCGGAAGTGGCTTCGTCGACGTTGATGTAAGCGACGGCTTTGTTGCGGAGTTCGTCGGCAAATTGCTCTCCCCATTCGGTGGAACCGGTGAGGCCGACTTCTTCTCCGTCCCAACTGCACACCACAATGGTGCGCCGCGGACGCATTCCTGTCTTGGCCAACTTTCCCAAGGCGCGGGTGAGTTCCATCATCGATGCGGTGCCGCTGCTGGGGTCGACGCCGCCGAAGACCCAGGCATCGCGATGATTGCCGAGGACGATCCACTCATCGGGCAGCTCCGCGCCGCGAATGCGCCCCTCGACCACGTAGTAGGGTTGCGTGGAGTTATCCATTTCGATTTTCACGTGCACGCGCACGCGCTGCCCGCCGAGATGATATTTAATGGGCAATCCGCCCTGCCAGTCTTCCGGCGCAACTGGGCCGTCCATGTTTGCAAGCAGCGGCTTGGCATCATGCCAGGAGAGCGGCAGCGCCATGATCTTTGGAATCGACGTGGCCTGGTCGACTGGAATGCGTTTGGCGCCGGGAATCGAAGCCCATCCCGGAGTGAGCGGGTCTCCCGGAACCATGAAGTCGTAAGTAATTGCCCCGCGCTGGATGTGATATTCGGGGCCCCACGGGCCACTGGGAACGACTTTGCCTTTTTTGAATCCGTCTTCCGCGGGATCGCTATAAATAAGAATAGCCGCCGCGCCTTCGCGCTCAGCAGTGAGTGCTTTGAAACCGCGATAGCTGTAGGGATTCGAATAGCGCACCAAAACTACTTTGCCTTTTACGTCGATACCTTGCTTGCGGAGAAGGTCGTAGTCTTCGGGATTGCCGCTGTGAGCGTAGACAAGCGGGGCCGTGACCTCGCCGGACGCGGACATGCCGCTCCACGCCGAACTGATGCTTTTGTTTTTCATGTCGGGGTCGCCGGGAACCGGCATTTCGCGCAGGCTGGCGCGATAGTGCACCGGGGCGACCATTTCAAGCGAAGTGAACTTTGGATTGCTGCCATAAACGTCGTAGCGTCGGATCACGACGTCGTCCAGACCTTCCTGCCGCCACTCATCGGCGATATAGCGAGCCAGTTCGTTGTTGCGCGGAGAGCCGGCCACATGCGGCTCGGCGGTGAAGATGTGGTGTTGGCGGCGCTCTTCGTCCGGCGAGGGGATCGCTTTGAACTTGTTCTCAACGCCAACCTCGTGCGCGGCGGTTGCAGAAGTGAAGCCGAGGATCGAACTCTGGGCTAGGGCAGATTGGGCTTGGACATGTAAAGACGGCGGAGTTGCAAAGGTCAGGAAACCGATGGCGGTCGCAGAATAGAGCACAAGCCGGCGCAAGCTCATGATCGGCAGCTCCTGTGAGAAAGCTATCAGCTCCCTTAGAGGCTGAAGCCCGATGTTAGTTTTGCTGCAACAACGGCGCGGCTGAACGCGCGCCCCTTCAAACCAGCAATTTTATTTTGCTCTATAGATTTCTGTAAGCAGGTCAGGTTTCGACTCGTCGCGCACCAGATGTGGGTAGCGCTCGCCGCCGTGGTAGTCGAGTTTGTAGGTCTTGTAGTAGTCGGTGTTCTCCACGAGAAGTTCAAGGGGAGCAGTGCCGCCCTTGCCTGCTTTGAGGGCGTCGCGCAGGACTTCGGGCGAGTATTGGTGACCGTTCACCGCGATCAGCTTCATACCGGGGCCGACCCCAGCGACGGCTGCCGGCATGCCCTCAATGGTGTCCGTGATCGTGCCGTCTTCGCGAAGCTCAATACCGATGGAAAATGCTCCGCTGGCAGCTCGGCCGTTGCTTTCAATGCCGCGCATCATCTCCGACTGCGTTTCATCGTAGACAACTTTCCATCCGCTCCCTTCGATTCCTCCCAGAGGCGCCCCGGGGCCGTGGTTGGTGAGACGCTCGGTCCAGAAGCCGCGCCAGTCATAAGGTACGACCTGATTGAGCGCGTTGACCACGTCATCGAAGGTGTAAGTCTTCAACATGGGGCCAGTGCTGGGAGCGCCGTGAAACAGGTGGCAGAAATCGTCGATTGATTTTGCGCCTTTGCTCTGATGGCGAATGATCACGTCCACCCAAAGCCAGTTCAGCGTGTCTTCATCGTAAAAATCGGTGCCGCGGCGCCAGGAGTTCCAGGCTTGAGGGGCGAAATAAAGTTCCGGAGCCGCATCCGCGGTGTCTTGCAGGTTGCGCCACGTTCGTCCTGGAATGTGATCCAGCGCGGCGGCGGTTATGGCCAGGTCGTCCCTTGCTTGATCATTCGTAAGTAATCCGCTGCGAGCGGTGAGTACGGTGCCCAGATAATTCGTCAGGCCTTCGTACACCCAGAGCAGATCGTCCTGCATCGGCTGTTCATAGTCTGGAGTGGCGAGGTCGGCGGGGCGGCGATATTTTCCATTCCACGAATGCACATACTCATGGGGAAGTAGGCTGGCCGACATTTTGCGGCCAGTTTCGTCGACCAAATCACGCTCGCCGATGCGGCTGTCGTCGGACTCGTGGTGCTCTAATCCGAAGTGCGCGACGTGATCGCTCAAGCTGAGAAGGAAGTGATAGTCACGGTAGTGATGAGCGCCGAAAAGCTTGTTGGCCTGCTCCACCAGATTCTTGTAGTGGTCCCAAACCTCTTGCGGAGGTTCGAGCGCGGCGGCGCTGTCGGCCGCCACATCCATCTCGGTAAGGGGATCGTCAGCCAGTTTGACGACCTTGAGGAATTCGCCGGTGATCACAGGCGAATCGACAAGCGTGGTCAGAGATGACGATTTGAATTTAATTTGCGTTTCGCCGTTGTCGCTGCTGTTCGATTCGATCGGCAGGGCCGTCCCATACTTCCAGTTGGCGGGAAGTTTCAGAGTGGCGACGTAAGTGAGATCGTCCGACTTCCACCCCTTGGGATAGAGCAGGACCTGATTCCAACTGATGACCGCCATTTTGTCGGTTGCCGAGGATCCCGCGGAGAAGCCGCTTTCGAAGGTCGCGGGAGAAAGAAAATCGAGTTCGGCATCGACTTGGTTCTCGCCAGCTGGAACCTCAACGTGGATGGTGAAACCGTCAAGCAGATCGCGCCGCCATTTCAGAGTTTTGCCGCCGGCGAAAAACTTTAGTCCGGCCAGGTCAATCACGGGGCCGTCGGGAGCGTGTTCGCCGGGAATCCACTTCGGGTAATAGAGCGTCAAGTCTCCAGCGCTGGCTGGAATCTTCAGTTTTGCGTGGAAGATTTTGCGGGGAGCCGAGGTGGCGTCAACAAAGATGGTTACGGTCGGCGGCGTAGCCGACCAACTCGAAAGCGAGAAGAAGAAGATGAATACAAGACAGACTCCTCCCAAGATTCTTGAGAGTTTCATTTTGTGAGTCCCCCTGGGATCGACGAATGCAATTCTACCTTGTGATGCAGAATTTTGGATTCTAGCAGCCCGGCGGAGCAAAGGCACAACGACGCACCAGCGCTGCTATCATGCCTACCATGTCGCGGCGCGGAAAATTCATCACCTTTGAAGGACTCGACGGAACCGGCAAGAGTACGCAGATGCGCAAGCTGGCCGCAACTTTGCGGGCGGCTGGACACAAAGTTGTTGAGACACGCGAGCCAGGAGGAACAGCCACCGGCGAGAAGATACGAAAAGTATTGCTCGACTCGGCCACGGCAGAGCTCGCGCCCTTGGCAGAAATGGCTCTAATGTTCGCTTCGCGCGCGCAGCATATTGCGGAAGTCATTCTGCCGGCGCTCGATCGCGGCCAGATTGTGCTTTGCGATCGTTTCACCGATTCCACCGAAGCCTACCAGGGAAGTGGCCGCAAGCTGGGCAGCGAGGTCGTACTGAAGTTGCACCGCGCTCTTTGTGGAGATCTCCAGCCCGATCTAACCATCCTGCTCGAGTCCGACCCGGGGAAGAGCGTAGGACGCGCGCGCAGGCGCAACCGGCAGTCCGCTGATCGTGCAAATAAAAGCGGAAATAAACATACCGACGAAAACCGCTTCGAGCAGCAGAGCCGAAGCTTCTTCAGCCGCGTGCGCGAAGGTTATTCGGCGATTGTGGCGAGAGAGCCACAACGGGTTATCGCGGTGGACGCTCGCGGCACGCCTGCACAGACGCATCGGCGGATTGTGGAGGTTGTGGGAAGAAAGCTGAAACTGGTGGCATGAAGCGCAGGGGCTTCCGCATGGCCAGAGTAATATAAAACTTAGAACAGATGAGCTTTTCCGATTTCCACGGCAACGCCGAAACCGTCCGTCGCCTCCGCGACATGCTGGCGCGGGAGCGTTTCCCGCATGCCGTGATTCTTGCGGGTGCGCGAGGCTCGGGCAAGTACACGCTGGCGCTGATGCTGGCACAGGCTTTGAACTGTCTGGCGCCGATTGAGACCGATGGCCTGCCCGATTTCTGCGGGCAGTGCGCGAATTGCCGGCGGGTTGCCCAGTCCGCCGATCTCGATGCCCGCTTTGCCGAAGCCGCGGAGGCGCGAGAAAGTCTGCGGGAAACCGATAAGAAAGAAACTCGCCTCTTCGTGCAGACCCATCCTGACGTGTTGATCATCCCTCCCGACCCTCCGCAGATGATGATCAAGGTGGATCAGGTCCGTCGCGTAATCGAGACCATTTATTACCGCCCGTCGGAGGCGCGGGAGCGCGTTTATATCTTTACCGACTCGGCTTTCATGAAAGAGGCGGCGAATTCGCTGCTTAAGGTTCTGGAGGAGCCGCCGGAGTTCGCTACAATTTTTTTACTCTCTGAGAATGCTGGGGAGCTGCTTCCGACCATCCGGTCGCGATCAATGGTCTTTCACCTCTCGGCGTTGCCCGTGGAAGATGTGGAAAGCTATTTGGCCAAGCACCGGCCGGAGTGGAAGGCGCCGCAACGGGCTTTGGTCGCAAGACTCTGTGAAGGGGCATTAGGCCGGGCGCGAAGCTTCGATCTAGACGCGTACGTGGCGGCCCGCGCGGATGCGCTCACCGTGTTGAAATCGGCGCTGCTGGGAGGGGAACATACGCAGTTGTTTAAGATTACCGAGTCGTACCGCGCCGGCGCTGAGGGACGGGAGAAGACCGAACATCTTCTCCGGACTCTCTACTCGCTGCTGCGCGACCTGATGTCTTTGCGTTCGGGCGCGCCTGAGCTGGTTCATAACACCGATATTCTTAAGGAACTCTCAGGATTGACGGAAGCCGCCGATTTTGACTGGATCAACGCCGCCTCCGATCGTTTGGCCGAGGTGGAACGCGGAATGCGCCGCAATCTGCTGCGTTCGCTGTCGCTGGACGCCTTCGAGCTGGCCCTGGAACGTTAGAGACAATAACTCATTTATTTTCTTAATTTTACTGATATTACTTCGGTGGTTCTACTCCCTTCGGAGTGATTGCTCGACCCCCATCCCGCGCCTATAATCTAGTTACTCTGGTTGAAATTCTCCGTCAGGTTCCGGGTAGAAATACGTGTGGGTGAAGTCTGTCTTCACCAGCGAGGAATAGAAGCCCGGTAATGCGAAAGCGCCTGCAACTCGCCTTGATGGCCAGCACCATAGCCGCGACCTCTCTTTCCTTTACGCCCCAGCTCCGCGCCGGGGATGGCGACGGTTCCTCTGCTCCGATCGTCGCAACCGACGAGTATGGCCGCAAAATCTACGTGAACGACGCCGTGGCGTCGACTCCCGCACGCCATACAGAGACCTCCGAACTGCCGCGGCGCACCCTGATGTATTGGAGTTCGAAAGAAAATCGCTGGAAACCTGTGCCTTCGGCCACTACAGCATCGATGAAGGCCGCGCGATCGGCGGCCGCGGAAGTGAGTCAGTATATCGGCAAGGAATCCAACCAATCGGCGAACGCCAAAATCGTGGCCGCCAACTTTCACGGCGCAGCCGCCACAGCAGTGGATATCGATAGCGCCATTGAAGAAGCGGCGGCCCGGCACAATGTGGATCCCAACCTGGTGCGGGCGGTGGTGAAGGTGGAATCGAATTTCAACCCCAACGCAGTATCGCGCAAAGGCGCGATGGGACTCATGCAGCTGATGCCTTCGACGGCGCGTCAATTGAAGTTGAAGAACCCGTTTGATCCGGAACAGAATGTGGATGCTGGAGTGCGTCACCTGAAGCAACTTTTGGAAAATTATGGCGGTGACATCAAACTGACCCTCGCCGCCTATAACGCAGGCGCGGGGGCGGTGGCGCGCAGTTCAGGCGTTCCGCGCTACGCCGAAACCCAGAGCTATGTTCGGCGGATTACCAACTTGTACTACGGCGGAGCCACCTTTGACCCAGGCGCCGCGGTTCGCGCTCCCGTCATAGTTCAACGGGATGCGCGGGGCGTGCTCTACATCAGCAACACTGAATAATTTGCGGTATCGATCTCTCAGGCACCCAGGCTTCATTCAACCAGTACTGATTTAGTGAACAGATTTACGAACCTAGATTTTACGAGCTAGGAACGAGGGCGCGGGCTGGTTATCTTGAAAAGCTCATCGCGGCACCGTGGTCTGTGGGCGGCGTTGCTTGCGCTGGCCTTGTTGGCCACGCCGTTGGCGCACGCGCGTGCACACCATTCAGATGCCTGGGCACGGGAGCACTTTGCCGCCGCTGAGCGAATGCGTGAGGCCCTGAATGGACGCCCTTCCGCGGAACGAACGCGCCACGATTATCAGCGCGTCATCAACGCCTATCGCTCGATCTATCTCGGGGCGCCCGCTTCCTCGAAGGCCGATCCCAGCGTGGTTGCCGTCGCGGAAACGCTGGTGGAGATGGGCCGGCGCTTCGACGACAATAAGATTCTGAACGGAGCCATCGATCAATACAAGTTTTTGCGCCGTGAATATCCTGGCAGCAAGTATCGTTTCGACGGCCTGTTTACCATCGGTGAGATCTATAAGGACGATCTCAACGACCCCGATGCGGCGCGCGCAACGTTTAAGGATTTCCTGCGGCACTATCCCCATAACCGCCTGGCCGATGGCGCCCGCCAGGCCATTGCGCAACTGAGCGAGGAAGCAGAGGCCAAAAAAGCGCCGGGAACGCAAAAGGCCGCGGACCAAAAGACAGGAGCCAAAGCCTCGCCTCAGAAGGACATCCGGGAGAGTGATAACAACGACGGCGAGGAAGCGGCGCGGGACGTTGCGGACAATCGCAGCGTGCGCCCGGCTTCCGCAAAAGATGACTCTTCCGCACAGTCCTCCGGACACTTGCCGCGAGTGACCGGTATCCGGCACTGGTCTACGCCCGACTACACGCGCGTGGCGATTGACGTGGAAAGCGGCGTGAAGTTTTCGTCGCAGCGGATTGCCAGTCCATCGCGCATTTTCTTCGATCTCCGCGATACCAAGCTGGCTTCGACCTTGGTCGGCAAGACCTTCGATGTGGACGACGGCTTTCTGAAAAAAGTTCGAGTCGCCCAATTCGCCCCCGGCCGCACCCGGATCGTCCTCGAAGTCGACAGCCTCTCCGACTATGACGCCTTCCTGCTGCCCAATCCCTACCGCCTCATCGTCGACATCCACGGCAAGAACTGGCGACGGAAGCAGAGCCAGGAAATTGCGGATTCTTCTTCGTCGGATTCCGATGTTGCAGCTCCGCCCCAAACAAATTCTGAACTAGATTCGGCTTCATCTGAGACGAAGGCTGCTGGTTGGTCCACAATTCCAGAACGAACAGGAAAAGATGTAGCGAGTGAAGTTTTGGCGAGCGAATCGCCAGCACTTTCAGGATCGGAATCCTCAGCTCTCGTTAGGAAGCCGCAGACCGCCGTAGTGAAGAAGATCGTCGACGCAGATGATGATGACGACGAAAATGCGAGTGTTCCGGAGCCTACAGTTGCGAGGCGGAAAGTTCGTGAGCCGAAGAAGGAATTGACTTCCTCTTCCAATTCGCGCGCAGTCGCGTCTGTCACCCAAGACCGGGTCTCCGACCTCGACGCTCGCGAAGCCAGGCCAACCGCGAGCGGCGATCGTTCCCTGATTCGCGCCCTGGGATTGAAAATCGGGAAAATTGTGATCGATCCTGGCCACGGCGGCCATGATACTGGCACGATCGGCCCCAATGGCCTGGAGGAAAAGGATCTCGTCCTCGACGTTGGCCGGCGCTTAGGCAAACTGCTGGAGACGCGTCTGGGTGCGGAGGTGGTTTACACGCGCAAGGACGACACGTTCATTCCGCTCGAAACCCGCACCGCGGTTGCCAACCAGGCTCGCGCCGATCTGTTCGTTTCCATCCACGCCAACTCCAGCCACGATGCCGCCGCTCGCGGAGTGGAAACTTACTATTTGAATTTCACATCTTCGCCGGAAGCGCTGGAAGTAGCGGCTCGCGAGAATGCGGTTTCAGAAAAATCGATCTACGAATTGCAGGACCTGGTGAAGAAGATCGCACTCAAGGAGAAGATCGAAGAATCGCGGGAATTCGCCGGTGATGTACAGGCGTCCCTGCACAGCGGCCTCGCAGTAAAGGCTCCGGCCATTCGAGATCGAGGTGTGAAGAAAGCTCCGTTTATCGTGCTGATCGGCGCGAACATGCCGTCGATTCTTGCCGAGATTTCTTTTGTGAGCAATCCCACCGACGAGCATCGCCTCGCCACCAGCGAATACCGCGAGCGCATCGCCGAATCCCTCTATCGCGGCATCGCGAAGTACGCCAACGGGCTGAGCGGGGTCAAGGTGGCCAGCAAGATGGATAAAGCGGCGGGACAGTAGGTACTCCTAAGAATAAGCCCGACCTGCGAAAGCCCATAGGATTAGTCTCACCCGAAGCGCCTGCTGAAACCTTTTCTCATTCTCTGTGGTCTAATTACAGCAGGGTCTGCGCCCTGCGGTGGAACCATGCATTTTCCCAAGTCTTCGTTTTTGCAGATTTTCTTTCTGATTCTTCTTGAGAGCCTAGCCTTCGCCGCCAACCCCGGCCCCGGTTCCTCTGCTCCCGCGATCTTGCCCCAGCAATTTGCTGGATGGCAGATGCAGGGCGCGGCTCAGACCAGCAAGAATGCCGCCGTTGCCGATCCCACAAACGCAGCCCTGCTCAAAGAGTACGGATTCACCGACCTCGAAACCGCCGCCTACAAGAGTGACGATGGCCGCACCCTAAAAATCCGCGCGGCGCGATTCGCGGACGCGACCGGCGCGTTCGGTGCCTACACGTTCTATCTGCAACCGGAAATGTCTCGGGAAGAGATCGGCGATCAAGGCGCTTCTCTGAACCAGCGCGTGCTGTTTTATCGTGGAAACGTTCTGGTGGATGCGTTGTTCAGCGAAATGTCTGTGATGTCTGCCGCCAGCTTGCGAGAACTCGCCGGAGTCTTGCCTCGCCCTGCCGGAAATGCGGGCAACCTGCCGCCGATTCTCGCCTTTATGCCTCACCACGGCTACCAGGCGAACACTGAAAAATACGCAGAAGGCCCGCTCGGCCTGGGAGCGATCGCGTCTCCACTTCCCGCCGATCTCGTCGATTTCAGCGCGAACCCTGAAATTGCCTTGGGCCAGTACTCCACTTCCGGTGGCCAAGCCACGCTGATGTTGATCGAATATCCGACGCCGGCGCTGGCTGCCGAACATTTGCGGCGCATCGATGCGGCCAATCATGGAGCGCAACCGCAGGCCGGAGTGGAAGCCGTCGAAAATGTTGGAACCTTTTTCGATAAGCGCACCGGACCGATCGTTGCCATCGCCTCCGGACCGATCTCGCAGAATGACGCGCAAACTCTTTTGGGCGCGGTGAACTACGAAGCCAGCGTGACCTGGAACGAGAACACGTATTTCGACAAGAAAAACAACATCGCCAACTTGCTGGTCAACATTATTGTGCTGTGCATCATCGTCGGCGCAATCTCTCTTGCGGCGGGAGTCGCTTTTGGCGGTGCGCGAGTTCTCCTGCGGCGCTATTTTCCCGGTCCGGTCTTTGGCCGGGCCGACCAAGCGGAATTCATTTCCCTCGACCTATCGGGGCCCACGGCGTCCCGATCTCCGGTTGCGCACCCGTCCTCCTCTGAGGGTTCAAACCGTCTTAAGTGACTCAGGAATATTGGCTTAGAGCGCGGTGGGGTGGTTTGTGTCTCAAATTGGAACACTACACCTAAGTATTGCCATGTTATGCAAGTTATTGAAAATAAAGACATTTATTTACCAAAAATTGCTTGACACCTTCCTTTTTCGGCTCATAAGATTTTGTACAGAAAGTTTTGACGGCTTTGCCTCCGTTGGAACTATTCTCCCTTGAAAAGAAAAGGTCGCCCAGTTGCCGGGCGGCCTTTTCGTTTTGATCGAAAGATTTGTATCTCCCGACTCTTGAATAAGATTTGTCTTAACTGATTCTTTACTCAAGCGGAACTGCGGGGCGAGAATTCCGTACCAACACTTGAGCAACGGATAGTCGGCTACAACGATAACGAATTGGAGGAAATCATGTTCTGCGATGGATGCGGCGCCGCAGTACAACCGGGCCAGTCATTTTGCGGCAAGTGCGACAAACTCGCCCAAGCTCGTCCTCGTCAGGAATCTTGCGGTTGCGGCTGGCAGTTTGCTTTGCGCTGCGATTTGGTAAACTGAAATCGTCCAACCAAGGCCGACGTAGCTCAGTTGGTAGAGCAGCCGATTCGTAATCGGCAGGTCAGCGGTTCAAGTCCGCTCGTCGGCTCCATCCTAAATCTCTTCAAAGATGCCGAGTAGCAACGCTGTATAGTAGCGAGCA
>JBAUVJ010000060.1:0-9592 GCA_049583165.1 Candidatus Sulfotelmatobacter sp. | reverse complement strand
TCTATTGGCGGCGGTAATCCTTGCATGATTTGGGACGCGAAGACTCTCGGGATCGAAACTTTGCCGGACGAGCAGTGCGCCCGTCAGCGTTCGCCGGTGGCAGAACGCGAGCGCGAGCGCCCCGCCGATCGTCAGAATAGCTGCGGCCCACTGCATTCGTCTCTCGAGCGCGACCAGAGCGTCCGGACGAATCTGCGCTCCTTGTCGCATGACGGATGGCGGCATCACGAAGGCGTGGTTCTCGATCTTGAGTCGCGGCGCAAACGCCTCGATCGCAACTCCGGATGAAAAGACTACCCAAAGACACGCGCTCAGCAGCGCGCGGCGTGACACCCGCTTACCTCGATCACTATGCTGTCTATTCACTGATTGCGTTCCTCACATGCAGATAGTGCAGACCCTTGCAAAAGCGTATCAGCGAAAACGGATACTAATCTGCATCCGCCCTTGATTGACTTGCCGAGCCTTCGCCCCTAAGATAATCGCGCGCACGGGGACGGGTTCTTTTCATAGATCGGCAAGAACATGATCGCAAGAGAATGATCGGCAAGAACATCTCGCACTACCGCATCGTCGAAAAGCTGGGCGGTGGCGGCATGGGTGTCGTCTACCGTGCTGAAGACATCAAACTGGGCCGCTTCGTCGCACTCAAGTTTCTTCCCGAGGAACTCGCCAAAGATCGCCAGGCCCTTGACCGTTTTCAGCGCGAGGCCCGCGCCGCATCCGCTCTCAACCACCCCAATATCTGCACCATCCATGAAGTTGACGAGGAAGATGGCCAAGCCTTCATCGTCATGGAGTTCCTTGAAGGCCAGACCCTGAAACATCGCATCGCTGGGCGGCCGATGGACACGGAAACACTGCTGAACCTGGCCATTGAAATTGCCGACGCCCTCGATGCGGCGCACTCCAAAGGCATCATCCATCGCGACATCAAGCCCGCGAACATTTTTGTTACCAAGCGTGGGCAGGCCAAGTTGCTCGACTTCGGCCTCGCCAAGCTGTCCCCGGAACATCGCGGCGGCAGTTCCGAATCCGCGCTGCTCACCGCCACCGAAGGCGGGATGATGACCACCCCCGGTTCCACCATTGGAACCGTGGCTTACATGTCGCCCGAGCAAGTCCGCGCCGAAGATCTCGACGCGCGCACAGATCTGTTCGCCTTCGGCTCCGTGCTTTACGAGATGGCGACTGGAGTTCTCGCATTCCCCGGCAGTAGCAGTGGCGTGATTTCCGAAGCCATTCTGAATCGCACACCAGCTTCTCCATCTATTGCGAATCCAGCCCTCCCTCCCAAGCTTGAGGATGTGATCTTCAAGGCGATCGAGAAAGAGCGCGAGTTTCGTTACCAGACCGCCGCCGAGCTGCGCGGAGATTTGAAACGCATCAAGCGCTCTCTGGATACATCCCGTGTGCGCGCCGCGAGCGCAACGAGCAACTTGCTGAGTCCAGCCGTAACGCCCGCCGCTGCGGCGCCGTACTCGCGAATACCTGTGCTCTTCACCGCGTTGGCAGTCGCTATTGCTTTGATCATCGGCATCGTCGCAGGAAAATTCTTGTTGCAGCGCCACGAAGCCCAAGCCTCTTTGCCGGTCTACCATCCGCTCACCTTCCGTCGTGGCATGGTGCACGCTGCGCGTTTTGCACCCGATGGCAAAACCATCATTTATAGCGCCGCGTGGGAGGGAAAATCTTTACAGCTCTTTACCACGCGTCCGGAAAGTCCGGAGTCGCATGAGTTGGAACCTGCCGGAGCCGACGTGCTTGCGGTCTCCTCGTCCGGAGAAATGGCGCTTTCGTTGCGCAGCCATCCCGTCGCGCAGTTTCTTTATTCCGGCACACTCGCGCGCGTGCCCTTGGTTGGCGGCGCTCCACGCGAGATCATGAACAACGTCGAATGGGCGGATTGGGCTCCCGACGGGACTACTCTCGCGATCGTTCGTCAGGATCAAGGCCGCCACCGCCTCGAATTTCCCCCGGGCAAACTGCTTTATGAAGCGGACGGATGGATCGGCCACATTCGCATTTCCCCTAAAGCCGATATCATCGCCTTCATCGACCATCCTCAGCTCGGTGACGACGGCGGCGCGGTTGCCATGGTCGATCTCGCCGGCAAGAAGACAACTCTTTCGACCGGCTGGGACAGCATTCAGGGAATCGCATGGTCGCCCAGCGGCGATGAAATCTGGTTCACTGCCACACGCACCGGCGGCGATCGCTCTCTCTATGCGGTCACCCCCGCTGGCACCGTGCGATTGCTGGCACGCGTTCCGGGAGAATTGACTTTGCTCGACGTTGATCGCGACGGCCACGTCCTGCTCACCCGCGGCAACGACCGCGCCGGAATGATCGGCCTCCCTCCCGGCGAGACCAAGGAGCGCGACTTATCGTGGCTCGACTGGTCGACCCCAGGAGATTTATCAGCCGATGGCCGCACCGTCCTTTTCGCCGAGACTGGCGAAGGGGGAGGACCGAAGTATGCTGTCTATCTTCGCAAGACAGACAACTCTCCAGCCATTCGTTTGAGCGAAGGAATCGGGATGGCGTTGTCGGCGGATGGAAAATGGGCGCTGGCTCGGCCCAACATCACGCCCTCGCCGCTTGTGCTGCAACCCACCGGAGTGGGCGAAGCGCAGCCGCTCACCCACGATTCCATCAATCATCTCTGGGCGCGCTGGCTTCACGATGGAAAACAATTAGTCTTCCTGGGGAATGAGACCGGGCACGGCTTTCGTCTCTATGTGGAATCTCCTGACGAAGGTAAGCCTCGTGCGATCAGCCCTGAGGGCGTGAACCCGCCGGTCGTGCTTTCCGACAAGGGGGACATGGTTGCCGCAGTCGGTCCGGACCACAAAGTCTATCTCTATCCCATTGCCGGAGGAGAACCCATGCTCGTCTCCGGCACCGAGCCAGACGAAGCTCCCGTAGGCTGGACTGGAGATGGCCGACTTCTCTATCTGTTCCGCTTTGGAGAAGTTCCCGCCCAAGTCTTTGAGCTCGAGCTTTCCACCGGAAAAAGAAAACTGTGGAAGGACCTTGTACCAGCCGATGCCGCAGGCATCGATACGATTCGTGGAATCACGATTACTCCGGATGCCAAGGCCTACGTCTACGGCTACATCCGAACCCTCTCCGACCTCTACGTCGTCGAAGGCTTGAAGTGACAACCAACTCGAAAGGTACGTCCTCATAAACCGCCAAAGAATTTCGATTCGGAGGTGGTTTTGAAGGGGGGCGGCTTTAGCCGCGTCAGGACCGGCCGCTCACTTCTTATCAAGAAAGAACCTTATCCTTAAAGTCCTGCGCCGCCTGCGCCACATTCTCCGGCCGTCCGAGATCGCGCCAATAATATTGGTCAGCCCGAAACCCAAGAATCTTTTCTCCCTGCGCGGCCAGACGCACATAAAAATCGATGATCGAGAAAGCGCCACCCTCCGTCATCATCGGAAGCAGACGGGGCGAAATCACGTGGACACCGGAAAACGCCAGCGCCTGCGCGTGCGGCGAGTCAGACCGTCCAGTTCCCCGTCCGCAAAGCCGAAACTTCTCATCGAACAGCAAGTACCGGGAGGTCTCACGGTCCTGCACCGCAAGCGTAGCCAGGGCCTGACTTGCATTGTGCGCTTGCACCATCAAACCCAAATCAATCGCGCTGACGACATCGACGTTGTGCAGAATGAACGGATCATCCAAAGCGCCGGCATCCTCAAGAAAAAACCAAGCGGCCTTTTTCAACCCGCCGCCGGTGTCGAGCAAAATCTCTTCGCGCGAAACTTCAACCCGCATGCCAAAATTGTCGTGCGCCTTCAAATAATCCCCAACCATGTCGGCGAAGTGATGCACATTGAGGATCACCTCGTGAACTCCAAACCCGCGCAAGCGCGATAACGTAATCTCCAGCAGCGTTCGCCCATCCACTTCCACCAGAGCCTTGGGACGCTCATTGGTGAGCGGCCGCAAGCGCGTCCCCAGCCCGGCGGCCAGGATCATCGCCCTCATTAACTTGTCATCCTGAGCGCGCGCCTTTTGCGCTGCGAAGGGCCTAGGCGAGCCGCGTGAAGTGTCGCGTACTTCGCGACACAATAATCACGCGCTTGGCTCGCTTCCTTATAAGCCCGCATTCGCCGCCTCCAGCTCCCGATGCCTCACCAGCGTCTCGACTCCATTGCGTCCGCGCAAGCGCCTCGCCAACTGCTCCGCCAGAAACACCGAGCGATGCTGTCCGCCGGTGCAGCCGAAAGAAACCATCAGATTCTTGAACCCGCGCTGCTGGTAGTTGTTCACGCTGGCATCCACCAGCGACATCACGCTCGCCATAAACTGATGCACGCTCTCCTGCTGATTCAAATACTCGATCACCGGCGCATCTCGTCCCGTCAGCGTCTTGAAGCGTTCTTCCCTTCCCGGATTCGGCAGGCTCCGTCCATCGAATACGAACCCGCCACCATGTCCGCTTTCATCCTTCGGCATGCCACGATGAAATGAAAAACTCATGATCCGCACGGTCAAGTTATCCGCGTCCGAAGCGAGCCCCTGCAATTTTTCCGACGCCAGCATGCTGTTGAAGGCTTCCATCAGCGTCGGCAAAGCAATCGGCAACCTCACGTTGTGCAGCAGCCAGCGCAAATTTTTCAGCGCGTAGGGCACGCTCTGCAAAAAATGCACCTTGCGCTCGTAAAATCCGCGAAATCCGTAAGCCCCGAGCGCCTGCAAGATGCGCACATAAACATACGCGTAAAAATAATGCAGAAAATCGTCGCGCTCGATTTTTATAAAACTGCCGAGCCGGTCGATATAAAGATCGAGCAATTGCTGGCGCAACTCCGGCGGCAGATCGGCCTTGGCATCGTACAGAAGAGAAGCAACGTCATACTGTAGCGCTCCTTTGCGCCCGCCCTGATAATCTAGAAAAAACGGCTCCCCACTCTTGAGCATCACGTTGCGGGACTGGAAATCCCGGTACATGAAATAGTCGCGGTCGGCGCTCAATAGAAAATTCGTCAAGCTGTCGAAATCATCTTCCAGCGCCTGTTCGCTGAATGCAATTCCCGCCAGCCGGAGAAAATAATATTTGAAATAATTCAGGTCCCACGAAATCGATTGCCGGTCAAAACTCCCGCGCGGATAACAAACGCTGTAATTCAAATCGCGTCCTGCCTCAACCTGAAAGCGCGGCAATAAGGCCACCACTTTGCGATAAACCTCAATCACCGCGGGCGCAATGTTCTCTCCGCTGCGATTTTTAGAGAGAAATTCAAACAGCGTCGCGCTCCCTAAATCTTCTTCGAGGTACGCTCCCTGGCTCAAATCCTCCCCGTAAATCTGCGGTACCGGCAGCCTGTGCTTGCGAAAGTGCCTGGAGAATTCGAGAAACGCCACATTCTCTTCGCGCACGCCATACAGAATTCCAATCGCGCTCGACTTGTCATTCGCCAGACGGATAATCTTCCGTCCCGACCCGCCCAGTTCTCCTTGCACCGGCTGTATCCGCACGGGCGGCGCGTTGAAATGCTGTTCAAAAAGTTTGGAGAGAATGTCCATGATCTGGCTATGCAGCCCGTACAACCACTAAAGATAACATCGCTCCCGCGATTCCGAAGGACGATGCATCATTGACGGAACGACTTGATAACCTGGCGTTCCATCCCTATCCTGAATCCAGCATGACCGACCGCCTCTACTACAACGACTCTTTTCTCTACGATTTCGACGGCGAAATCCATTCAGTCCTCGAAACCCCGCGCCCAGCGATCGTTCTCGACCGCACAGCCTTCTACCCCACCAGTGGCGGCCAAGTCCACGATACTGGCTGGCTCAGTCTGGACAATTCTGCAATGGACTCCGCCAGGTTCCGCGTCACCGAAGTTGCTGACACCGCGGACGGCCACATCGTCCACTATCTCGAAGCTCCGCTGAAAGATGTCCAGCCCGGAAGCCGTATCCACGGCTCTATCGACGCCGCCCGCCGCCGCGACCACATGCAACAGCACTCTGCTCAGCACGTGCTCTCCGCCGCCTTCGTCCGTCTTTTTAATATGCCGACGGTTTCCTTCCACATGGCCGACGACTATTGCTCCATTGATTTGCAAATCGACGATCTCGATCCTCCCTCGCTCACCCAGGATCAAATCGAATCCGCCGAGCGCCTGGCCAACGAAATCGTACTGGAGAATCGCCCCGTTGATATCCGCTACGTCACCCGCGACGAAGCTGTCAAACTCGGCTTGCGAAAAATTCCTCCCGCCGAACGCGACCAGCTCCGCCTTATCGACATACGCGACTTCGACCTCACTGCCTGCGGTGGCACCCACGTCGCCCACACCGGACAAATTGCCGGCCTGCTCCTGCGCAAGTCCGAAAAAGTTCGCCAGGGATACCGCATCGAATTCGTCGCCGGCCAGCGCGCCGTCTCCACCGCTCGCCGCGATTTCAACGCTCTCACCGAAACCGCCGCGCTTTTTTCCTCGCACATCTACGACGTTCCCCAGCAAGCCCGCAAATCTCTCGACGAAATCAAGTCGCTGCGAAAACAGCGGGAGCAATCTCAGGAGGATCTCGCTGCCGCGCAAGCTGCCGCGCTTCTGGCCGAAACTCCTGAGGCCAACGGCCGCAAAATAGTCATCCGCAACTTCACCGACCGCGACCTCGCCTACCTCAAACTGCTCGCGCAGAAATTAACCCGCCTCTCGCCCATCGTCGTCGCCCTGCTCGCCACCGATTCGCCGCAACCCGCGCTTGTCTTCGCTCAATCCGCGCGCCAGCCTCATGACATGGCCGCGCTTCTCAAGCAAACCGTAGCTCCACTCGGCGGACGCGGCGGCGGCAGCAAAGACTTGGCCCAAGGCGGCTTACCAAAATCCGATGGGCTCGCAGCCGCGCTATCCGCAGCCGCACAATCCCTCACACCCTAGTATTTGTTCTTTTCAAAAAGGCTCGATGATTCGGGTAACGGCGCAGGAAGGAAGTCTAGGCTGAAACCAATTCCGAGAATTTGTTGAGATCGATGTTTCCGCCGCTGACGACGCACACGATCTTGCCGTTTCCGGCTTTGCCGCTGAGTCCGGCGGCGACAGCGCAGGCGGCTGCTCCTTCGCAGATCAGGTGATTGCGTGCGGCAACGATGGCCATGGCCCGGCGGGTTTCTTCCAGCGAAGTTACGATCGAGCCAGCCAGCAGGCGGCTGGCCAGAGTCCACATACTGGGCAGGACTGACTTGCCGCCGCAGCCATCCACAAAACTCGTTGTCCAGTCGGGAAATTTTTGTGCTGAACCTTTAATAAACGACAGGTGAAGAGGCGCAGCGGTCTCAGGTTCGGCGGCAAATACTTTCACATCCGGCTTCAGGGCGGCCGTGGCAGATGCAATCCCGCAACTGAGGCCGCCTCCGCCGAAGCCAGCGACGATCGCGGTTACGTCTGGCAAGTCTTCGAGAATCTCCAGACCGGCGGTCGCATTGCCAGCGATGAAATCGTCGTCGTCGAAGGGATGAACGAAGACTCCCTGAAACGCGGGATGCTTGCGTTCGGTTACCGCGGTCCAGCACTCATCCATGGACGCTTGACGGATGCCGGCGCCGAGCCGCCTGATTGCCTCGAGCTTGGCGACTGGCGCAGTATCCATGACCAGAACTTCGCAGCGGGTTCCGAGAGTACGGGCAGCGAGCGCCACTCCCTGGGCGGCGTTGCCTGCGCTGACGGTCCACACTCCCTTCGCGCGATCTTGCCCGCTGAGCAGAGATATTGCGTTATAAGCACCGCGTAGCTTGAACGAACCGATCGGCTGGAACGATTCGAGCTTGAGATAAATTTCGGCGGGAGCATCGTTGTAATACAAGCGAACCAGCGGCGTCCGGACCGCGGCCTGATAAACCCGCTGGCGAGCTGCCAGGATTGAGTCGAGGGAGATTGTGCGATCAGGGCGGTTGTGAGCGGCTGTGGTTGTCATATTTCGAGTGGGTGAAATTCTACTACGGTTTGATGAATGGGTATTTCAGAGAAGTAAGGAGTGTAATGGCGATGTTACGCCAGCTATGCGCGCGGCGGCACAGACTGATCCTGCGCCAAGATGCCTTCGGGGGCCGGCGGGATAAACCGGTCCATTGCCAGTTTTCTGGCAAAAATTGCCGCCAAGCACAAGGAAATTGCTGCTGCGATCCGAATCTCTATAATCGTGCCCCTTCCGAGCACCCCGGCAGTCTGAGCTGAAACTATCATATAAGTTGAATGGAGAAGAATCGTGACAGGTAAGCTTTGCCTGCTTCGTTCGTATAAATAACTAAAGATAACGGACCAGCAAATAAGGTTCCCAAAAATTATAACTAGTTGCAGAGCGGTCAGAAGCTTCAGCGTAAGCAGCCATCCTGGAACGTGCCATACCGCCCAGTACACACCGATAATCAACGCCGACCGCAAACGCGAATAACGATGTTGAAGCTTTCTCAGTGCGAAAGCTCTCCAGGCTATTTCTTCACACACCGGCCCCGTTGGCAGTGCCAGAAGTGTATTTACTAGAGCCAATGCAGATAGACGACCCGGCTTCCCAGGAAAAAGCGCCAGCACCATACATGCAGAAACCACGAAGACGAAGGAGGGCAGCGCCATTGACAGCGCATACCATCTGAATTTGGTTCTCCATGCGCACAGGCTGGACAATAGATCCCGGAGTTCCTGTTTGTCCTGCACGGCTGCCCAGACCAATGCGAGTAATCCGGGCAGGGCGTTTCCGACCACCAGTTTTACGTTGTATAAAGGCCACGTGCTCCGCCAGCCGTGAAACGTCGTAATGAGCGCAAGCCGATGGTCGATCGGACAGAGCCACACTGTCCATGACAATGCTGCACTCAGGAACAAAAAGATCCATACCGGCAAAGGGCTCCAAATCTTGGACTGTGGTTCGTGTTTCAGAATAAGCACGGAACTGGGGTCGTTCATTGACGCGCCATTCTAGCTGATGAGAAGTCGCAGCTGTTGTTAACAATTACACGTTTCACTCGTATGTAATCACATCCTTTTCGAGGCTAGCATCGTGCTACAGTCCACTCACAATGCAGAAACGAGGAACTCGATGAAGACAATCACACTTGCTATCCTGTTGTTCTCCGCGTTGGCCTGGGCCGGAGGAGATCCCAAGCCGGCTGAGTACACCATCAATGTTCACGTTAGTTCATCGAGCATGGACCCTAACGGCACTCAGGAGTTAGAGGTTGTCATTCATGGAAAGAAGTATGAACTGCGGTCTGAGCTGTCCATTGGCCGGGTCCTGGCATTGGGCGACTACAAGGCCAAACTCGCAAGCGGCGAGCACCAGACCGGATATGAGTCTCTTCAAGTCTACGAGTTTCTTCTCCCCGACAAAACGAGGCGGTACCAAGTCGTCGGGCAAACCGAATAGCACCATCCCGTGGTTTTGTTCTCAAAAAGCCGGTAAACGTCTGAAATCGCGATGTTACGCCAGTTGCACATCGGCTTTCTCTAAGCGATTGCCGCACATCAAGATGAGACCCCGACGGTTACAAGCGACAACGTAGCCGAGATCGCTTGATGCTCGCGAGCAAGGTCTTCATCCAGCAACTCGGCGAGGCGAATCGAGCCCA
>JBAUVJ010000059.1:0-10128 GCA_049583165.1 Candidatus Sulfotelmatobacter sp. | reverse complement strand
GATGACTCACGCCCAACTAGTCGAGAAAGCCGTCCACTGGCTGCGCCGCTACCGCTGTGGAGTCGTGCTCTCCGAGCAGGCCTGCGTCAGCGGCGAGATGCCCGACGCCATTGGCTGGAAGCGAGCCTGCCATTCCGTCCTGGTCGAGTGCAAAGTCACGCGTTCGGATTTTCAGGCCGACCATGGCAAACATTTCCGTCTCAAACCGGAGCAGGGAGTCGGCTGTGAGCGCTTCTATCTGGTGCCCGCCGGACTCGTGCGCTACGAGGATCTGCCCGCGGGCTGGGGACTGCTTGAACTCCGACGGGGCAGAATCGAAACGATCCATCCCTCGGCGAAGAATCTCCGTAGCGCCACGGGCTTCCGCTATGAAATGAATTTGCTGCTCGCCAGCCTGCGCCGCGTCGAGGTCCGCGTTGAACCGCAAAGCATTACCGATTTCCTCAAGTGGAAGAACCGCATGGCCGAATACAACCGCGGTACCCTTCCCGAAGGACTGACTCCCGCCGAGCAAGAGTTGAACGTCTTCCTCAAGGACGAGCCTGTGGAACTAGAAACCGGAAACTAGAAACTGCACTTCACAACTCCCGGCGGCCTTCCATGGCCTTGAGCATGGTGATCTCATCGGTGTATTCGATGTCGCTGCCGACGGGAATGCCCATGGCAATGCGCGTCACTTTTACTCCCGCTCGCTTAAGCTGCTGCGAAAGATAGGCGGAGGTGGCTTCGCCTTCCACCGTGGGATTGGTGGCCACGATCACTTCATCCACATTGCCTGCGTCGACACGGGCAATAAGGTTTGCGATGCGCAACTGCTCCGGCCCTATGCCGTGCAGCGGCGAAAGCGAACCGTGCAGCACGTGGTAGACGCCGTTGAAATGCTTCGTCTTTTCGATGGCGGCAATATTTGTCGGCTCTTCGACGACGCACACCTGCCGCTGATTTCGCGTCGCGCTGGTGCAGTAAACACACGGGTCCACGTCGGTAATGTTGTTGCACACGGAGCAGAGCCGCAGGCTGGCCTTGACGTCGCGTACAGCTGCAGCCAGCGCCTCGGCATCTTCATCGCTTGCGCGAAGAATATAGAATGCCAGCCGTTGCGCGCTCTTCGTGCCAACGCCCGGCAGCTTTTTCAACTCGTCAATCAGCCGCGACATCGGCTCAGCAAATTTAGACATAGGAAAATCGAGTGATTGCGCGATTTTGCGATTGGAAGATCAGCGGATCAAATCGAAGTTCAATCGCAAAATCACCTGATATTTCAGAGTCCACCGATGCCCAGACCGCCCAGCATACCGCCGACCGTCGATTGCATGGCTCCATCAACTTTGCGCGCGGCCTCATTTACCGCAGCAAGGACCAAGTCCTGCAGCATTTCCACGTCGCCGGATCTCACGGCCTCGGGGTCGATGCGAATGCTGAGCAGTTGCTTGCGACCATCCATCTTCGCCGTTACCGTGCCTCCGCCAGAAGAGGCTTCCACCACCGTCTCCTGCATTTTTTTCTGCAGGGTATCGTACTGCGACTTGGCTTTCGACATGAGTTCCTGCAAATTGAATCCGCCCATAATGGCTTTACCGCTTCTCCTTATAGTCGATCACGGTGCGAATCTGCGCGCCGAATTTCTCTTGCAGCCGACGGACGACCGCGTCCTGCTCGGCGCGATTGCGTCCCGTAGGCTCCGAGCCCGCGCCGCTGGACCTGCCACCACCGTTGCGCTTTACTTCCGTGGCTGCAACAGCCGAGCCGGGAATTATCTTCAATTTGACGGCCCGGCCCAGGACTCCGCTGGCGGAAGCGATCGCGAGCCGTCTGCCCTCGGCTCCCAAAGACATATCGACGACAGTCTGTGACTCGGATACTTTAATCACCAGTTCGTTTCCTTCGACCGCCCATTCGCCTGTGTCGAGCATCGATACCAGAATTCGCTGATTGCCATCTGCGAGCGCCCGAAGTACCGCGCCTCGGAGCTTCTCGATCCTTTCCATCGGCGCTGCCATTACTGCGGTTTCTGACGGGACTGTAGAAAGCGGAGACGGTGCTTGCAGTTGTAGTCCCGGCTGCGGCTCTCTCTGCGGTTCTGGGGAGGAATCGATCCGAACCACGAGCGCATTTTCGTTGAGATCTGCAGGAGCTGCGGAGCCCATGATCACACGCGCTCCGCTGGCCGAAACTGAGTCGGTGGAAGATTCCTGCCGGGGAGTGCCCTTGCGCGCGGAATCCGCCGCAAACGGCGAAACGTGATTGGGACGCGCGGGCGCAACCGGCTCGGTGCGTCGTTCACTGGCAGCGGAAGGCACAATCGTAGGCCGCGCCGAGGTTCTCGGGGCTGACGCGTCAGAGTTTTGGGTATTCGAGGAAATGGCCACCTCACTCAGCAGTTGCTCGATGGGAAGCAGGCGTTGCGCGTGCGCCATCTTGAGCAGGCCTAGCTCCAAGTGAAAACGCTGCTCCTGCTTGTAACCCAGCTCGCTATGAGTTCGGAGCATGATTTGCAGATGGCGAGTGAGATCTTCTTCGCCAAACAAACCGGCGACGCGCTCCACACGCTCGCGCTCTTCGCTCGATATCTGAAGCAGGGAAGAGTCCTTTCCGGCAATTTTGGCGACCGTGGCATTGCGCAGGAAGCGCACCATCTGCCGTGCGAAGTGCGTTGGACTGTGGCCTTCACCGATAAGGTGGTCAACTTGCCGCAGCACATCCTCACTGGCGCCGCGAGCGATTGCCTGCATTACTTCCTCGAGGATATGCGCTGGCGCGGCGCCGACCAGATTGCGCACGGAGTCAGCTGTTAATTTCCCGCTGGACGATGCAATCGCCTGATCGAGAATCGACAATGCGTCGCGCATGGAGCCATCGCCGGCTTCGGCCAGAAGGGCAAGAGCATCGTCATCCGCCTCGATCTTTTCGCGTCCAACGAGATCGCGCAGTTGGCTTACGATTGCATCGAACTTCACAGCGCGGAAACTGAAGTGCTGGCAACGCGAACGTATCGTTTGAGGGATGTCCTCGGGCTGCGTGGTCGCCAGCATGAAAACGATGTGGTCAGGCGGCTCTTCCAATGTTTTGAGCAAGGCGTTGAACGCTGCGTCAGTGATTTGGTGAGCTTCGTCGAGAATATAAATCTTGAAGCGGTCTCGCGCCGGACGGTAGCGCGCGCCTTCCCGTAGTTCGCGAATTTCGTCGATGCCGCGATTGGTAGCGGAGTCGATCTCGATCACATCCACGGCGTTGCCGGCGCGAATCTCGGTACATGACTCGCAGATGCCACAAGGCTCCGCTACCGGCCTGTCGGACGAGCGGCAATTCAAAGCCGCGGCAAGGATGCGCGCTACGGTGGTTTTTCCAATGCCGCGATGGCCGCTGAAGATGTAGCCATGCGCAGTCCTTCCTTGTTCAAGTGCATTCTGGAGGGTGCGGGTGACGTGCTCTTGTCCGATGACCTCGGAGAATTTCTGCGGACGATATTTGCGTGCCAGGACGGTGTAGCTCATGAGCCGGAAGAGTCGATTATACGTGATAGCAGCCTGATCGGCTTCCCGGAGTTCGCTCACGAAAGCTTGCTAAAACCCAACGGCAAGCGATAGTCTGGTGCCTCGACGGCGAGAAAGAATTGTCCGCTTTACGGCGCCAAGGAGGCTCACAATGCAATTGAAGCTGGCAACGCGAACCAAAGATGGAATTTTGATCGTGGATTGCAGCGGCCGGGTGGTATTTGGAGAAGAATCTTCGCTATTGCGCGAGACTGTCAAGAAAGCAATTTCACAGAACAATCGCATCATTCTCAACCTGGGTGAGATCAACTACATTGATTCCGGCGGGCTTGGTACTTTGGTCGCCCTGCGCACCACCGCGCAAAACGCCGGCGGCACGATCAAATTGACGAACCTCACCAAACGTGTGGGCGATTTGCTGCAAGTTACAAAGTTGCTCACCGTCTTCGATGTGTACGATTCGGAAGCGGAAGCGTTGGAATCTTTCCGCAAAGCGGCGTAGCGCGGTTTAGGAACTGCTTTTCAGAAATCTTCGCGTGCGCTAGCGGCCTCGAGGGCAATCAATTGTTCTTGCCCTCCACCAGAAGGCTGTTCCCTCGGGGAATGCTCCTCGGCAGCGTAATCTTTACCGTGCAGCCTCTTTGTCCCTCACGGTTTGCCATTTCGAGAGATCCACCGTGAGCCTCCGAGATCTGGCGCGAGACCAGAAGGCCGATACCGCTGCCTTCAGGTTTTGTGGTATAGAACGGGACGAATACGTTGGTCGGATTCATCAGACCGTGACCGCTGTCCTCGATTGTGAGGATCACGTCTTTGTCGGTCAGTTTCCACGTGAAAAGTATTTCCGGCCCTGATTGTCCGCCGGGGAGCCTATTCGATCCATTCGGGTTTTCTGCGGAACTTGGCGGCTCAAGTACCGCTTCGGCCGCATTGCGCAGCAAGTTAATCAGCATTTGTTCAAGCTGGTCAGGGTCTGCCATCAACGCGATATCAGGGCCTGGGACTACCGTGACAGCGACACGGGTTTCCACCGCCGAGACATGCTTCACTAAGCTGGATATCGAACATGACTGCAAAACCGGAGGCGGCATCTGCGCCAGCCGGCGATAGGCCTGGAGAAAACGGTTGAGTGAAGCGGCACGCTCTTCGATGATGCCGAGGCCGCGAGCAAAATCCTGGTGCTGTTCGGCGTCAACATCCATGGCGGAAAGCCGCGCGTTCAGGCTGCCGGCGATCGATTTGATCGGAGCCAGCGAGTTGTTCAACTCGTGCCCCATCACTCGAATCAGCCGTTGCCACGCCCGTCGTTCTTCTTCGCGCAAAGCGCGGCTGACGTCGGACAACACGATCAGGGTATGGGGCACGCCTCGCTGGCGAAATGAACTTCGTCGCACCAGCCAGCGCGCGTCGCTGAGGGCGTGGAGCGGGACGAGGGTTTGATTTTCACAAGACATACAGTCCTGCAATCCCAACTCGGAAGCTGTGCGGTCCAGCAATTTCGTGGAGGATTGTTGCAGAAGTTTTTCTCCGGCCGAATTTACGAGACGTAGCTTGGCGTGTGGATCGAATGCGAAAATAGGAATATCGACTTCTTCTACTACGCGTTGCAGCAAGGCTGTCGCCTCAACAGTCCCCGCGCGATGCTGGGCGAGCAAATCAGCCAGCGTATTAACTTCGAGCGAAAGCTCGCCGAGAGCATCGTTGGGTACAGCCAAGCGTGCTCGAAACGAATAATCTTCTTCGCGCAGGGCACCGACAACATTGGCGAGAGTCTGCAAGGGGCGAATGACGTGATCGAGCAGCGCAACGCCAAGCAACAAACATAAGAGCAGCTCTGTGCCGAACAACATTAACTTCGATTGCAATTCCCAGGGTTGCACCCAAATCAGAATGCCACTGACCAGGAGCGCGGGCGCGGCCAGCAATATGGAAAAGCGTACGACGCGGCGCTCGAAGGGCGCACGTTGCGTTTTCCGGAAATTTCGTTTGGTTGTATCGCTTATGCCTGGGCTAGAGCCCATACTTTTCCATCCGCCGGTACAGGGCGCCGCGGCTCAGGCCAAGCGCTTCGGCCGCCTGGCTCACATTGCCCTGAAAGCGCTGTAGCGCCTTGCGAATCAGAATAGTCTCCACCGATTCAAGACTCAAATCTTCCAGATTCTGGGCTTGGACCCGCGTCGCGCCCAAGCCGAGATCGGCGGCCTGGATCTGATTTGTGCGGCACATCAGAACGGCGCGCTCCAAAGTATGTTCCAGTTCGCGAACATTGCCGGGCCAGGAGTATTGCATGAGGGCGTGCAGCGCACCAGGGTCCAGCCCATGAATGGATCGCCGATAACGCGAAGCATAGTTCGATAAAAAATGAACGGCGAGCGCTGCAATGTCTTCCCTGCGCTCTCGCAACGGGGGCAAATGGATCTCGACGGTATTCAGCCGGAACAAAAGATCCTCGCGAAATTGGCCCGTCTGGCATGCCGCGGCCAGATCGGAATTTGTCGCCGAGATCAAGCGGACATCGACCTTCTTACTGCGCGACGAACCTACGCGCTCTATCTCTCCGGTCTCGACCACTCGCAGCAATTTGGCCTGCTGGCGCAAAGGCAAGTTACCGATCTCGTCCAGAAAAATCGTTCCGCCCTCGGCCAGTTCGAAGCGTCCTATGCGATCGGTGCGAGCGTCAGTGAACGCGCCCTTTACATGACCGAACATTTCGCTTTCGAAGACTCCCTCCGCCAGGCCGCCGGTATTCACCGCAATCAGCGGACGCGAAGCTCGCAGGGATAGCGCATGTATCGTATGCGCCACAACCTCTTTTCCAGTGCCATGATCGCCCATGATCAGCACATTTGCATCCGACGGTGCAATGCGCGTGATGGTTTCAAGCACCTGCGACATCGAAGGCGCAGTTGCTATGAACTCACGGCTTCCCTGAGCGTTGAGCAGTCGATTCTCCGCTGCCAATCGTTCCGCCTGCTGCAATGCGCGGTGAAGTTCTACCTGCGTGCGCAAGATCGTAAGCAGCCGTTCGTTGTCCCAGGGCTTTTGGATGAAGTCGCGCGCCCCGCGTCGAATAGCCTCGACTGCCAGCTCCACATTACCCCAGGCGGTCATGACGATCACCGGAAGAGTGCTGTCCAGCGCCACGATCCCGGAAAGCAAATCGAGGCCTTCGCGGCCAGAAGTGGTGTCACGCGTATAGTTGAGATCGATCAGCGCGGCGTCGTATGAAGCGCCAGCCAAACTTTCTCTCGCCAGCTCAGGCGATCGCACTACATCTACTCTGTAGCCTTGAGGTTTGAGCAGCAGCTCGATCGCCTCAAGAATGTGCTGCTGATCGTCGGCTGCCAGGATCCGCGGAGGATTGAGATTCTTGGTGACGATCACAGGAGCGCTGAGATCTGGCGGCTTGGCCGAGATTGGCATGGCTTAGGGCCCAGGATTAGGGATCGCGCCCGCTAGGGCCTCCTGGATGTCGATTCCATTATGTTCCAAAGTGCTGCCCGTGGCACGATCAAGTTCTACTTTAGCCTTTTCGTAAACCGTCATGGCCGTGACCAGGTCGAGTTCGCCTACTGCGAGGTCGCGCTGCGCGGTCATCGTTTGGTAGGTTGAGCCCGCCCCAAGATCTTGCTCCTTTTGCATGATTTCGAATGTTCGCTGCGCGAGGTCACGCCCCTTGCGGGCTGCCTCCACGCGAGCGGCAGTTTGCTCAAGGGTGTACTGAGCATTCCGAACTTCAATGCGAATTTGCTTTTTCAATTGCTCCCGCCGTAGTTCCGCTTGGCGGTACTCCAGCTCGGATCGATATTGATCGGATTTGGCGACTCGATTTCGGATCGGAATATTGAGATTTAATCCGATGTAGTAGTCGGGAGCGGTGTTGTTGAATGAATTCTCCAGCGCACCCGAGAAGTCACCGGGAACGGTGGATGGATTCTTAGAGCCGGGGTTATAGGCCGGATTCGGAAAGCCGGCCAATCCCGAACCGCCATAGAATCCCACCAGTGAAAGCGAGGGCAACAACGCATTTCTGGCAGCTTTGTTGCTGATCTGGCGGTTCGCGAGATCGACATCAGATTCGGCGAGTTCGGTCCGATCGCGCAGAGCCTGAGCGATGAGATCCTGCACAGCCTGAGCGACTGGCGTCTCAGTGGATTCCAGATGATCCACAGGAACCACCGGCATAGCTTCCAGCACGGGATCGTCCAGGCGTTTGGTCAGCGCGTTCTTAATCAACAATTCCTGCAACTGTAGCGTGGTTCGTGCTACGGTTAGATCCTGATCGCGCCTTGAGACTTCGGCTTCGGCGCGCATCACGTCCATCGCGGGAATGCTTTCCAGTTGGAGCTGTTTCTTTGCCGTGTCGAATGATTTCTCCGCAAAGGCCAATGACTGTTCGCTCACTTGCGCTTGTTGATAGGCATTTACCAAGTCCCAATAAATGTTTTCGATCTGCGTGACCGTGGTGATTACCTGATCTTTGAAGGCAATATCAGAAATTTTTCTGTTGTTATTTGCAATCCGGAGATAGCGAAGATTGGGGCCGAAGCCAAATCCGGCAAGCAATTGTTGCTGGAATGATATGCGGTACATCGAACCGAGGGCGGGAGACAGGTTGAAATCAGGACTATTCGTGGTCTGGCGGTTGTTATCGAACTGCACCGAAAAGCTTGTGCCAGTCGAAAAGGCTTGTGAATAACCGAAATTCGCCTGTCCGGTATTGAGCTGGAGCAAAGGCACGCCGTAAATTTGTAGGTTGGCCAAGGGAGTAGTTTGGTGCTCGGCTCCCACCGAGCCGGTAATAGTCGGGTCGTAGGAAGCAACCGGCGTGCCCGCCCCCAAAGTGGACTGTACCAGGCCAGATGCTCCAGCACCCGCGCCGCCCGCACCGCCCGTGGTTCCTCCAGCGCCCGCGCCGGGCGCTCCAGCGCCAAACCCGCCAACTCCACCTCCCGGCGTTCCCTGTACGACGCCGGTATTGACGCCGCGGAAAACTCCTCCGGCCTTGGTGCGGAGAATGTCCATGTTCGCGATAGGCAAATTGTAACGGGCGATTGCCAGGTCAAGATTGTTCTGAAGCGCTAGGCGGATCGCATCCTTCAACGACAAGTACAATTTTCCGTCACGGATGAGCTGCGTGAGCAGGGGGGAATTCGCGAGCTGCGGTTCGGGTACATAGCTCGGTGAATATGCGCCGATAGGAGTGTGCGACCTGGGAATATCAGACTTGGGCGTGTCAAAAGAAACGGATGTACCGGTCTGGGCATGTGCTGTTGCAGTAAGGGCAATGAGAACCCATGCCAAGAGCTGGTGCCATTTGCCCGCGGGCGAACACTTCATTGCTTCACCGCCTCTTGCGGCCGGAGTTCAGGATTCGCCGTGTCGCCTACCAGCCAACCATCGCGCAACTGGAGCGTCCTCGAACCGTAGGCGGCATTCGCCTCTGAGTGAGTGACCTGGACGATCGTGGTCCCCTGTTGATTGAGTCCGCGAAAGAGTTCCATGATTTCCTGGGCCTGTGACGAATGCAGATTGCCCGTCGGTTCATCGGCCAGCAACAACGCAGGTTTGTGGATCACGGCGCGAGCGATCCCCACCAGCTGTTGTTGTCCACCAGATAGTTGGCTGGGAAACAGGTCTTTTTTGGCAACAATCTGAAAGCGATCAAGCACGTCGGCCACCATGCTCTGCCTCTGGCTGTGCGGAATATCTTTATAAGAGAGCGGAAGATCGATATTTTCTCGAACCGTCAGATCGTCGAGCAGGTGGTAACTCTGAAAAACCATTCCCATGTTGCGTTTGGCTAGTTCCCCGCGCTCCTTGCGCTTCATCGTTTGCACAGCCTTCTCGCGAAACCAGTATTCGCCTTGCCAGCTATCGTCGAGCAGGGCAAGAATATTTAATAAAGAAGACTTGCCCGCGCCGGAAGGACCCATGATGGTGATGAACTCGCCTTCACGAATCTCGAGGTTGATGCGTCGTAGCACCCAGGATTGGCCGGCGGCCGTTTTATAACTGCGTTCGAGATTTTTGAGGTGAATCATTTGTCTCCTGACTCTGTGTCTTAATCGACACGCAAAGCCTCATTCGGGTTCAGGTGAGCTGCGCGCCACGCTGGCTTTAGGCTCGAGCCAACGGAGACCAACAGCAGCACGACGACCGCCCCGAGGAGGGTCGCAGGGTCGTGCGGACTGAGGTCGAATAAGAGGCTGGCTAGAACCCGCCCAGCAAGAAACGACAAGAGCAATCCAATGGCAAGGCCTGCGCCGATCACTGAATGCGCCTGACGCAACACGAGCCAAAGCAATGCTTTCCGAGAAGCGCCAACCGCCAATCGAATTCCAAATTCGCCGCTTCGCCGGCTCACCGTGTAAGACATCACGCCATAAAGACCGAGGCATGCGAGGCCCAATGCAAGCCCACCAAAGATCGCCGTCAGCCGCGCTAGCAAACGCTCCTGCACCAAGTCATTCGCCACCTGCTCGGCCATGGTTGTAATGCCACCGATCGGCAGGTTCGGATCAACGCTGTGCACCGCCTCCCTCACGATCGAGACGAGTTGACCGGGATTGCCAAATGTTCTTACGTCGAGGCTCTCCACGTCGATCACATCCTGCGTGAGTGAGTGATAGAT
>JBAUVJ010000058.1:0-2019 GCA_049583165.1 Candidatus Sulfotelmatobacter sp. | reverse complement strand
GCTTGCAAGCAGAGGCTTTCGTTTAATCGCTCATCAGGATTTCCTACTTCACTTTGACGAAGATGATCACCAGCGTATAGAGCGCGAGTGACTCGATCAGGGCTAGACCTAAAATCAGCGCCAGCTGGATGCCAGGGCGAGCGGCAGGATTGCGGGCCAGGCTTTCGGCAGCCGAGGCGGTCGCCTTGCCCTGTGCCAGAGCGCAAATCCCGGAAGCGAAGGCCATCGAAAAACCAGCGGCGATGGCAACCCAGTTGACTCCGCCCTCGGCTCCGCCCTGTGCGAAAGCCGGGACGGCGAACGACAGCACCGAAAGTATCATGAACAGCTTGCTTAGCTTACTCATTGTGTTTCTCCTCGTATGAAATACCGCCAGTGGGTGGTTGACGTCACCCGTACAGACGCCCTCACGCTGAACGGCCACATCCCAAAACTCCAACTGAATCCGAGCTCTAGTGCTCTTCCGCGACCGCGCCTGAAAGATACACGGTGGTCAGCAGGACAAAAATATAGGTCTGAAGAAGCGATACGCCGATGTGGAGGCCAAGGAACAAAATCGGAACGCCCAGCGGCACCAGCGAGATAAAAACCAGAGTGACCATGTCTCCCGCATACATATTGGCGAAAAGACGGATGGTGAGCGAAAGCACACGAGCCAAATGGCTGATCAGCTCAATCGGCAGTAACAAACAGGCCAGCGGGAGACGGACAAAAATCGACATCGTTGGGTCCGAGGGCCCGAGGAAGTGCTTCAGGTAGCCAATTCCCGAGTGCCTGAATCCCTGAGCCTGGTAGTACACAAAAGCCACAATAGCGCAGCCCAAGGGAACGATAGGCACGGCGGTCGGCGACTCAAAGCCGGGAACCACCCCGATGAGATTACAGAACAAAATGAAGAAACCAAGCGCAGCCAGGAACGGAGTATATGCCTCGCTATGGTGGCCGATGATCTCGTCGCTCTGATGCTGGATGAATCCTTCGATGCCTTCGAAAGTATGCTGCAACCCGCCGGGACGGTCGACGGAAAGACGCGAACGGACGAGAAGAAACAGAACCAGCAGAAACGAGATGACGAAAAGCTCCATCGAGAGCGTATTTGGAATGGGAGCTGCCGGGTACTTCGGCTCGAAGTGCAAGGCCCGCAACAAGGACGTAACAGCCCCCCCGAACAGCCGATTTAAGATCTGCGTAAACCAAAGTTGCTCAGGCATAAAGCTGCTGTTACCTTGTTCTCCGCCGTCGCTCCGGCTATATTCCCCGAGCCAGAGCTACATAAAGTTCGTAAGACGCTTCGCAGCCGATGGCGGCAACGGGCAAAAATAAGCCCGCAAGAAGCCCATTCAGGCTCGCGGGTGAAACAGTCAATATAACATAGGCGCCCAGGGCCATCAAAAAGTACCGCACGAGGAAACGAAACACGATCCCCTGCCCGGTTTGCGAAGTGGCCGTGCCGGTGGCGCGATCGGCAAAGCCGGCAATCACCCGCTTCAGCCAGTGGAAATTGATATACGCAATGGCACAACCGAAGGCGAAGCCGGCGGCGGGACGCGGACCAAACTTCCCCAAGGCCGCCGCAACCAGCAACGGAGCCAGCACCATCATGAAGCGTCGAATGCGGAACAGAGCGCCAGAGTAGAAATATTCCGCGGCAGGCTCCGGGTTCGGTTCGGCTTCTACTATGTCAGACATCAGCACGCCATGCACACATAGTACGCGACGGACCTTCCCGCCCGAACAGTAATTTCCTTTTGCGGTCGTGCTTCATTTCGTATCACGTAACACGGAGCGGATCAGTTCGATGAAACCCGCGGTGATGCCAAGCAGGATGCCAGCAAGATAGAGCCAGGTAGTGTGCAGCCAGCGGTCGAGCGCTGCTCCGGCCAACCATCCCGCCACGAGAGCGGCGGGGAAAATAAATGCCAATTGACTATACCGGGCCGCCTGGACCCAGAAGTTCTCCTTCCGGTTGGAGTTATCGCTTTTGGGCTCTGCATCGGTAGGGCGCATTTCGACTCAGCA
>JBAUVJ010000057.1:0-18196 GCA_049583165.1 Candidatus Sulfotelmatobacter sp. | reverse complement strand
CTCTTCCAGGTGCGCGCCAAAGCTCGCCAGCTCTCCCAGAATTACTTCTACGTCTTTCACCACGTCGGGACGTCCGCTCCCGTCCGACACATCAACCAGGTGAACCAGAAGTCGCGTGCGCTCAATGTGCCGCAGAAACTGTGTGCCCAGCCCGGAGCCCTCATGCGCGCCCTCGATCAGGCCAGGAATATCCGCCACTACAAAACTGATTTCATTATTCAGATCCCCTACCGCAACCACGCCGAGATTGGGCTCCAGCGTAGTAAACGGGTAATCCGCAATCTTCGGTCGCGCCGCAGAAATACGCGAGATCAGCGTGGACTTGCCCACGTTCGGGTAACCCACCAGCCCCACATCGGCCAGCAATTTTAATTCGAGCCGGTAATTGTGCTCCTCACCCGGACGCCCAGGCTCATGTTCGCGCGGCGCCTGATGCACCGACGTCGCGAAGCGCGCATTGCCCCGCCCACCTCGTCCTCCGCAGGCGATGACCATGCGTTGGTCGGGCCCCGAGAAATCGAAGACCCTTTCGCCGGTTTCCTCGTCGTACACAATCGTGCCCACCGGAACTTTCAGCAGTACATCTTCGCCCTCGCGCCCCGTCTTGTTCGAACCTTCGCCGTGGCGTCCGCGCTCCGCCTTGTATTCAGGATTGAAGCGGAAGTGAACCAGCGTGTTATGCCGCTCGCTCGATTCCATAACCACATCCCCGCCCTTGCCGCCATCGCCGCCCGAGGGTCCGCCCCGCGGAACATATTTTTCGCGGCGGAAGGCCATGCAGCCATTGCCGCCGTCCCCCGCCTTCACCCGGATTTTTGCCTCATCAATAAACATCGCCTTGCCTTACCACTCCTGACCAACGAACTCTCTCGATCGAATTCCTAAGTATATCGGGTCACCACCATGCCGCGTCCCTCCACGCGAGTTCGGCCGTCACATTAGACTTTCCTCAATCCTTAGTTCTCATGTGCCAGCCGCAAATCGCCGATAAGCCTTAAGAGCTTCGAACGCAACCATTGTCGATGAGCGCACCCGCACCAGCAACCACCGACGTCGCGCCGCGAAAGGATTGGCCAGCCATCCTCCGTGAAACCGCAGTCGAAGTGTTCTCCTCCATGGTCGGAGCCACGATTACCTCTCCGGAAACAAACGACGTTCCCGTTCTGGCCGAAGTGACCGGAATGGTCGGAATCGCCGGTCCGCTTTGCGCCGTCTTCAGCCTCCGTTGCAGCTTACAGTCCGCCACCACCATCGCTTCTCAAATGCTTGGAGTCTCCGCGGAAGAAGCCGCAGCCCAGAAATGTGACGCGGTCGGCGAAATCTGCAATATGGTGGCGGGATACTTCAAAGCCAAGATCGGTCTCGGCGATGCCTGCAAGCTCTCCGTGCCCACAGTCGTCGCCGGCAAAGACTACAAAATTCGCTCTCCCGGCAAAGACGAGCGCATGGAATTGCCCGTCCTCTACGCCGGCCAGCCCCTCTGGCTCACGCTCGACGTACGCCCGTAGAGGCTTGACTCCGGTGTTAATGGATACAACTCGAAGCTATCTACTAAGCGCTTTGGGTAGGGCACGACTTCAGCAGCCTGCGGAAAAACTCTCGAATGTGTGGCCAGCCTGAGAGAACAGCTGACTCAGCACCCTGAAAGAACAGCCGCCTTAACACCCCTGCAAGAACGGCGCTTTAGCACCGTGCCAAGAACAGCTGCTTTAGCACCGTGCCAAGAACGGCGCTTTAGCACCGCGCCAAGAACAGCTGCTTTAGCACCGCGCCAAGAACGGCGCCTTAGCACCGTGCCAAGAACGGCGCTTTAGCACCGTGCCAAGAACGGCGCTTTAGCACCGTGCCAAGAACAGCTGCTTTAGCACCGTGCCAAGAACAGCTGCTTTAGCACCGTGCCAAGAACGGCGCTTTAGCACCGTGCCAAGAACAGCCGCCTCGGCACCGTGGAAGAGCGGCGCTTCAGCGCCGCGTAAGCCGCTTAAAACCCTGCGGGCTTTAGCCCCTGCGGAGGCGAGCCCGCCCATCACCACAACTACTCAGCCGCTTCCATTGGCTCGACCATCACAAACTTTCCCATCGAACCCTTATTCAGGAATTTGATCCGTCCCGTGATCTTGGCAAAAAGCGTATCGTCTTTGCCCCGGCCCACGTTGAGCCCCGGCTTCACCCGCGTGCCGCGCTGCCGCACAATGATGGTCCCGCCAGGCACGATCTGCCCGCCGAATGCCTTGAATCCAAGCCGCTGCGCGTTCGAGTCGCGGCCGTTTCGTGAAGTTCCCTGTCCCTTTTTATGTGCCATAGCTCAGTTCTCGTTTCAGATTCCGTTTACTTTTTCTTCTTGGTTGTAGATTTCTTCGCCGCTTTCTTGGGAGCGGATTTCTTCTTCGCGTGCCCCTTCGCCGCATGCTTGGGCGCGCTCTTCGCTTCGAAGTCGCTCTCGTGCTCGTCCGCCGCAACCTTCTTCACCTTCGGCTGCTTCTTCGCCACTTCAGGAGCCTTGAAGCTCTGCCCATCAAAAGCGATCTCCGTGATGCGCACCGCAGTGTAGGACTGCCGGTGTCCGCGCAGCTTCTTGTATTGCTTTTTTCGCTTGTAGTGAAAAACCAAAATCTTCGGACTGCGGCCTTCCTCCACGACTTCGCCGACCACTCGTGCTTCCGCTTCCGGTTTCCCGATCTTTCCTTCGCCGCCCGAGACCGCCAATATGTCGGAAAAATCCACGTGGCCATCGGTGCCCGTAGCCACTTTCTCCACTCGAATCACATCCCCGGGCGCCACCCGGTACTGCTTTCCACCAGCGCGGATCACCGCGTACATACGTTTGCCTCCGTCAAAATGTCGTGAAAGTCAGTTCATCAAGCGCATGTCACGCGCACACGGGTACAACCTTGGCACCCGCTGGAACTTTCCTTGCTTGCTGTGTTTTCCGCCACGGCGCTTCAGCAGCCAGGGCAGGCGTCCCCAGAACGGTTCGGCGAGTACAGGCAAACTCAACTATTTTAGCGTGCGTTGTGGAAATCGGTCAATGCGCAGTTGGCAGATCGCCCGCCATATGCGAGAATTTCGCCCATCTTCGCGGCCACATAAAAGAGGAACTCACGCATGAAGCGCCTTTTCACCGTTTCACTTTGCTTGCTCACACTGACACTATCCGCCATCGCGGCAGCCCCTAAGCCAACCGCGAAAAAGTCCTCCACCGGCCCTGCTCCCGACAAAGCTTTCATGCAAGAAATCTGGGACGGTTGGTCGACCCTCGATACCGCCAACGTGGCCAAGTTCTACGCCACCGGTCCGCACACATTCTTCGACATCGCTCCGCTGAAATACGACAGTTGGGACGCCTACGAAACCGGAGTGAAAGGCGAACTAGCCGGCTACAAGAGTGCGAAATTCACCCTGAACGACGACCTCGCCATCCATCCCCACGGCGATTTGGCCTGGGCTACCGCGACCGTGAAAGAAGAAATGACCACAAAAGCCGGCAAGGTGGAGATGGGCAACTTCCGCTGGACCGCGGTCTTTGAAAATCAGGACGGCAAATGGCTGATCGTTCACGAGCACGTCTCCGCGCCGATCCAGTAAGTCGATCCACTAAGGCGGACGAATCCTCTCAGTAAGACACCACGAAGAAGTACACCGTCATGCCCGCGCCCACCAGCACCACAAAAACCCGCACCCAGGCTTGCGGCAGCTTCAACGCGTAATGCGCGCCGAAGTATCCGCCCAGGATTCCCCCCGCAATCATCGCCGCCCCGTGCTTCCAGTAAACCGCCTTGGCCACGACGAATGTCACAACCGCAATCCCGTTGATCACAAATCCCATCACGGATTTCAGCGCGTTCATCGCGTGGATGTCGGTCATGCCGAGTGCTGCCAGCATCGCCAGCATCACAATCCCCATGCCTCCGCCGAAGTACCCTCCATAAACCGCGACGATCAATTGAAAGAACGTCGCTCCTATCAGCATCCCGGAGGTAGTGTCATGCTCAATCACGGAGCCGCGCGAACCCGCCAGTTTCTTGCCAAAAGCAAACAACAATGTCGCGCCCAGAGTGAGCCACGGCAGCACTCGCATAAAAGTATGTGCCGGAGTTTTCAAAAGCAGAAGCGCGCCCACCAGCCCGCCGATCAGGCTGGCCGTCAATAGTGGAACCATCACCCGCCGGGGCACGTTCAACCGGCTGCGGTAAGCGCCACCGCTGGCCGCCGCCCCTGTCCAAAGGGCAATCGTGTTCGTAGCATTCGCAGGAATCGGCGGAACTCCCGTAAATAACAGCGCCGGAAACGCAATGAAACTGCCACCCCCGGCCACCGAATTCAGCGCTCCGCCCAACACTCCAGCGAAAAATAGAAAGATGGCAGAGGCGAGGGTCAAGCACCTAGATGTACCAGAAACCTCGCCACTCCGTCACCTTCCGCGCTTTCTCAGGTATAGGAGAGCACCTAGAAAATCCAGAATAGAAGAACACTCAGAAAAGCACCGTGGAAGAGCGGCCCTTCTAGAGCCTGCCCTGAGCCTGTCGAAGGGGCCGCGTAAGACGCCCAAAATCGATCCGGGCTTTTAGCCCCCGTGGTCGTGGGTGGCAATAATTACTTGTGTAATCCCCAAAACTTCTCCTCGCTTGCAGAAACAACTCACTTGCGGCAGGGTTAATAATAAGAACTAGAGGAGTCCTTCATGCGCAACCGAACCATCCTTTTTATTTCCCTTTTCCTGCTCACCGCATTCACTTGGGCCCAGCAACCCGCCGGCGGCAACGCCCAGCCCAGCACCCAGCAGAACATGCCGAGCATGGATATGCCCGCACACGACATGTCGAACATGAATGGCATGAAAATGGACGCCGACAAGGCTAAAGAAAAAGATGGCGACAACGATGCCAGCATGCACGCCATGCATTCCATGGAAGGCCACATGGATATGGGTCCGCACATGAAGATGACCGCCCTGCGGCAAGCCAAGCCGGGAGACGCCGATCGCGCCCGCCAAGTCGCCGACGCCGCGCGCAAAGCCTCAGAAAAATATACCGACTACCATGCCGCGCTGGCCGATGGCTTCAAAATTTTCCATCCTGAGCTTCCGCAGAAGATGTATCACTTCACCAACTTTTCCTACGCCATGGAAGCCGCCTTCCGTTTCAACCCCGAGCACCCAACCTCGCTGCTCTATGAAAAACATGGCGACGATTACAAATTAATTGGCGTGATGTATACAGCCCCAAAGCGCTTCACCGAAGAGCAACTCGATGAGCGCGTTCCCCTGAGCGTTGCGCAGTGGCACGAGCACGTGAATTTCTGCACCGCCCCGGCCGGTCGAAGAATGGAATCGTGGGGGCCGCATCCGCAATTCAGTTTTCGTGGTTCCATCGATACCCAGGAAGCCTGCGATGCCGCCGGCGGCACATTCCATCCCGTAGTTTTCAACTGGATGGTGCACGTCTACCCATTCGAAAAGGATCAGGCAAGCATGTGGTCAGTCGGTCGCCAGCACGGCGATGGCGACTGATACGCGGACCGGATTACTCTCTGATTATCCCGCCTGATCTCCCGGGCTCTATTCCATTTTCCCAGCGGCCGGACCCACGGCGGTAGCCTGCTTAGTCTTGGGGTCAATGCCGATCAGCGCCACTCCGCCCACTCCCTCATGGCTCACGGTAACCCGTGGCCGCGAGCCCGCAGGTCGGCCTTCACTTCTTCGGGCAGGGTGTTCGGCACAGACAGGCTGCCCAGGCTGGCGCGGTCCTGGCCGAAGGAGCTGATGAAATGCTCGGTGGAAAAACGCGGCGCCCTAAATGCCTCCTCGGGACTCATGCCGAATTCCACGTAGTTGAGGATGACCTGGATCGCTGCCTGATCCTGCTGGTCGCCGCCCGCAACTGAAATCGCCATCACGGGATGGTTGTCACGGAAAAGCAGCGTGGGGCTCAGCGTGATGCGCGGCCGCTTGCCGGGCTGGATGACATTGGGAGTTCCCGCAAACGTGTTCAGGCTGCTGAGCCGGCTTCCGTGAATAATGCCCGTGCGCCCGGCCACGCCGGCCGTGCTTGAGAGTCCGCTTCGGAGTCGCCGCGATGACGTTCCCAAACTTATCCGTCACGCACATCACGGTGGTTCCACCATGCCAGGGGCCGGTGATTGTGGGCGGCTTGGTCGCTTTCATGTTGTAAGGATCGCCCGGCCGGAGCTCGAGAGATGCCTTTTTCGGATCGATCAGCTCGCGCCGCATTTTTGTGTACTGATCGGAAAGCAACTGCTGCATCGGCACCTTCACAAAATTCGGATCGCCGTAATACTCGTCGCGATCCGCGAGCGCCAGTTTCTCCGCTTCAATCACGGTGTGGATGTAATCCGCCGAATTGAAGCCCATTTTCTTGAGGTCGAAGCCTTCCAGCAGGCGCAGCGTCTGTAACAGATAAGGCCCCTGCGTCAGCGGACCGGTCTTATAAACCGCGTAGCCGCGGTACGTGGTTGTGAACGGATCAACCACGGGAGTTTTGTGTGCAGCCAAATCCGCCTTGCGCAAGAAACCGCCTTTTTCGATATACCAGGCTTCCAGCGCGTCGGCGATGTCGCCGCGATAAAAGCGATCCGAGACAGCTTGCAGTTTTTGCTCCCGCGTACCCTTCGCGGCCTTTTCCGATTCCACCAATTTGCGAAAGGTCACCGCCATATCCGCCTGCCAGTTCACGCCGGTTTCGATTCTCTTATCGCTGCCGGTATCGATATACCAACTGGGGCCGCCGGCATCCAGAATCGCCAGCGTCGGCTGCACCACCTCCGCGAAGCTTTTGGTCCCGTAAAGTTTCAGCAGGGTAACGATCGCATCGATGGTCCCCGGCACGGCGGCTGCCTTCACGTCGCCGTCCGGAATTCCGTGTTCCATGTACCAGGCGATGGCTTTGGGGTCGCGAGGAGCCTCGCCTTGTCCTTCGAGCAGCTTCACGTTTTTCTGGTCGGCGTCGTAAACCAGAATCGGAATTTCTCCTCCCACGCAGAACGCGCCTACATAAGTTACTGAGAGTGCCAGCAGAGTCGCGGCGCCCGCATCGGCCGCGTTTCCGCCCTGTTCCAGAATCTTGACGCCGGCCGCAGTGGCCGCAGGTTTGCCGGAAACAACCACGCCCTGGCTGCCGGCAGCGACACTCGGTCCTCGCCGGGTGACCGGCGTTTTGGTGGCCTGCGGCCAGGCGAACGGCGCGGGTAACGCGAGTAAAAGGAGGGAAACGGATGATATCGAAATGATCTTGCGCATCAGAGGTCAACTCCGTTGTAGTGACCGGCATCCATCGCCCGGCATGTTACCAAAGCTATATCAATTCTCTTATCCGTATTTGAAATTACATCCCAATCATCATCCAATCCTTGCGCGAATCTTGAAGTGATTCCGCGTAGCGTGGATTCACTTTCTAGACGAAACATTCCGTTACTGTCCGTGCGCAAAATATGAGTACAGAATATGGCGCATCCTGCTAACCGCAGTCCAAAGCGCTCGTCAAAAGAGGCATGAACGCAGCATCACAACGATTGAACTTTTTGGATTGCGGTTACGTAGTGTATTGAAGAAAGGGCGGGGTGGGAACCAACACCTTGCCGCAACATTCACCCGGATTTTTCGCGGGGTTTAAGGGATTCTCTCATTCTCGGTTTGGCGGCCCAGGTGAGAAAACCCCGTGCACAGCAACAGGCCTCGCGGCTTGCCGGCTGAACCCCTGCGGTTGCATTGTAGGCGATTCGCGGCGAAACACAAATGTTTTCTCGCGTACGTCGTGAGCCGGGCCGCCCTACCCGTTTCCCGACGCAATTTCGGGAAAGAAAAAGGAGCAGTCATGAAGTTCGCGACAGTCTCAAAAAGCCTTATCCTCGGTTTGGCAATTGTATTGGCAAGCAGCGCCTTCGCAGCCACCAAGGCCAACCTTCAGCTCTCCAACCCTGTCACCGTCAACGGCACCACCTTGAAGGCCGGTGATTACAAGATTCAGTGGGAAGGCAGCGGACCCAACGTGGAACTCAGCATCATGCAAGGCAAGAATGTTTTGGCCAAGGTGCCGGCGCGTGTGGTCGAGCTGCAAACTCCATCCTCCAACGATGCCGCAGTCATTCGGCACGATGGCGACGGACCGGGCCTCCTTGCCGGCGTTCGCTTCCAGGGAAAGAAAATGTCTTTGGAGCTAGGCGATGGCACCTCGGCCGACGGTTCCAGCAAGTAGTTGATCGGCGCAACAAAATAAAAACGGGAACACACAATGTGTTCCCGTTTCTTATTAGCTCTTTACATGTTATGAAACGCGAGCACTTGCGAAACTGGCGCGCTGACGACGCTCCAGCCGCGTCGCGGCGGAATGTGGAAGCCCGGCACGGCAGTGCCGGGAAGCCAAAAGTGGGATGAACCTGAGTCCCTTCAGGGAAGGCACGAAGTTTCCCAACACAACTACTTCAGTACTTCGGCACCTTCGGATCCACCTTCTCCGACCACGCATTAATCCCGCCCGCAACGTTGCGCACCTTGGTGAATCCTGATTGCTGCAAGAACTCTACCGCCTTCGCGCTGCGTCCACCCATCTTGCAATGGACAAGAATCTCCCGGCTGGAATCCAGCTCGTTCACTCGCTTCGGCAGATCGTTCAGCGGAATCAGATGCCCACCCAGATTGCAAATTTGATATTCATGCGGCTCGCGCACATCGAGCAGGAAAAAATCCTCCTTCGCATCCATGCGCCGCTTCAACTCTTCCACTTGTATCTCCGGAACTCCAGTGCCCACCGGCTTTTCCTCCCCGCGAATTCCACAAAACTCGTTGTAGTCTATCAGCTTCGTTACCGTTGGATGGTCGCCGCAAACCGGGCAATCCGGATTTTTCCGCAGCTTGAGCTCACGGAACTTCATGCTCAGCGCGTCAATCAACAACAACCGGCCAATCAGCGGCTCGCCCACTCCCAGGATCAACTTGATCACTTCGGTCGCCTGCATCACGCCAACCAGCCCAGGCAGAATGCCCAGCACTCCACCCTCGGCGCAGGATGGAACCAGCCCCGGCGGCGGCGGCTCCGGGTACAAGCATCGGTAGCATGGCCCATCTTCTGTCGCAAATACGCTGGCCTGCCCCTCAAATCTGAAAATCGATCCATACACATTCGGCTTTCCAGCCAGTACACAAGCGTCATTCACCAAGTAACGCGTAGGAAAGTTATCCGTGCCGTCCGCAATCACATCGAAGCCTCGAAAAAGCTCCAGAGCATTCTCGCTGCTCAGCCGCGTATCGAACTTCTTCACATTCAAGAATGGATTGATCGCCGTCAATTTATCCGCCGCCGAATCCAGCTTCTTCCTTCCCACGTCAGCGGTGGAATGAATGATCTGCCGTTGGAGATTCGTATAATCCACCACGTCGAAATCCACGATCCCCAGCGTGCCCACTCCCGCCGCCGCAAGATACAACGCCAACGGCGACCCCAACCCTCCCGCGCCAATACACAGCACCCGCGCCGCCTTCAGCTTTTGCTGCCCCTCCATGCCGACCTCCGGCATGATCAAATGGCGTGAGTAGCGCAGGATTTCATCCTTGCTCAGCGTGACTGGAATTTCTGTGGTGGTCGTGGCCATAAAACCTCAATTGGAATTTAGCACTTAGATGGCGCGAGTTCGGGCGCTAACAGCAGGCGGGATAAGGACAACAGCGATTTGTCGCGAAAAACTTCAACCCTGAAATCCTCTCGAACTTAATTCAAACCGCAATCCTGATTCAACCCTGAATGCAGCCCCCAGCAATGGAAGGCACAATAGAAATGTTATCACCTTCCGTTACCACGGTCGCTTCCTTCTGCAAGTACCGGATGTCCTCGTCGTTCATATACAAATTGACGAACGCCCGCAACTTCCCATCGTCCGCATAAAGATGCCGCCGCAGCTCCGGATACTGCACCAACAAATCGTTCATGGCCTCGCCCACGGTCGCGCCCTTCACTTCAACCGTCGACTGCTTGCTCGCATACTGCCGAAGAGGGGTGGGAATATGGATCTTGCTCATAAGGTCAAGCATAGAAGATGCGCCGGCAGATTGGGAAGATTCACCCCTTACGCGAGGTTTGGTCCCCATATCTTGGGACAATAAATGCTCCTGTGGGGACAGCCGCCCCCGGCTGTCCGTCGCCCGAAGGGCGATCCGCTGCTAACATGGCACCGTGCATCCGCTTCTCGAAGTCCGCCACCTGAACATAAATTTCGCAGCTGGACAGCCCGGCCCAACTGCCCCCGCCCGAACCCTGCCCGCCGTCCGCGATCTCAATTTCTCCATCGCTCCCAGCGAAGTCCTTGGCCTGGTCGGCGAATCCGGCTCCGGCAAATCGATCACATCCCTCGCCATCATGCGCCTGCTCCCGCCGCAAGCCCAGGTCTCCGGGGAAATTCTTTTCTCCGAGAATGGTTCGTCCCGCAACCTCGCCACGCTTCCCGATGAATCCATGCGCCAACTCCGCGGCTCGCGCATCGCCATGATTTTTCAGGAGCCCATGACCGCCCTCAATCCCGTCATGCGCGTCGGCGATCAAATCGCCGAGGGCGCGCTCGCTCACGGCCACCATTCAAAACGCATTTCAAAAAGCGACGCCCAGAACCTTGCCATTCAATCCATGACCGAGGTCGCCATTCCCGAGCCCGATCGCCGCGCCCGCGACTATCCGCACCAACTCTCCGGCGGCATGCGCCAGCGCATCATGATCGCCATGGCCATCGTGAACCGCCCCAACTTGCTCATTGCCGACGAACCCACCACCGCTCTCGACGTAACCATCCAGGCGCAGATCCTCCATCTTCTCTCCGATCTGCGCGTCAAATTCGGATTGGCAATGTTATTTATCTCCCACGATCTCGCCGTCGTCTCGCAAGTTGCCGACCGCGTTGCCGTCATGTATGCCGGCAACATGGTCGAACTTGGCAGCAAACACGCCATCTTTCACGCTCCCGCGCATCCTTATACTCGCGGACTTCTGCACTCCGTTCCCGACCTTAAAACCAATCGCAATCAGCCGCTCGAAACCATCGAAGGCACAGTCCCTCCGGTCCACGCCATGCCCGCCGGCTGCCCCTTCGAGCCGCGCTGCGAATTCCGCATTCCCGAATGCGCCCGCGCTCTTCCTCCGCTGGAAGAAGTCGCACCCGCACACTGGGCCCGCTGCCCCGTAGTCAACCAAAAATCATAATCAGCAGGATCTCGCACAACAAAATTGCACAACACGAACGACCCGCCCTACCCTGTGCCCCCTGTGTCCTCTGTGGTAAAGCCTTTTGTTCTATAATCCCCACTTTGCCCGGTGTTCATTGCGCATACTGCTGCTTAGCGACATTCACGCCAACCTCGAAGCTCTTGAAGCCTGCCTCGCCGCAGCTCCCCCCTACGATTTCGTAGCCAACCTCGGCGATGTCGTCGGCTACGGCGCCTCACCCAACGAAGTCATCGACCGCTCCCGCGAACTCGGCAATATTTTCGTCCGCGGCAATCATGACAAAGCCGCCACCGGCCTGCTTGAACTCGACGACTTCAACCCCATGGCCGCCACCGCCGCCGTCTGGACCCGCGACCAACTCACTCCCGAACATCTCGAATGGCTGCGCGCGTTGCCCCAGGGCCCGCGCCCCTTAGAGGAATTCCCTGACGTGCAAATCGTGCACGGCTCGCCCGAAGACGAAGACGCCTACGTGGTTTCCATCGGCGACGCGCTGGTCCCGCTCATCAGTCTCTCCACGCCCATCACTTTCTTTGGCCACACTCACCTCCAAGGCGGATTCTTCGCCAACGGCTCCAGCGCCGATGGCTTCCGTCCCGAATACCGCACCGTCGGTCAAGCTGAATCGGTTTCCTTGCAAATGAAACCCTCCACCCGCTACATGATCAATCCCGGGTCCGTCGGACAACCTCGCGACGGAGACTGGCGCGCCGCCTTCGCCCTCTTCGACACCGATGCCCAAGTGATCCACTTCCACCGCACTCCCTATAACCTGAAGTCCGCCCAGGACCGTATCTTCGCCGCCAATCTCCCCGCAAGGCTAGCGACCCGCCTGGCCGCCGGCCGCTAAGGCGTGTGGCGCGGGCGCCCGCGCCCGCGACTCTAACCCGCAGCGCGTCCCCCGCGGGTGACCAAATTCAATGCGAAGCAATTCCTCGTGGGTGCCCCATTCTAGTCGCGTTCTTTGCGACTAGAGTGGGGACCTTGATTTTGCGACTAGAGTGCGGATTTTGACTTCCCAACTGAAAGACTAGAGCCGAGTTCAACTTTCACGCCGACCACCAATTCACCGTGCAGCAATTCCGCTGAAAGCCCCACCCAAACAACCCCGTTGTAAACTCAACCATGCCCTACCCTCGCCGTCCCGCAACCAAATCCCTCTTCCCCACCGACTCCCCCCGCGAAAATCCTCCTGAGCACTACCTCATCGCTCACAGCGACGGCGGAGCCCGCGGCAATCCCGGTCCCGCCGGCTACGGCGTTGTCATTCAGGATCAGTCCGGGAAAAAAGTCGCGCAGCTCAGCGAATACCTCGGCCACCAAACCAATAATTTCGCCGAGTATCAGGGCCTCATCGCAGCCCTTGAATACGCTCTTCAACACGGCCCCAAAGCCCTCAAGCTCATCAGCGATTCTGAACTGCTGGTCCGCCAGATCAAAGGCATCTACAAGGTGAAGAACGCCACGCTCCAGGATCTCCACGGCCGCGCCAAAGAATTAATTGCCCAGCTGGAATGGTTTTCCATCGGCCACGCTCTCCGCGAACACAACACCGAAGCCGACCGCCTGGCCAACGCAGCCATGGATAAAGGCACAGGACGAAGCACTACAAATGTGGCGCGGGCGCCCTCGCTCGCGATTCCATCGAGCGAGCCAACTCCCGCCCAACAGGAATTCGAAGGCCTGATCCGCAACGGCGTTGTGGAATTGACAAACGGAAAGCTCCCCGAAGGCACGCGAGTGCAGGTCCGAGTAAAAAAGTGAGAGGCGAGCTAGAGACCAACCGCGAAAAGCCGCCATCACTCCGCAGCCGAAGTATGGTCATGCACAATCTTCCATCCCTCCGGAAACCTGCGGAACACCAGCGTAAATAACCCATGCGGAGTTTTCCCGTCGGACATCGTCAATCCCCACGCCCCGCGCACAAAAGCCGCATCAGTGCCCAGCATCTCAATTCGCAAGTCCGAGAATTCCAGCTTCCCCATCTCATGCCCCGGACTCGCATACGCCGCTCGGTAGCGGTCCATCGTGGCCTGCCAACCCTCATGCTTTTTCGCGCCGGAAAAAAATGTCAGCTCCGGCGAATTCCAGTAGCCCGCCATAAAACTATCCAGATCGTGACGATTCCACGCTTCTTGCTGGGCCCGCAATACGTGTTCGACAGAGGCTTTCGCTTCCGTACCCGCACCCGGCGTCTCTGCCTCAACACCGCACACAAGTCCTAAAATCAACACAGTTAGCAGCATGTTCTTCATCGATGATCCTCACCGTTTATTGAGCAAAAGCGGCCTCGCGAATCCTACCGCTTTCTTAAAAATCATGCCTATAATATGCCGTTACTCGTACCCCGCCCGCTATCGTTTCCGGCCAATTAGTGAGGAGAATGGGAATGATAATCAAGACACGCCACTGCGCCGTCGCCGCCCTCGTATGCTGCTTTTTGATCGCCGCAAAATCCGAGGACAAAACCAACGAGACCAAGCCGTCTCAACCGAAGCTCACGGCGCGCACTGAACTGGTCATGGTTCCCGCTCTGGTCACCGACAAATCCGGTAATCACATCACCGGACTCAAGCAGGAAGACTTCAGCGTCCAGGAAAACGGCGCTGCGCAAAAGATCGCTACCTTCGAAGAAATCACCAGCCAACCGGCTCACGTTTCGCGCGTCCTGAACGCGAATGAATTCAGCAACTCTGTGGCAGGCGATTTCCAGGCCGCGCGAGTTACCATCATCGTCCTCGATTTCATCAACACGCCGTTCATGGCTCAGACTGATGCGCGCAAGCAACTGCTCAAGTACCTTGCCCAATCGGCGGATGCGCGCGAGCCTACCGGCCTCTACACCCTTACCCGCAACGGCATTGAAGTGATTCATGACTTCACCAGCGATCCCGCCATCCTCGCCGCCGCGCTGCACATGGTGAACGGCGACCCCTATCAGATGGTCGATACTCCGGAAACTTCCGGCTCGAACGCGGCCGGTTCGAGTGCAGCCGGTTCCGCAGGGTCAACCGGTCATCAAGCTTCGAAGCGCCATTCCCACGATGCGGCGCAGAAAGAATCGCAAGCTCTCCAGAAAATGACGCAGGATACGGAGCAGAACTTCCGCGCCTTCGAGCAGCGAGTCGCAATCACCTACACCTTGCAGGGATTGCAGCAGATCGCACAGGCCGTCGGTGGAATACCCGGCCGCAAGGCGCTGATTTGGGCGAGCGGCGGATTCCCCTTCAACGTGAGCGATACCATGCAACTCTCTCCCGTTCGCGATTCCCTCGCCGACGTTCTCCCGCTCTACGAGCGCACGTGGCAATTGCTGAACCAGGCGCAGATTGCGCTTTACCCAGTCGACGTGAAGGGCTTGCGCGTCTTGCCCATAACCAGCGGACCGATAAGCCGCAATCCAAGGAAATTTTCTCAGCAAAGATCCCGCTCGCGTGACTTCGACACTCAATCCTCGTTCGAGATTTTCGCCTCCGCCACCGGAGGCCGTGCCTATTTCGGCTCGAACGATCTGTCGAAGGGTTTTCGCGACGCGGTCAACGATTCGTCCCAGTACTACATGCTGGGCTATTACCGCGACAGCTCGCAGAGCAAGCCCGGCTGGCGCAAGCTCAATGTGAAAACCGATCGCAGCCACGTGGAAGTTCGCGCCCGCAGCGGCTTCTATCTATCCGAGACAAACGCCGATCGAGCCAAGGTCCGCACCAACGACCTTTCGAGCGCCTTGCAGTCTCCCGTCGATTTCACTTCTTTGTCGCTGGTCGTACGCTGGAATAAGGTTGAGGACGGGAAGAAACCGGGCACAAAGCGCGTCAATTACGAAGTGCGCCTCGCCCCAGGAGCGGCCCTGATCGACGACTCCGATAACAATCGCCTCGCCCTCGATTTTGTTGCCTTGCCGAAAACTCCCGATGGACAACCCGCCGGCCCTCCCATGGGACAAAAGATCGATGGTCATCTGCCGCCCGAGAAACTCCCTGCGATTCGCCAGCAAGGCGTCTTATACACCGATGCAGTGGAACTGGCTCCCGGGGACTACACTGTCCGCTTCGTAGTTCGCGACGATCTCAGCGGACGCATGGGCTCTCTCTCCGCTCCGCTAAAAGTGGAATGAGTGAAAGTGAAATGCGTGCGAGTGTGAGTGTGAATGAATGACCAACAGGATTCTATTGCACTAGATGCCAAGCCTGATTTCGGCCGAGCCGCCGGACCCTGGGAGTCTGTTACGAAACTGTGGGTCTTACCCGGGCGGTAGACAAACGACGCTCCAGCCGTGTAGCGGCGGGATAGGAAAGCCCCGGCACGGCAGTGCCGGGAAAGTCAAAAGTTAGGATGCACCCGAGTCCCTTCAGGGACGGCACAAAGTTCGTGGCGGACTACTTAAGCGCGCCCTTTTTTCGCCGCGACCGCCCTGTTCCCAACCGCTTTGCCGGCAACTTCCCAGGGCCGCTTCGGCCGGTCGACCGGCGCTTTGTCGTTATCCTTAACGCGGTCGTAGTGGTAGGACTCGCTGACCGTTCCCAGCGACTCGTTGTAAAGGCTGGGCAAGCCCAGCCCAACTTTCAACTCCTCCGCAAACGATTGCAGAGCCTTGAGATGATCGGCGGTCGCCGGCACTTCTGTCTTGGAGTTCTTCAGGAACTGCTGGTAGCCCCGATTCACTAACTTCGAAATCTCGCTTCCAATCAGGTATCCAGGATAAGCAAAAATCTTCACGCCATCTTCCGGCGTCTTTTGTATCGCCGCCGAAACGTTGTATTTCCTGAGGAACACCCTGCCGTTCGTCCCCGGAGCTTCCGTCACATCGAAACCATGCTCCCGCAGCCAGGCCAGTGCATCCTCATACGTTCGCGCTTCAATTGCTTTAGACATTTTCCTTCGCTTTCGATCTTTCTAATCTTCCTATTTGGATGCAGCCTGCCGCAAAATTGCGCAACACTATTTCGGCTGCATCAGACTTGCAATCTGAATCATCTAACGACACCATACTACATAGCAGTGTTTGGCCCGTTGTTGCATATTACGATAGTCACGGGGAGAGAACTCCAAAGATGGGTCATGGTCCACTCAAGTCGGCCGCAATTTTCCCGGATCATCCCACCCCTGAGCCCGAGATGGCCCGCCCCGGGCTGAGTTTGCGTGATCGCGTAGGCAACACTCCTCTTCTTCGCTTCGATCAATTAACCGCCCATCTGCCCGGCGTCACACTTCTGGGCAAGGCCGAATGGCACAACCCCGGTGGCTCGGTGAAGGACCGTGCCGCTGCCAACATCGTCTCTGAAGCCCGGCGCAGTGGCCGGTTCACCCCAGACAAAATCTTGCTCGATGCCACCAGCGGCAACACCGGTATCGCCTACGCCATGCTCGGCGCGGCTGAGGGCTTCCCGGTCACGCTGTGCATGCCGAACAATGTCTCCGCCGAGCGCAAAAAGATTCTGAACACCTATGGCGCGAACATTATTTATACCGATCCCGGCGACGGCTCCGACGGCGCCATCCGCGCCGCCCGCGAGCTTGCCGCCAAACATCCCGATCGCTATTTCTATGCCGACCAATACTCGAATGATGCCAACTGGCTGGCGCACTATCACGGCACCGCCAACGAAATCTGGCACCAAACCTTCGGGCGCATCACCCACTTCGTCGCCATGCTCGGCACCAGCGGCACTTTCGTCGGCACCACGCGCCGCCTGAAGGAACTCAATCCCGCGATCCGTTGCATCTCGCTCCAGCCCGACTCCGCCTTCCACGGCATCGAAGGCGCCAAGCACATGGCCAGCGCCCTGGTTCCAAAAATTTACGATCCCTCGCTCGCCGATGAAAATATCGAAATCGCCACCGAAGATGCCTACGCCATGGCCCGCCGCCTCGGCCGGGAGTGCGGCCTGCTCCTCGGAATCTCTGCCGCCGCCGGCATATTCGCCAGCCTGAAAATCGCCGAACAGCTTCCCCTAAGAAAAGATCAGGAAGCCGTCGTCGTCACGATCCTCTGCGACTCCGGCGAAAAATATTTAAGCGAGAGATTCTGGACGGAAGGATAAGAACCTAACAAGAAACGCGGAGAAAATAACCGAGAGCCCAGTCGCTCCTTAATCTTAAAGTTTTGAGACTTGAAATTACTTTTCTCTGTGCCTCTGTGTCTCAGTGGTAGATTCTGATTTCAATGCTAAAGATCGCCCCCAAAGACCTCGAAGCCCTCCGCCGCCACGGCGAAGAAACCTATCCCCACGAGTGCTGCGGCGTTCTGCTCGGCCACGTGACGGACGATGACGCTCGCATCGTCACCTCAACCGCCCGCTGCGGCAACACTCGCACCGATTCCCCGCAGAACCGCTACAACATCGATCCCCGCGATCTCGTCCGCATCCAGCGCGAGGGCCGCGAGCGTCGCGAGGATATCGTCGGCTTCTACCACTCCCACCCCGACCATCCCGCTCGCTGGTCTCCCACCGACCTCGCCGAAGCCCACTGGTTCGGCTGCTCCTACGTAATCACCAGCGTCGACAAAGGAAAAGCCGCCATCACCAACTCCTTTGAGCTGACCGGCTCCAGCGAAGCCGACAAGCAACTCATCGACGAAAAAATCGAAATCGTCTAGCCCCATCTAGCCAGCACCACGACACATGTAGGGACAGCCGCCCCCGGCTGTCCGGTCGAGCGCAGCTCGACTAGCTTTTTGCCGACGCCGTCGATATCCCGAATTAAGACAAACTCTTTGCTGGACGCAGCTTTCCTCCGTTTTTCACACTCCTGAAAAGCTCCGTAACGCAACTCACCGCGCATGGCGTTCGATCTTGCCACACGAAAACCCATACCCAGCAAGCCTTCCGCGCAAACTCGCTTCCCGCCCCTGCACCAATTCCTGTCACCCGCCTGTGGACGCCCTGCACTCGCCTGAAAATACGCAAGTTACAAACCCAAACTTTTCATTGACTGCAAAATTAAAAAGAGTAGAAACATAATCGTTCTTTGAC
>JBAUVJ010000056.1:0-2106 GCA_049583165.1 Candidatus Sulfotelmatobacter sp. | reverse complement strand
TCGCCGGAAAAATCGCCTCGCGCCTGAAGGTGCCCCTCAAGAACCACAAACATGGCATCGGCGGGATCGCCCTGTCGCACATAGGTGCCGCCGGCCTCAAGACGAACCTCCTGGCATTGGCTGAGGAACCAGTCGATCTGGTCGTCTGGCACGTCTGCGAATATGGGCAAGCGAAGCAGTTCCGATTTGTCGACCATTTAGACCTTGCTCAAATATTGATGAATAAACTGCACGGCCACCGATCCTTCTCCCACGCCGGAAGCCACGCGTTTCACCGAACCATGCCGCACATCGCCCACCGCAAAAAGACCGGGCACATTGGTCTCCAGCAAAAAAGGATCCCGCTCGAGAGTCCATCCTTTAGGATGTTGCCCGTCCCTTATGAGATCGGGACCGGTCAGGATGAACCCCCGCTCGTCTCGCTCGACGATCTCCACCAGCCAATCGGTCCGCGGCAAAGCTCCAATAAAGATGAACATGGAAGACGCCGGCACGCGTTCGGTCTTGCCGGTATCCGTGCAAAGCACGGAAATCTCTTCCAGATGAGTTTCGCCGTGCGCTTCGGACACGCTGGCATGCGCCCACAACTGAATGTTGTGCGTCTCCTTAATCTGGTCGATCAGGTATTGCGACATGGTGCTGGCCAGAGAATCGCCGCGCACCAGGATCACGACTCGCTCCGCATATTTCGCAAAATTCATGGCCGCCTGGCCCGCTGAATTCGCACCGCCCACCACATAGACCGTTTCATCCTTGCAGGCCATCGCTTCGGTTGCGCCACCGCCATAATAAATTCCCGCACCCTGCAAGCGATCGATTCCTGGAGCCTCCAGCCGCCGCCACTGCACTCCGCTCGCAATCATCAACGCGTGGCAGGAAATTTCGCTTCCATCCGCCAGCTTGATGATGCGGTACGATCCTTCGAGCCGCACCCCGACCGCTTCTTGCGGCGAAAGAATTTCCACTCCAAACCGTTGCGCCTGCACCACCGCCCGCCGCGCCAGGTCGCCGCCGCTAAGCCCCATGGGAAATCCCAGGTAGTTTTCAATCCGCGAACTCATTCCCGCCTGCCCACCCGGCGCTTCCTTTTCAATCATCACCGTATGCAGGCCTTCGGATGCGCCATACACAGCCGCCGCCAGGCCGGCTGGCCCTCCCCCCACAATCGCCAGATCATAAAAATCGGTTTGCGCTCGCGTCCGCAATCCCACCTTCTGCGCAACATCCGTCGGTATGCTTTCCAGAAGTTTTGTCCCATCGGGAAAAAGCACGACCGGGAGTTGTGTCGCCTCCGGACCCAAAGCCTCCACCAGTCGCTTGGTTTCCGGGTCGTTGGCGGAAACCTCAACATCGATCCACTGGTAAGGCACATGGTTTCGCGCGAGAAAGTCTCGCAGCTCATACGAGCGCGGCGACCAGCGCGTGCCCAGCACACGAATTCCCTCGAAGCTAGGACGATACGAAGCCTGCCAATCATCGAGCAAGTCATCCAATTGCGGATACAAGTGCTCCGTCGGCGGATCCCACGGCTTCAAGAAAAAGTAATTGATGTTGGCTTGGTTGATCGCGCTGATTGCGGCGCTGGTATCGGCGTAGGCGGTGAGCAATGCCCGCTTTGCTTCAGGATAAATTCGCATCCCTTCCTGTAGAAATTCCACACCGTCCATGCCCGGCATGCGCTGGTCCGCCAGCAGCAGCGCCACATTATCGTTGCGAACCTTCAACTGTTTCAACAGGTCGAGCGCCCGCGCCGGAGAATCGCTCCCGATCACGCGGTATTCGGCGCCGTACTGCGACCGCAGGTCGCGCTCAATCGTCCGCAAAACGTCAGAATCGTCATCGACACTCAGTAATATTGGTTTCGCCATGATCTCTGTCTGGGTAGGGTTTTATGCCCTGGGTTTCAAATGACCGACTGCAAATGATTGACGGCAATGATTAACGGCAAATGACCGGTTGCAATGATCGACTGCGCTCGATCGCTTATGCTTTTGATGCTTAGATGTCCGTCCTCTCCGCCAGGACGCGTTTTATCCTCAGGAAATTTCGCGGCATCCTCACGAACCTAATAAGTGAATGGATCGTACGCTAAAAATGTAGAGCAAA
>JBAUVJ010000055.1:0-18032 GCA_049583165.1 Candidatus Sulfotelmatobacter sp. | reverse complement strand
AGCAAGTTCTTTGGCGCGCTGCGCCGCTTTGAGCACGGCTTTGATCAGGGTGACCCGCAGTTTACCTTCTTCGAGTTCCATGATGCCGTCGACGGTGCAGCCGGCGGGGGTGGTGACGGCATCCTTGAGCAGCGCGGGATGGTCTCCGGTTTCGAGGACGACGCGAGCCGCTCCCATGGTGGTTTGGGCGGCGAGCAAAGTGGCAATGTCACGCGGCAATCCCACCTTCACCCCTGCTTCGGCGAGCGATTCGATAATGATGTAGATGTATGCGGGGCCGCTGGCGGAAAGTCCGGTCACCGCGTCCATGTGCTTTTCATCTACGACGACAGTGCGGCCCACAACGTCGAACATGGCGGTAGCCATTTCAACGTGATGAGCATCGGCATATTTTCCTTTTGCTAGAGCGGTCATGCCACAGCACAACAGGCACGGCGTGTTGGGCATGGCGCGGATTACGGGCACGGCGGAATCCAGAGTCTTCTCGATCAGACTGTTGGGAACCGAAGCGGCCACTGAGATTGTTAACTGCTTGGGAGTTATGTGGCCGCGAAGCTCGGCCACAACTTCCTCGACGACCTGCGGCTTTACTGCAATCAGAATTACGTCGGCGTCTTTGGCAGCCTGCAAATTATTCGTGCCCACCGGTATGCCGAGCTTTGTGCTGATGGCCCGTGCGCGCTCTTCATGCGCAACGGTGGCCGTTGTGAGTTCGGGCGCGAGGAGACCATTCTTGAGCAGCGCCTGCAGCAGAATGCCGCCCATCTTCCCCGCACCCAGCACCGCAACTCTTTTGCCTGAAAGGCTCGAATTCATAGTTGTGTTCATAGGATGATTGCCTCCGTCCTGCGCGGCCTGAACCGCGACAACCGATAATGGTGCAATGAACGATTGTGTAATTTGTGATTGTAACGGGTTTTTGCACGCGGGCCCGGAGAACTCAGACCCGTCAAGGCTTTCGCGCCTTCTGGCGTCCACCACGCTCCCACTGCCAGGCGGTTTGCACAATCTCCCGGAGAGCACGTTTAGCTTTCCATTGAAGCAAACTTTGTGCGCGCGAGGGATCGGCGACGAGAGCTGGCGGATCCCCAGGCCGGCGCGTCGCCACGCGATGCGGCACTTTGGACCCGGTCACATCTTCCACGATCGTGATCACCTCTTTCACCGAACAGCCTAAGCCGGTGCCCAGATTTACCGCCGCAGAAGCGCTTCCTGCCTCGAGTTTTTTTAAGGCGAGTACATGCGCATCGGCGAGATCGTTGACGTGAATGTAGTCGCGGATGCAGGTGCCGTCAGGCGTGGGATAGTCGGAGCCGAACAATTCCAGCTCTCCTCGCTCTCCAGTCACGGCCTTCAACGCGGCGGGAATCAGATGTGTCTCCGGATCATGGAGCTCCCCGATCTCTCCACTCTCGTCGGCTCCGGCGGCGTTGAAGTAGCGCAAGGCCATGAAGCGCAGTCCATATGCGCGGTCGTAGGCTTCCAGCGCATTCTCAAAGAAAAGCTTGGAGGTCCCGTAGGGATTAACGGGCTGCCGTGGAGTGTCTTCGGTGATCGGCACTTTCTCGGGTACGCCGTAGACCGCGCAAGTCGAGGAGAAAATAAATTTGCGAACTCCCGCATCCAGCGCGGTGTTCAGCAGAGTCAGTCCGCCCTCGGCATTGTTCTGAAAATAGATTCGCGGATTCTGAACCGATTCGCCGACTTGCGAATGCGCAGCAAAATGCATGACCGCATCCACGCGCTTCATGACCTGCGACAACCGGCGTTGATCCGCAATATCGGCCACCACCAACTCGAAACCCTCGGCCAGGAAGGCGTGGCCGCGCGATAAATTATCGTAGATGAGCGCGTCATATCCGTGGCGTCGCAACGCCCGTGCCGCGTGGCTTCCAATATATCCCGCTCCACCGACTACCAGGATCGTCAAAACACTTCCCTTCTTACTTCAATCATTTTTTGATCGTCGCCGGGAAAAGCCACCCAAGGATAACTAAGATTTCGTGCAATGACGAGCGTGAGAAACAGAGTGAGAAGAATAGAGGGGAAAACCCGCTGAATTCAGATCGCGGGAATCGAGTGCAGGAATATTGGGAAGGCTATCTAATCGCCGTCGCCAACCGCCAAAGGCTTGGCATTCAGGCTGCGCAGCAACGGACTATTCTGCGACATGAGTTCGATGTGGCCGCACTTGGGACACTCCAAAACGACATTGCCGCCCGCTGCGCCGTAGGGAAGAAACGAAAGCCGGGTGAAGACGTAACTATCGAGTTCCCGACGGCAACGCAGGCACTGCACTCCACCCGCGCGGGCCGCAGGCCTTTTTGCTGCTTGGGAAGGCTGGGCCTGCGAAGGCGTAGATGCCGACTGGCTATTTTTCCCGGCCGCCTTTCTTTCGACACTCATGCGTTTCTCTTCTAAGAACTTTAACGCAGCGTGGGGCGGCTTAGCCAGAATATTAGCCGCAGAGTGTTGCACATGTTGAGACGGAGGATCGATGAAAAAACACGCGTAGAGCCTTTAGCTCGGGGGAAGAGAGAATCTGAGAGTAATTTTGGTCTGCATCTCCACAGGTTGTCCGTTCACCTTCGGGGGTTTGAACTGCCATTGCCGCACTGCCGCGATGGCTGCCTCCGCGAGAATTGGATCCCCGCTCACCAATTTGATGTCCTGCACATCCCCCTTGCGATCCGCGCGCACGTCGAGCAGGACTGGCCCTTGAATATGACGCGTTATGGCCTGCTCCGGATATTGCGGCTCCACGCGCCTTACCAGACTGCTCTGAGCCGCTTCGGACGATAACTCCACGATGCTGGCCAGCTGCACCACGGGAGCGATCTGTTCGCCTGAGTCTGCCGGGCTTGCAGCGGCGTCATAGCTGGTAGGCGGAGCCTGGAAGATTTCTTTGCCGTTCTCATAGATGCGCAAGCCGCCTTCCGGAAGGCGCGAACTCGCCTGTTGCAAACTTTCCCCCCGCGAACTCTCCTGTCGCGTGCTGGCTGACGGACTCGCGGATTTGTTCTTCGGCGTCGGCTGCGCCACGACCGCGGCGTTTGTATTGGCTTGCTGAACGGGAACCGTCGCGGGTGGCGTAGAGACAAGCGCCGGTGGGGCATTCGGCGCGGCTGCCACGGTCGCCGCCTTGTGGGAAGCCTTGGGCTTGGTTTTCGCCGTCCACCATCCCAAGCGCACGCTGAGACCCGTTGTCATCAGAGTCGCAACGCAGAGAATAAAGATCCCAGTCACCACCGTGAACCGCTCGAACGCAGAGGCGAACCTGATTCGAGTTATGGGCTCTGGCTCCGGTCGCAACGGTGCGAATGGTTCGAACGGTTCCAACGGTTGCTCAATGTCTTCTACAACGTTCTCTGGCGTCGCAGCAGGTTCGAAGCTCGCGAGAGTATGCCCGCCGGAGATCCAGGAAGATTGGCGGAACTGAACGTTCTTGAGGATGCGGCTCGCCAGCACTTCCAGGGTTCGCAGATCGCGATCGCCGAAGGCATAGGCGCGCGGCGAGTAGATCTCGAAAACCCCGACCAGCTCTTCGTGAAGCAAAAGCGGCATCACCACAGCGGATCGCACCCATGGCTGCCGGGGAGCCTCGGCCTCGCTGCTCTGGTCGCTCAGAGCATCGTCGCAATACTGAACCTTCAGGGTGCGGGCGCACATCCCGGAGAGCCCTGAACTCATGTCCAGCTGCGAGCCGAACTCGGGAGCTCCCTCCCCATTGCTGGCGCGGCAAACCATTTTTTCGCCACGCACCAGCGCAATCGCCGCGCCCGTCGCTCCAGTGGCCAGGCAAGCTTGTTCTGCTATCCCATTGAGCAAGACCAATTCCGCGGAAAGGTCGGCCGGTGCGTCGTTCGCCATGTCGGCCGCCAACTGGGCAAAATCAGATTCCGGGTTGCGCATGGCAGTAACCGACGCAGGCGGCATTGCCGGCAGCAATGTTTCACCCGGGATAGCCTCCGGGCGATCAGGCTTGGTAACCTCAGGCCGCCAAATTGGTTGATGAGCCATAAGCCAAGATCCGCAGGCTATTCTTACAGAACAGCCAGTTTAGCGGAGTTTCCCCCTAAAATGGGGGGTTGTCAATACAGAAACTGGGGAGAATTGCTGGTAGAGCTTGTGTTACAGGCCCGGAATCGACCCCTTTTAGGGCGAGAATTTTAGCCAAAAACCGCGAACTTTGTCGATGAAGTCGGCTCTGGCAGGGCTGTTCCAGTGCACAGCAGCTCTTGCCTCGCCACGTTCCAAAACGGTGAGGAGTAGGCACAAAACCCGGCGCTGCAATCGTTTAGCTCCTCCCCATGGTGCGGAGAAATGTTAGAATCGACCAATCTTGGGCCGATTTGTAGTACCTCCAAGTCGCTTTTTCTCCTTGCAGATTCCAGGAGAGGTTCCGTGAAATGTCTCAAAGCGTCCGGAGAATTTCTCCGGGGAGTTTGACATGCGAATCGCTGTAGTTGGTTCCGGATACGTGGGATTGGTCGCAGGCGCCTGCTTCGCAGACCTTGGCCACGACGTGATTCTGGTCGACAACGATGCGAGCAAGTTGGCCGCCCTCAAGAACGGCCAGGTTCCCATCCACGAAAATTTCCTGCCCGAATTGCTGAACCGCCATCGCGGCCACCGGCTCACTTTTTCTGACGACCTGCCGGAAGCTGTGCGCGCCAGCGCGGCTATTTTCATCGCCGTCGGCACTCCGCCCACAGAGCGAGGTGAGGCCGACCTTTCCTATGTCGAGTCTGTGGCCGGTGAAATCACCGGCGCGGTCGAGCATTACAAAGTCATCATCGAGAAAAGCACCGTACCCGTCTATACCAGCGAATGGATTCGCAAAATCATTTTGCGCAACGGAGCCGATCCTGATTCTTTCGACGTGGCCTCCAATCCGGAATTCCTGCGCGAAGGCACTGCCGTCACCGATTTTCTATTTCCGGATCGCATCGTTGTCGGTTGCGACAATGAGCGTTGCGCCAATGTTCTCCGCGAAATCTACGCGCCGCTGACCAACGGATCCTACTACCAGCGTGCTGACTCCATCCCACAGCCCGACCGCACATCGATTCCGGTGCCCATCATTGTGACCAGCACCAAAAGCGCGGAGCTGATCAAGCACGCCTCCAATGCCTTTCTGGCCATGAAGATTTCTTTTATCAACGCGGTCGCGACCATGTGCGAGTCCGTGGGCGCCAACGTCAATCAGGTCTGCCATGGCATTGGCACCGACTCCCGCATCGGCCCGCGCTTCCTGAATCCCGGCATTGGCTACGGCGGCTCCTGCTTCCCCAAGGATGTGATGGCCTTCCGCGCCGTGGCCCGCGAATGCGGATACGACTTCCGCCTGCTCGACGAAGTCATGCGCATCAACGAAGACCAGCGCGACCGCTTCCTGCGCAAAGTTCGCAGCGCTCTGTGGACGCTCCGCGGCAAGCACCTCGGTGTCCTGGGACTGGCCTTCAAAGGCGGCACCGACGACATCCGCGAATCTCCCGCCATCCTCATCTTGCAGGCGCTAATGCAGGAAGGCTGCAAGATTACCGCCTACGATCCCGCCGCCATGGAACGCACGCAGGAAGTGATGAGCTCCGGCCTTAGGTTCGCCAACTCCGCCTACGAAGCAGCCACAGGCGCCGACGCCCTGCTTATCCTCACTGAATGGGAAGAGTTCGCCAATCTCGATCTCAACCGCCTTCATCAGGAACTCAAATATCCCATCGTGATCGACGGCCGCAACCTGTATGATCCCGAAGTAATGGCGGCCAACGGCTTTACTTACTACAGTGTGGGACGCGCTGCCTCTCATCCCGAGGGCGTTCCCGCTGCTCTGCGGAACGGCACCAAGAAAGCATGAGCCCACAACGCGCTCTGGTCACCGGCGGCGCCGGTTTTCTAGGGTCGCATCTCTGCGATGCCCTGCTCGGCGAAGGCTGGAGCGTGGTTGTTGTCGATAACCTGCTTACCGGACGCAGTGCAAACCTCGCCCATCTGAAAAATGACTCTCGCTTTGAATTTATAAATAAAGATATCTGCGAACCCTTCGACGTAGGCAAAGTCGATTTCGTCTTTCACTTCGCCAGCCCCGCCAGCCCGGTGGATTACATGATCCATGGCATTCCCACGCTGAAGGTTGGATCGCTCGGAACTTTCCAAGCACTCGATGTCGCGCACAAATACGGGGCGAAATATCTCGTGTCCTCCACTTCTGAGTGCTACGGCGATCCGCTCGAGCATCCGCAAAAAGAAACTTACTGGGGCAACGTGAATTCCATCGGTCCGCGTTCGGTCTACGACGAAGCTAAACGCTTCACTGAAGCGGTGACCATGGCCTACCACCGCTATCACAAGGTCGATACCCGCATCGTCCGCATCTTCAATACCTACGGCCCTCGCCTGCAACTCAATGACGGTCGTGTGATTTCGAACTTCATGAAGCAAGCTCTGCGCGGCGAACCCCTCACCGTCTACGGCACCGGCAATCAGACGCGCAGCTTCTGTTACGTCGGCGATGAAGTCGACGGCTTCCTCCGCCTCGCGAAATCTTCCGAGCATCTGCCGGTCAACATCGGCAACCCCAACGAGCTCACCATCCTCAAATGCGCGCAGCAGGTAATCGAGGTAACGGGATCGAAAAGCAAGATCGCTTACGAACCCCTTCCCCAGGACGATCCCAAACAGCGCCGCCCCGACATCACCAAAGCCCGCCAGTTGCTGGGCTGGGAGCCGAAGATTCAGTTAGAAGAAGGCTTGAAGCTCTCGCTGGATTATTTCAGGAAGGCAGTAGCGGAATAGACCGCCACCACGTACTGACTACTCGGTGCTCTGTGCCGCGGCGGCGACGAAATCGATCAACTGTTGGACACCGTGCCGTTCATCGTTGGTGTTCAGATAGAACGACACTCCCATCCCGTAGCCGGGATGCGAGGACTTCACCAGACCACTCACGCGTAATTTCATTTCCTGCGTGCGCACGGTGATCTCAATCGCCGTCCCTTGCGCGAAGGCCAGAGGCATTTCCAGATAGCACCCTCCCGGGCTGAGATCGCTCAGATGGCAGTAGTTCCGCACTGAGCTACCCTTCTGGTAAACCTCCGCACCCAGCCGGCACGAATAACGGGTTTGGCCGCGGCGATTGCTGGGCTCACTGCGCAGGCGCGCGGAAGCTTCTGCATTGCGGGTTGTGCTGGTTACTTCCTGCTTCGCCCCTTGGTTAGCATTCGGCGCTCCGTCGTTGCCCGGCTTGATGGAGTGTTCAACCTGAACCTCCTCCGCTGCCAGTTGCTGTCTTGGCGCGTCGGCCAGGTTCATCTGCAACCATTCACGCAGAACCCGCCGCGAAGCCTGGGGCACATCCATAAACTGAATGCCGGCGCGGCCGTTCCAATCCTGCCACACTACCTGGCCCGAAAGCCGAACGCTTGCCGTTGGTCCGGGCAATTGAAACTGAAAATAAACTTTGCAGGTCGGCGGCAGCTTCTTGCCAAAATTTACCGCCATGCCATCTTCCGCTAGATCGACCAGCGTTGCTCTTGCCTGTTCCACTCCGGCGTAGTCGATGGTCGCGTGGGTATGGACTGTGGCCCGGTTCTTGCGGCGCTTATCCCGATGGAGAACGCTCTGTGCCGCGCGCAAGCTGCTCAAGGCACGATCATAAGATACTGGCTTGTACAGCACGAAGTTCACGCCAAGAGAAAACATCTCCCGGATGTTTTCCTGTCCTGCAACCACAGCTACAGCCAGCGTGGAATCATTCAGGCGCGATGTACGGCTCTCATGCAACAAGGAAGTCACCGCCGCCTGGGTTGCGCAGTCGAGAATGATCAAGTCAAAGCGATCTTGCGCCAGCCTCACCGCCGCGCGCACGGGATCGGAACACAACTCCGCCTCAATGCCAAGCTCTTCCAGGACCTGCTTCAGAACTTCGACCGAAGCTTCGTCCATGCAAACGAGGAGTGATGAGAGAGTCATACCTGCAAGCATCGTAGGATCACCACAGTTCATCCGACAAGTTACCGGAGTCATTTACTGTAGCCACGCCTTTCGGTGAATCTTCCCTTAACTCCACTGAACACAGTCATGTGACTCCAGTCACCTTACGGATTACAAAAGACCAATGCTCTTGCGTTGCACCGTGGTGCTTTGACGCTGCCTCCCACCCTCCCTACGATGAAGACTGCCCACCCTCACTGAAGAGCGTGCCGCCCTTGTTGCCGTCGCAGCATGGGCTTTGCGCTTATAGAGGTAAGGGGTATTTGGTAATCGGAAGTCGCAATCGAACCTTACGATTTTGCAAGGCAAGAATTTTATGGCATCGACTAAAACAAAGGGCTTCTCTCTGCTGGAGCTGATGATGACGCTCACCATTTCCCTAATATTGACGGGGATAGGCTACGTCACTTTGGAGCCAACGCTCCAACAGCAACGCGTGAACGATGCCTACAACATCACGCTGACATCTTTGCGTCACGCTCGCGACCAAGCTGCCGCAGACATGCGCATCTATGTCGTCAGCTTCAGTCCTCCGCTCACCACCGGTCCGAGCCCGAACGGGGGAACGGTTACGGCCACGCAGAACACAACGACCGGCACTACTTTGTTTAGCATTACTTTGCCACCCGACGTCACCTATCACGTGGAGCCAGGTGTGCCTACTTCCCCGACGACCGCACCGACCACGCCAGATGGTTTTGGAAGCGCCGGGTATACCTTCGACTTTGACCAGGGCATTGGAGCCGGCGGCGGAACGACGATCTATTTCTATCCCGATGGCACGGCCAGGGATATCAACGGAAATCTCAACAACGGAGTTGTCTATTTGGGCCGTCCCGGAGCCCTGAATAGCTGCCGCGCCATTACGCTGTGGGGAGCTACGAGCCGCATCCGGGGATGGCGACTCAATCCGAGTGGCACAAGCTGGAGCTGGAGCCAACAGTGAAAATCAATCTCTATTCGCGCTTGCACAAACCGGACCAGTCAGGCTTCTCGCTGATCGAGGTCATGATCTCCATGGTGATCCTCATGGTCGGATTAGTTGGCTTGCTCAGTGTATTCGGTGTAGCCATTGCGGCAAACCAATCCTCGCAACAGGACATGATCGCCCGCCAAGTGGCTTCCGAAGCCATGGAAAGCATATTCACCGCGCGCGACACTTCGCAGTTGAGCTTCTCTCAGATTAATAACGTGGCCAGTGGCGGCATTTTCGCGAACGGCGCTACAAGTCTGACGTGTGCGGGCCCGACCTATGGAATTGTCGGTGTGGCTGGCGACACATCTCCTTGCCTCACGGCAAGCGGGGCTGAGTGCCCCAATGGAGGCGTCCAGTGCCTCACTGAACCCGGCCGGGATGGCATCATCGGCACCGCCGACGACGTGATTCTGTCTCTCTCCAACTACAGTCGCAACATCGTAATCGCGCCGCTGTATGACACGAGTGGAAACTTAATTCAAACGCTGGTTCAAGTCACCGTTACCATCACCTATTCAGTCCCCAATTCCCCGGTTGCGAAAACCTATGTCCTTGAAGAATACATTTCGTCGTATCACTAGAGAGGAACTCATGCGGCGCGTTTCCAATTCGAGCTCCGGCTTTACCCTGCTTGAACTCATGATCGCTGCAGTGGTGGGACTTATTGTGGTTGGGGGTGCGCTGTCGCTATTCAACCAGGCCATGAAAGCAACCTGGATTACTTCGCAGAAGTCGGAACTGCAACAGGATTTTCGGGCTGCGGCCAATCTGCTCCAGCGCGATATCAGTATGGCGGGCGCCGGCGCGCTGGGTCAGCAGGGGTTAGCTTACAGCGCGGTTGCGTTGCCTGTCACCGCGACCAAGCCCGTCTATCCATGCAGCACGAGCACCTGCAATTACGTCAACAGCGCGTCCGTGGCTTACCCGGTGGTAAGCGGGTCTCCCTACATTTACTCCATCATTCCCGGCAACGACCTTGGCATTATCGTACCGGGCTCCGGCGAAGGTGCAAGCGACATTCTTACCCTATCTTCCGCCGACGTTACACTTGCGCTTAACTGCTACACCGTAACCGCAAACACCGGCACCGTAGTCACGTTCCAGTTGCTTACCACACCATCCTCCACCTGTGTTCTGCCCACGAACGTCGTGACTCCCCAGGCTCTGAACGATCCCGTAGTCGGGCTGCAAGTCGGTAACATAGTTTTGTTCGGCAACAACACCATCGCCGTCGTAACCTCCGCCGTTACCACGTGTGCGCCGACTCCGGCGGCTACTTATTCGGCCTGCTACTCCGTCACTTTCGCGGCTAGCGATCCGGGGCATATCAACCAGCCCAGTGCGACCACTGGAAGCTTGACGCAACTCGCTGTGACCTCAACGCTTTCCGCAGTGCGCCTGTTGACCGTCACTTACTACCTCGACATTTCCCCCTGGGACGGTGTCACGCCCCGCCTGATGCGCATTCAGAGCGGCCAGGCTCCCGCTCCCGTGGCTGAAAACGTGGTCTATCTCAAGTTCACCTTCGACGTGAATAACAACGGAGCTATTTCCGCCAATCAGAGTACCCTCCCCGCCGGCACAACGCCTGCCATGATCACCAAGGTCAATATCGCCCACATGACGATGCGCAGCCAGTTGCCAGGCACGGCTGGCTATCAAGGCCTCGATCTCAAGACCTCGATCTCGGCGCGAAACTTGACTTCGCAGCAGGAATACCCACTCACGGTGATTTCGACCGACTGATATGGATCTCGATTCACGAAAAAGCTTTGTAAGGGGAATAAGGGAAATGAGAAAAAACACGATGCCTGACGCAAAATTCGCTTCACGGGGATTCACGCTGATCGCATCCCTTTTGTTGTTGCTGCTTTTGACGGGATTTTCGCTCGCCCTGCTCATGATGGTGAATACCGAGCAGAGGGCGGGCGGCAACGACCTCAACAACACTTATACGTATCGTAGCGCCGAAGGCGCCATGGAGAAAGCGACGTCCGATCTGGCCGCCACTTTTAAGAGCATTCAGTCCCCCACCGCCTCCGCCATCTGCACATTGAGCACAACCCCCGGTCCTCCGACCTGGGACACGAGTGTTACGTATCCCCTTTACAGCATAGCCCCGGTGCCGATAGGAACGACCCCTATCTGTAGTTCGATGACTTACGTATGGGGCTCCATTAATTCGGGATCAGACGCCGGCCTCTACGCGCAAATTATTCCTGTCGCGATTAACGTGCAGGCGCAACGCGCCACCGGCGAGTACGTCAGCATGACTCGTACGGCGGAAGTAGCATTGATCCCAGTGTTTCAGTTCGGCGTGTTCTCTGATTCCGATCTTTTTTACGGAAGCAGCCCCAATCTCGGCTTCGCTGGCCGCGTGCACACCAATGGCGATCTCTACCTCGGAGTAGCGAATGGAGATTTCCTGGTTTTCGGAGACAAGCTCAGTGCCTTCGGCAACGTAATTCGCGACGTGGAGGACAACGGCAGTAACGGCAACGACGCCGGCACGGTGCTTGTACCAAATGCGAATAACGGCTGTGCCACACAGCTGGCGGCCCTCCAGGCGGGGACAACCATTAGCGCTGGCACCAATTGCATCAACCTCGCCAATCCAACGGTAGGCACCGTCTACGGCCTCGGCGCCACTAACGGCAGCGTAACTGGCGGCCATGGCTCGGCACAGAACACCGCAACCTGGATCAACACATCCGAGGGCACTCTCAATAGCTACCTGATCGACGGAAACGGTCCGACCGCAACTTGCACTACGTGCGACGGCCCCAACAATACCAGCGCCAGCGATCTGACCCTGCCCTTTGTGACTGGCGCCACTTCCGCAGTGCAGATCATCCGCCGGCCCTTGTCAACAACTTCGACCACGTCACTGCTGGGCGGATCGCAATTGGCCTACGAGGCCCAGATTCGAGTGTTGCTCAGTGACACCCAAGCCGGCTTGCACCTTGCCGACTGGAATGGCGATGCATCAGGGGATGTGCAACTGGTAAGCGACCTGCCGAAGTCACTCGCCTCTCTGGCCCAGGGAGCCAGCAGCGGAGGCAGCCAGGCGGGGGCAATCGCCGTTGCCGGCAGCGGTCACTATTATTCTTTCGGTGAGAGCTATTGCGCCGGCACAGCCGCCATCACCACCACATACGCCGCGGGTACCCTTTGTCCCACCACTCACGGCGGCGACAGCAATTTTGTGGTTCCCCCTTATTATGGAGCCATGGCCGCGTGGCCTCCCGCCACGCCTTCATGGGCGCCGCAAGCGTTTCCCACAGCGAACGCCACGGACTTCAGCACTTCGAACCAAGCGTGGACGAGCGGCACCAGCAACGGCCTAGAATGGCCTTTAATTGGCGGCTGGCTGCGAGTGGAAGCCAAGTGGCACACTGACGGAGTGTGGCACCCGGTTACGAACGAATGGTTAGGATTGGGCTTTGCCCGAGGCGTGAGTGTGCCAACTCAGCCTGGAGTCGGATGCTCAACAACGCCCGCGAACAACCTGGCTACGAATGGTTGCAATGCCTTAGTCGATCATAAAAACGCGATCCTGTACTTCCAGGTAACGAAGGACAGCAAGCTGGCAGGTGCGCCCTCGGTTTTGGCGGACTACCCGCTGACCGGCGCCGGCCTCTACTATGACCTCAGCGCTACTGGCACCAAATCTCAATATAACTGGTATCCCATCAACCTCTACGACGCCCGTGAGGGAGAGGTCTACGACGTTTCGACTGTGTATGCGACCCCAATAACAGGAACGCCTAACGGTCTCATGAACGCGGTGGAGTTAGACGTGGGTAACTTAAAGAACTGGTTGCTGGGAAACACCGGCACTACCGGAACCAGTGTGGATTACGTGGCTCAGAATGGATACATACTTTACTTCTCCGATCGCCGAGGCATGCAGTTTGCAGGACCGAACTGCGGAACGACCGCGTCTACTGGAGCCGCAGTCCCTTGTACTACATTGTACGGCGAGTACGGGTTTGAAGACTCGGTGAACTACGCAAACATCGGCAGCAACCAGGTGCCAGATGGTAATTTGGACCCGGTCAACTACAACGGAGTCTCGCCGGAGGACGTCAACAGTAACAGCCAACTCGACAACTACGGCGTCTGGGGCGTGGGCGATGCCTTCGGATTGGCGGCCGATACCGATAAGGCCAGCAAACCCTCACCTTATGCTCACCGCTTCGTGACGTCGACCATCGGCCTGGCCAACCGGGTCACAGGCGCACGCCACGTTCTCAAGCTGGTCGATGGTTCGCTTGGCTTTGTGCCCACCATGCCACCTGGGAATACTATCAACAATTGCACGCAGAGCTCAACGAGTCCGACCGGCTGCGGCGGATTCACGGTTGGTTCGGAGAATCCGGTTTATATTGTTGGAAACTACAACTCAAACTGCTACACAGTCGGACTTGCGGGTTGCACGCCAGGCACTGTCACTGCGACCCTGGATCAGACTTGGAACGGTTCGACCAGTGAACCAAACCACTCAGCGGCAGCGGTAATCGCCGATGCCGTCACCCTACTATCGAACAACTGGCAGGATTGGGGCTGCCAACCGGGGTCCTCTACGACGACTTGCCCAACGACGGGCGTAAACGCAATCCAACAATTTACCGGCAGCCTGGTAAATGGACTTACTCCTACCAGTCCGGCGACCCTGCCCAACCGGATGGCCTTGACGTCTTACTATCGGGTCGCTATTTCCGGCGGTAAGACCATTGCGTTTAACGACTCCACGGGAACTCCCGATGCGTATTTCGGTTCGGACGGCGGCGTCCACAACTTCCTTCGCTTCCTCGAGGATTGGAGCGGATCGTCAACCAGCGCCGGCCCGCAGGGCGGGCAGCAATCCCTGTATTACAAAGGGTCGCTCGTCAGCCTGTACTGGAACGCCTACGCCACGGGAACATTCAAGTGCTGCACCCTGGTTTACCATCCACCGAACCGGCAGTACTACTTTGACCCGCTATTCTCACAGCCTCAGAACCTGCCGCCCGGAACGCCCATGTTCCGGAACGTAGACAATCTGAGCTATCGCCAGAACCAGATCGCCCGCACGAATTAGTGCGAAGCTCGGAGTAAACCCCGGTCCGCTCCGCGGATCGGGGTTTATTTTTTTATACTATTCCCTTCATTCGGGTCGGTACTTTAAAGTCTCCACGCAGGAATCATTCGAGGATTCCACAGATCGGTTTATGAGCGCAGCTGTTCCGAACACGACACCACTCCGAAATTTTCGCGCTGACCGCCGCGGAGGCCAGGTCTCGGCCTGGCTCTGGGTCGGCTTCTCACTGTGTGCGCTCGTGACCGTCGCCTTATTTTTTATCCCGGCTTTCATCATTCGCCCGTTTCGCTATCAGGCGCCACGTGCGCTTTTGCTTGCCATGTCCCTGCGGCAGCGGGCTCCGCTGGGCACGCTGATCGCAGGTCTCGGTTGTATTTTGTTTGCCTTCGCACTGTGGAGAATGGTCGGCCGCTGGCGCAAGAGTGTAATCGTAGGCGCCTTGGTTCTGGTCACTTTTTCCGCAGTGATGGCGCGGCTCAACTACTTCGAGTGGATGTTCCATCCCATTGCCGGGGCACAATTCGTCGCCCAATCCGGGAGCAAGCTCGATCCGAAAGAAATGATCATGGCTGTCGGCCTCAGCGGTGACGCTCGCGCTTATCCGATCAGCCAGATGGCCTACCACCACGTCCTCAACGACGTGGTTGGAGGCGTTCCGATCACGGTCACGTATTGAACGCTGTGTCACACCGGTCTGGTGTGGACACGAATTATCAACGGCAGAGCTTTGCATTTTTACCTGGCTGGCATCAACAACCAGAACTTCCTCATGCGTGACAAGGAAACGGGAAGCTGGTGGCAGCAGATCACGGGTAGGGCTATCTACGGCCCGTTGCGAGGCGCCGCGCTCGAACTCGTGCTCAGCGATGAACTCACCTTTGGCGAGTGGAGAGCAGAGTTCCCGTCAGGGAAGGTGCTCGCGCCTGTCGCGAAATATACCAAGGAATACGACCCCAACTGGGAACCCGACGTGGCCAAGCTGCCGGTCGTCATCAGCTTTCCGGGAACTGAGTTGAAGTCGCGCGATGTGGTCGTCGGACTCATGTTTGGCGGAGCGGCCCGCGCCTACCTCTGGGAGACTTTCGCCAAGCAGTCTCCTGTTGTCGATCGGGTCAACGGCACGCCACTGCTTCTGGTGCTCGGACCGGATGGCAAATCATTCCGCGTTTTCATTAGCCGCATCGACGGCCAAGAGGCTGAATTCTTTCTGCAATCCAGCACGCCTCAAACGAACCAGGCCGATGTCGAGAAGAAATCTGATCCTGCAAAGCAGCGGACCCTATTCGATACCACCACCGCAAGCCAGTGGAACTTCCAGGGCTGCGCGATTTCCGGCCCCGCGCAAGGAAAATGTCTCGACCGCGTTCCCGCACTGAAGGACTACTGGTTCGATTGGCGTAACTACCATCCCGATACGACCATCTACAAACGTTAGGACATTGCTTAGAATGGGAATAGCTAGGAGGATTCTAAGGTGCCTGCCATCCGTGCCATCTTTTGGGATGTTGGAGGAGTGCTGCTTACCAACGCATGGGATCACACGGAGCGCGCTGCGGCGCTGGAACACTTTCGGCTCAACCAGAAGGAGTTTGATGCGCGGCATGAACCTCTCGTTTCTGCCTTTGAGCGCGGAGAGATTTCGCTCGATGAATATCTGGATCGCGCGGTTTTTTACTGCGATCGTCCGTTCACCCGCGACGAGTTTCGGGACTACATGTACTCTCTGTCGCAGCCGATGCAGGAGGTTCTCGCCTTCGCGCGCGCACTCGCTGAGTCGGGAAAATATTTCATGGGGACGATCAACAATGAGTCGCGGGAGTTGAATCTGTATCGCATTGAGAAGTACGGCCTGCGGGAGATCTTTCGCCTGTTTGTCAGCTCCTGCTTTGTTGGGCTGCGCAAGCCGGAGAGCGGCATTTATCGCCTGGCCGTTGAGATCACACAGATCAATCCGGAAGAATGTTGCTTCATCGACGACCGCGCCCTAAACCTGGAATGCGCCGCGAAGCTTGGCATGCGCACGATTCAGATGCAGGCGATTGCTCAGTTACGCGAAGAGTTGGGAAAGCTTGGCGTGAAGGCGTAACGGGAGCGGTCAGTGCGTAGTGGTCAGTCCGTCATGCGCTTGCGGCGCATCAGAGTATCACCCACTAGCTTCTGCGTGGCTGCGGTTTGCCCAACGAAACCGATGGTTTCGGAATATCGGACTCGGCGTTGGTCAGAGTGAGATCGCTCGACCAGCATTCCGAGATCAGCTTCCAATCTCCGCTACTCTGCTTGGCGAAGACCCATAAATATTTACCGCGCTCTTCGCGGCGCTTGCCTTCGGTTCCGGGAACCAGCGCGCTATATCGTCCTACTTCGTGGGCCACATCGCCGATCACTTCCACGCGCACCGGTTCTACCGCCACTTCTCCCAGACCGGATTCGAGCGCCGAAAAGAAAAACTCGCGCACCGCCGCCGCTCCACGAAGCAGTGGAAGATTCGAGCGCAGCACCACTGCATCGGGGGCGTAGAGGTCGAGCAATTCATCGAGCTGCCGCGTGTTGCAGGCCAGAACCCATTCCTGCGTCAGCCGGCGCACCGCAGCCTCGCTGCGGCTCATGGGCTCACCCTTTGCAGCAGCGGTGAGGCGCATGCGGTCGGCTTCGCGAACACTCTCCGAAGCGTTGCCGCGCGGTGCTACAACCGTGCTTTCGACTCCACCCTGAAAATAGTGGTGATGGTAATGATGGTGATAGTGGTGGGCCCCGACAGGAGCGCCTTCCGGCGGGTGAACTTCCTGGTCAGCTTCCGGCGCAAACTGGGCTTGTGTCAATTCTTTGACGAGATTCGCGATTACGGGGTCGGATGAGTCGATCTCGGGACTCATGGCATCGACGTGCGATTGCTCGGGCGTAGCTTCAATCGAAAGCCCGCACATGCCGCAGAACTTGTTGCCTGCGCGATTGTGATGTCCGCAGGAAGGGCAGGCGTTGGCGGACGAGGCGGCAGGAGCGCTTACCTGCGGCGCGGTTCCTTCGACGGCCGTCTCCGAATCCATCTTCATCGTGAGCCGCTGCATGGCTTGTAGAGCTGCGGAGATCGCCTCTTGATTCGGCTTGGGACGCCGCATCTCGGGAAAGAGATTCCGGTGTGAGTCTTCCGTTGCCGTATTGACGGGCCCACTGCTGGATGCCGCTTGATAAGAATCCGGCGCCGGAGCCGCGCCGGTTGGCTTGCCGAGTTTCTTATCTTTATCCACTTTTAGTTATCTTTAATTTTACTTATCTTTGTCCATGGGTTTTGGATCCACGGATTCTTGCTGTTCTGTGACGGGGTCAGGATACGTTACATTCTAGCCCAAGCGACGCGTCTCAACGTCTGGAAAACTCGATCTTGCCCTCGGCTTCGGTAGGCACCCCGTTGCAGGTTGCCGGACGATATCGCCACAGGCGCACGGTTTGGAGAACATTGCGGTCACCTGCAGGGCCTGCACTCTGAAGAATGAGAGGACTATGCACGCGTCCATCGGCGCCGATGATGAAGCTCACTTTAACTTTGACGCCAGCCGCCGCTGGAAGCATCAGGGGATGGGGGGTGGTGAGGGCTTCGGGGGGCTGAGTATCTTCGCACCGCGCCCGAGCGCTCCAGTGTGGCACTGCGCTGAATTCGGAGGCGCGCACCGGAGTCTTCCAGAGTTGATGTTCACGATCCGCTAGTAGGGCCTTATGAAGGCCTAGAGAGGCGGGTTGCACGGAGGCGGCTGCGGGTACCGCCAGGATCAGAAACCAAGGCCAGAGTCGACGAAGCATCTTGCAACCCTCGATTGGGGCGGGTTCGCTCCCCGTGTCTCTGCTAACCGGCAAGTCTGGGGCCAGCTTGAAGATTTCGTAAACTACGCAACTTCAGCGGTTTGCGGTATATTCAGCAATGTTTCGCTGTCGACCTGGTGAAGGCAATTGCACATCTCTCTCCGCGCGGGACGGTCGGCACCATGA
>JBAUVJ010000054.1:0-13421 GCA_049583165.1 Candidatus Sulfotelmatobacter sp. | reverse complement strand
GTGGGGAGCTCCCATGGCTCGGTGTTACCCCGGCAGAAAGATAAAGCCTCTGTAAATCTTCGTTGCGTTCTTCTTCGCGCGGAAACAGCTCCTGAATTCTCTGCAACCGCTCCACTGCTTTATTGCGCATCCCATACTGCACCAGGATCTCCGCCTGCAACATCAGATCCTGAAGCGTGGATGCTCCCAGAGTCGCCTGATGCTCCGCCGCGGACTCTGCCGGCGTTTTACTCACCGACGTGAATCGAGAGGCGATAGCATCGAACTTTTTGCTGTCAATGTTTCCCTTCAACATCTCCAGCCGCTTTGAGTGGCCGGATTCGTAAGGATCCACTTCAGCCGCGCGGTCCAGGCATTCCGCTGCCTTGGCAAAATTTCCCGCACCGCAATACACGTCGAAGAGCTTCAACAGAGTCTGACAGTAATCGCCTTCGCGGTTGGCGGCGTTAAACAACTCGCTCAAAAATTCCAGCATTTCGGGAGAAGCCCGCCGTGTGGCCGCGATCTCCTGCATCACCCCTATAAATTGCCTCCGCTCGCCACGCTTTCCCTGGAACTGCCCCAGCTTTCGCGCCAGGGAAACAGCGGCCTCATCCTGCTCTGCATCGGCGAGCTGCCCAATCAGCGCTGTCACTTGCGCCATGCGGTTGGGATTGCGTTCAAACAGTTGCCACACCAGCGGCTCGGCATCCGCGTAGCGTCCCGCCGCCAATAGAGCTTCGGCATAGATTTCGTGCAACTGCGGAGAAGTCTTACCCGCATTGACCTGCGGCTCGAGGATAAAAATTGCGGCGCCAATCTGGCCTTGTCCTAACAGGCTCTTGCCGTATGCCAGCGCGATCTCTTCATCGGACGAATCTTCCTGATACGCGCGCTCATACCACTTCGCCGGATCCTCACCGCTAGCCGCCGTGAGTTGCGCGATTTGTTTGAATGCTTCGGCTGCGGCTTTGCTCTCGCCCACTTCCGACAACAACTCCGCAATCCGCAGAAAATTTGCCTGCACCGGGTCCAGCGCCACCACGCGTCCCAATATTTGCAGTGCTTCTTTTTTCTTTTCCGGCAGCTTTGCCAAATCGCTCAATGCCGATTCGTATGTACCCACCGCCAGCTTTTTATTCGATCCTTCCAGGAGTTGACCGAAGCGAAATTTCTGCTCCCATGTGGGACTGCCGTGCCGTGCCAGTTTTTTGTAGGTAACGCTGGCTCGCGTGGCGTCCCCGGCATTCACCTGGCGCTCGAATAATTCGCCGAGCAAGCGCACAGCATCGCGGCCGCGGCTCTGCGACAGACATAAGTCCGCCGACAGTTCACGAACTCTATCGTTGTCCGGATCATCCCGCAGGACCAATAGATATTCTTCGAGCGCTTCGGCGGCTTTGCCCTTTTGCAGGAGCTTTTCGGCACGCTCCACCCGCTTCGTGATCTCGGCTCGGTCCGGACGCGTTGTGCTTTCAGGCATGGGTTGGGTTTGGGCAGACTACTCTGCTTCGATTCTAGGAGTCAGCCTCAGTGCCAGCAATCCGCAAGGGTCTGCGATCGATTACGAAAGTCACCGCCACTCGCAGGCTTGGGAGAATCGACCACGTTTTGTTATCGTTCCCCATGCCTCCTGCCCAACCCCAAGACACCGTCGAAGATCATATCCACGAACAGGGTCTCCACCACCAACTCACTGCTGGACAAATGACCATGGTCGCGGTGGGCGGCTCCATCGGAACCGGACTGCTTCTGGGCGCGGCTCCTGCGCTCGAAATGGCCGGACCCAGCATCATCCTGAGCTACGTGGCCGCCGCTTTCATCGCCTACACAGTCGCAATGGCGCTGGGCGAACTGGCAAGCGTGCACCCCGCGGCCGGATCCTTCGGCGTTTACGGCGAACTCTATCTCAATCAATATCTGGGATTTCTTTGCCGCGCGGCCTACTGGGCCTCCATGGCGTTCTCCATCGGCGCAGAACTGGTCGCCTCCGCCACCTACATGACCTACTGGTTTCCGGTCATACCCGGAGAAATTTGGGTGGTCGCGTTCTCGGCTCTGCTTCTATTGGTTAATCTTCGCAGCGTCGGTTCCTTCGGACGCTTCGAATTCTGGTTTTCCATGATTAAATTTGCCACCATCGTGGCCTTCATCCTGGCCGGTGCCGCACTGCTCGCCAGCGGCCACGTGGCCCAACAATACACTGCTCATGGCGGATTCTTGCCCAAGGGTCCAATCGCACCTATGCTGGGAGTCTTCTGGGCTATCTACGCCTTCGGCGGGGTGGAGATGCTCGCGGTCACGACTGGCGAATCCGGTTCGGCGAAAGACATTCCACGCGCGGCTCGCCTCACTTTTTTCCTGCTCGCTGGCCTCTATCTCGGCGCCATCATTGTTCTGGCTGGCGTAATGCCATGGAACCACGCCGGCGTCTCGGAGAGTCCGTTCGTAAGCGTGCTTCGCCTCGCCAAAGTTCCTGCGGCGGCCTTCTTCATGAATTTCGTGGTCCTCACGGCAGCGCTCTCTGGAGCCAACGCCAAACTCTACGTAACCTCGCGCCTGCTGTTCTCCATGGGCCGCACGGGATGGGCTCCCGCAGGCGTCGGCAAGTTGAACGCCTCAGGATCGCCACGCGTGGCGCTACTGGTCTCTTCGTACGGAATCGTAACCGCGCTCATCATCGAAAATGTGGCGCCCAGGAACGCATTGGTGTACATCATGGGACCAGCTTTTGCCGGCTTGATCTTCTCCTGGGTTGTGTCTCTGGCAGCTCACGTCAGCTTCCGGCGGCGGCTCACTTCAGATCAACTCGCTGCCTTACCCATGCGGTCTCCCTTGGGCGTCTGGGGATCGATGGTCGGCTTCGTCATGGTTTCCCTCGCTATCATTCAGACCCTTTTCGCCTCGCGCATAAACCTGCTCGGTGGGATGGTCTTTTCTGTAGGACTCACTCTCGCCTACATTTTTTTAAAGCGCCGCCGGCACATATCGGAGTCCTGAACTTCAGAGGCTTCGGGGCCAGGGTTGACAAGAACACGCGGCGCTTCACGCCACCTAGGTAATCCATTCTCCACCCCCCTTCCTCTCAAGATTTGCGAGAGTCGGCCGATAGTCCATGAGATGAGTTCTCGCGCCCAGTTTTCGTCAGATTTTCGATAAAGTCCTGGAGAAATGCAGTGCAATGGTTCAGACACCTGAAAATTAGCAAGAAGCTGGGGCTCGGATTTGGCATGGTTCTGCTCCTCATGGTCGGTTTGGGAATATTTTCCATCCGCCAACTCGCGAAAGTAAACGATGCGACGGTAAATTTGGCCACCAATTTAATTCCAGGCATGCGCGCACTAGCGAATATGAGATTCCGCACTGTCACCCTGAGGCGGAAGGAACTTAATCTGCTGCTGTCAAACAAGAATGAGCTCGACTCCTCGAAAAACGAAATCACTAGCACCAATGGCCAACTCGCCGAGGACTCAAAGATATATGAACGGCTCATCGCATCCGACGAGGAACGTGGGATCTACGAGGATTACCGCTCCTCCCTTGCCAAGTACTCGAGTCTGCTCCCGCAAGTAGTGAAACTCGCCGAAGCAGGTCAACACGACGAAGCGATCAAATTTTCGCAAGGGGAGGGACGGGTCGCGCTGGATGCAGCCTTGGAAAAAGTTGGGGAAGAGATACAACTGAGCATGAAACATGGAGATATGGCGGCGAATCGTGCAGCGGCGGCCTATTCCGCCTCCCGATACTGGGTTGTCAGTCTGGTGGCAGGAGGCGTATTACTCACCGTCATTTTCACCATTACCATCACCCGGGCCATTTCGGTGCCGGTCTACGAAACTATGTCGGTGCTGGAATGTTTAGCCGCGCGCGATCTCACGAAAACGGTGGACATCAACTCCAACGACGAATTGGGTACCATGGCCTCTGCCCTGAATCGCACGATTGCCGCCCTGCGCGGCACGATGGCAACCATCAGCCAGAGCGCCGAACAACTGGCCAGCGCCAGCGAAGAAATTTCCGCCGGCGCCGGACAGACTGCGGAGGGCGCTCGTGTGCAGTCCGACCAGACAACCCAGGTCGCCACCGCCATGCAGGAGATGGCCGCCACAGTTCAGGACATTTCAGCGAACTCGAATAACGCCTCTGAAGCTTCGCGCGGCGCCGCTGACGCGGCGCGCAATGGCGGCAAGATGGTGGAACAAACACTCTCCACGATGCGGGGCATCGCCGATTCGTCCAGCAAAGTGGCATCGACCATCGGCCAGTTAGGCAAGAGTTCCGAGCAAATTGGAAAAATCATCTCTGTGATCGACGATATCGCCGATCAAACCAACCTTCTGGCTCTGAACGCCGCCATCGAAGCGGCACGCGCCGGTGAGCAGGGACGCGGTTTCGCCGTTGTGGCCGACGAAGTGCGCAAACTGGCCGAGCGCACCACCAGTGCCACGAAAGAAATTGCCAGCATGATCGAATCCATCCAGAATGAAACCAAGAACGCTGTGCAAGCCATGCAGCAGGGCAGCATCGAAGTCCAGCTGGGAGTCGAAAAGACTTCGGCTTCAGGCACCGCGCTGGAAGAGATTATAAAAATGTCGGAACACGTGGGAGATATGATCTCGACGATCGCGACGGCGGCCACCGAACAGTCGGCCACGACCGAGCAGATCAACTCCAGCGTTTCACAGATCTCCAGTTCCACCCAGGCATCCTCGGCCGCCTCGGAGCAGACAGCCAAAGCCTGCACGGATTTGTCCAGCCTGGCCTTCGATCTGCAAAATTTGGTGAGCCAGTTCAAGCTGGAGTCCGGAGCCGTGCATATCGGAAATAAAACCGGGAACCAAGGTGACACGCGGTCGAAGGCAGCCGCCGCTGGGGCCTAGGCCAAAAGCTTTACAGCGTCCCGCTTCATAATTCATTACCGAGGTAACCCAATTCCTTCTTTTCTGCTGCGCCTCGCGGGCCCGCTCTACTAGCCTCCTACACAGGGTGCGTCCCGGAAATCACCCTTGTAGGCCTACCATTGATTCTCTCTACTCTGGCAGTTCATTCGGCAGACCCCATCCGCCTGATCGTGTGGTGCGCAATCGGACTTTGCGCCGGTCTGTATCTTTTCTTCAATGGCTTCCGCGTGCTCCAACGCCGGCACCTGATCCTGGATACTCCGATCTCCAAGATTCGCAGCGCGTCCATGGGAGTAGTCGAACTCAGCGGGCTCGCTGTGGGACCTTATACGCTGATCGCACCCGTCACCGAGCGCCCGTGCTATTACTTCCGCACTCTGGTCTGGGAGTGGAAGCGCCGCGGCCGCAGCAAACGATGGGTCAAAGTGGCCGTCGAGTGCATGCACGTACCTTTCTTTCTCGACGACAATACCGGCAAAGTCATGATCGACCCGAGGGGCGCCGAACTCGACCTTCATCGCGATTTCCAGCGGGAGTACTGCGATTCATTTTTCACCACCAAAGAAGAGGTGCCAGCTAATGTGCGCGCTCTTCTGGCTCGCCACGGCGTCAACACCACCAACAAAATTAAAGTCGAAGAGTTCTGCATCAAGCCGAAGAATGCCCTCTTTCTGCTGGGAACGCTCGGCGAAAATCCCGGCCTCGAGCTAAATCCGCAACCCATCCAGGACGACGAAAACAATACGCTCACCTTCGGAAGATCGCTCTGGGTCAATCCCGCGCAATCGGAGCTCGGACGAAAAGTGCTGTCGTTCACGACCGGGCGCGCGGACGATACTCCATCGGAACAGCGATCCGTTAGCGAGATGTTGATCGGGGCCGGTTCCTACAGTAAACCGGACCTCCGCGAGCCCCGCTTCCAACAGTCAGATGCTTACGATAAGACGCTTTCGGATTTCTCCAGCCAGATCCAAGTCTCACCAGATCCACCTTCACCAAAAGCGGCCAACACAGCAGAGGACCAGAAAGACGAACAGAAAATGGCCGCCATTTTGATGGCCGCGGGCATTTCAAATCCATCCGCGTGGGCGGCCGCTGGAGTTACCGCGTCGACTCCCACAGGCATCGCTAAGAATCCTTCTAACCTGAATGCGCCCGGCCCAGTCGACGGATTCGACAAACGTCCGTCGGTTGTGCTGAAGAAAGGAAAGAATATTCCAATCTTACTAATCTCCTGGCGGAGCCAGCGTGAGATCGCCCGATCACTCGGCTGGAAATCCGGCCTGATGATCTGGGGCGGTCCCGCACTCGCCCTGCTCTGCCTTTACGGCCTGCTCGCCCTCACGCATGTGATCTAGCTGGTGTGCAAGAACCGCATTGTTCGTCTAGTACAATGCTCTGGTGAGTAATTCCGTTCGCATCGGAATCCTCGGCGACTTTAATACCGAACTCCGCTCCCACCACGCCACCCCGGACTCTTTGCAGCACGCCGCCCGCAAGTTGGATATCAAAGTTGAGTCAGAGTGGATTTCTACGCCGTCGCTAACCGGCCCGGGCGCAGAAAAAATTCTCGAAAGCTTTGATGGATTCCTGGGGTCGCCCGGCAGTCCTTATAAAAGTTTCGACGGCATGCTCAAAGGCATCGAGTTCGCCCGCCGCCGCGACTGGCCTTATCTCGGCACCTGTGGCGGCTTTCAGTACGCCCTGATCGAATTCGCCCGCAACGTCCTTGGGATTGCCGATGCCGACAGCGCGGAGAACAACTCCGGATCGAAAAACATCGTCATCTATCCCGTAGCCTGCGCCGTGACCGGCCGCAAAGGCGATGCTCCGAAGCTATCCGGAGTCGTCCCCGAGATCCGGCTGCGCCCCGGCTCCTATTTACAATCGTTCTACGCAAAGGACAAGGAAATTGTCAGCGAGGAATTCTTCTGCAACTTCGAAGTCAACCCAGAGTTCGAGTGGGCGACCATGGAAGCCGGATTCCCTGTAGTTGCCCGCGGCGCGCGGGGCGAGATCCGCGCCATCGAATCACCCACTCACCGCTTCTTCGTTGCCACTCTCTTTCAGCCGCAACTTTCCTCAACTGAGAAAAACCCGCATCCTATAATCCTGGCCTTCGTGCAGGCAGCCGCCGATTGGGGACGCAAGAAACTCGACGACAGCGTGCTGGAGTAACCGGGCTGTGGTGACTTTTCGCAGTTACCAAAGTCCTGGTACTTCGCGTTCGCTCCGCTCCTCACCATGCGCATCTAGGGCCGCTAGGCGGCTCTCGTTAGACTTTCCTCATGCCCGTCCAGTGGCTCAACACGTTCCGCTTCTCGCTCACCACTGTCGTCAGCTGGATTCCGCTGATCGCCACCGTGCTGACATGCTGCTTCAGCATCATCCTGGCCCGCGCTACGCTACGTTATGTCGAGGCGACCGACAAAGGCTTGGCTCTGGCGCGCGAAGAGTTTGAACGCGAATGGTCGCCCGATCTGCATATCAAGATCGAGCGCGTCTCTAACACCGAAGCCCAGGTCATCATCACCAATCTGGCCAAAAGCTCCGTCCTTCTGCAACTGCTGCAGTTGCGCAAACTATCCCACGCGCTTCCCTTTGAGCGCTGCCGCCTGAATGACCCGCTGGTCGGCGGCCTTACCTGGACTCAGGAGATAGGCAAGCGCATCCTCGCCTGTACCGGAAAGGAGTTCGAAGGTCCGATCGCCGCCTCAATGACCTTTTACTGTTCCGGACGAATGTTCCGCACCGACTGGTTTCGCTCGAACATTCAAGTACGCGACGGCCGTATCCTCCGCCTCGACCCCAGCCACATCCCGGCTCGCCGCGTGCGAGTAATCGAGCGCAAGGGCCACGAACGTCGTCGCGAATTCGCCCAGGACGTAACCGCCGGCGTAACCCCGAATCAACCCAGGAAGAACTCGGATGAGAAGTTCTTCGAGGCCGGCGCGTGAAATCGTAGGGCAAAGACAACCCACATCCCATGCGTATGGGATCCCTCAAACAGGTAACCCTTACCAAAGATTGCCCTCGATCGCCTAAAGCTTCTCAACCCGTCGCCGATCTGTGCTTCCATGGTGAACCCAATTAGCAGCTTAAGCTCAAGCCAAGCCAGCGAAGCCGCCAAACCACCCGCGCCCAAGCAGCAGCAGACGCAGCAGAGTAGTAGTGCCCAGCAACCTTCGGACACTGTCACGCTGAAGAGTACGGGCGGAACAAGCAACAGTGGCGACAATTAGTAAACACAACCAACCCTAACCCGCCGAACGCAGTTGCACCACGGCAAGATGGAGAGACGGGCACCCAGCCGGTCTCTCCATTCTTGTTTGTTCGCGTCTTGCTTATTCCCAGATGGATGGGACCGTCAATTCACGTCCTACGTTGCCTTGGCGAAGCGCATGGACGCCGAATTCATGCAATACCGCAACCCCGTCGGTCTCGGGCCATCGTCAAACACATGCCCCAGGTGCGCATCGCACTCCGTGCAGGAAACCGCCGTGCGCTGCATACCCAAGGTATTGTCGGTAATCTCGCGTACGTTCTCTCTTGCAATCGGCTCCCAAAAGCTTGGCCAGCCGGTTCCGGAATCAAACTTCGTTGCCGAACTGAACAGCGCGTTGTCGCAACAGATGCAGCGGAAAACTCCCGCGTCGTGAACATTCAAAAGCTTCCCGCTGTAGGCGAATTCCGTATCCGCGTGCCGCGTAATTTCAAATACTCCGGAAGGCAACTGCTTTCTCCACTCGTCTTCCGACTTCACAATCCGAGTAACCTTCACCTTCGCCAACCGCTTTCCCGCGTCAGAGAATTGCACGATCGTGACCTCTACCGGCTCCTTGCTGGCGGCGTCCGCAATCACATGCGGCCTGCGCAACGAAAATAAAACAGCCCCTCCCACAGCCGCGCACGCACCGGTTAAAAACAGCCGCCGTCCTAAATGAACGTCACTCTTTTCAGACTCAAACATGATTTCCTCCAACTCAACTGCTTGTTACAAACCCTGCTCTGTCATCCTGGGCGAGACGCTCTTTGTCTCGCGAAGGACCTAGGCGGCCCGCGCGAATCGCCCGCGTTTCTGAGCGGGCGAACAACTCGCGCGTTCAGCTCGCTTCCCTACTTCCCCGTCCACAAATCCGGAAACTCCCGCCGCAAATTCGCCACCTTCGGCGCGTCGTTAAACACAATATAAGGATCATCCGGATGCACCGTCGCATAATTCTGGTGATACCCCTCCGCCGGATAAAACGCCTTCAACGGCACCACCTGCGTCGCAATCGCCTTCCGAAAAATTTTCGCCTGGTCGAGTTGCGCAATATAAGCCTCGGCAATCTGTTTCTGCTCATCGTTACTATAAAAAATCACCGACCGGTACTGCGTCCCGTCATCCGGCCCCTGCCGGTTCACTTCCGTCGGATCGAGCGCAACCGAGAAGAACACCCGCAGCAACTCTCCATAAGTAATCTGCGAAGGATCGTAAACGATCTGCACCGACTCCGCATGTCCGGTCGCGCCGCTGCTCACCGCCTCATAATCGGGATTCTTTACCGTCCCTCCCGAGTACCCCGAGGTCGCGCTGACCACGCCCTTCACATGCTGAAATACCGCCTGGATTCCCCAGAAGCATCCGCCCGCCACCACCGCCGTCTCTTTGCCCGGAGCCGTCGCCCGCACCTCATCCGCCGCCGGGCCCGGCACCGCCACCTTGGCCCCGTTCGCCTGGCAAGCCACCGCCCCCGCCAGCACCGTCAACACCATCGCAAGCATCCGCACCGAAGCTCTGGACATAAACCCTCCCGGCTCTTAATCGCCGATGTCGTCAGTTATTAGAGTTACGAGTTAGATAGAAGTTTCGGATGTCTTGGCTCCGTTCGTAATCTTGATTCTCTTCTTTCCCAGTGTTTTATTGGGTCCATGGGATCTGCAACAAACAGCCTGCCCACGCCAAGACTGAAGCGCGGGTTCAAGCAGCTTATCTGGGCATTCTTTTCTCTCGCCCTGATCCTCTGCGTCTTATATGCATGGGTATTCCTCCACGTCATGCATCCGAGACTAGTTCGAGTGGTGGATGCGATATCGGGCAGGCCCATACCTGGATTGAATGTCTGCTTGCAAAGCTTCGCTCGCGGTTGGGGAGAAAGATTCTTAACTAACAAGTTGTCAAAGACCAATTGGGAGGGGTTGGCCTTCTTTCGACAATGTCGGTTTCCTAAGCCAGTGGTACGGATATTCGATCGACATAACCGATCCCAAAACAGTCGTCTCTTCTCCATGCGAATCTCTCAGATATCCGGATTTCGGCCAGCGCCAGCTCTCGGAGCAGATCAGTCACAGCCGAGCCGATGGCAGCGAGCATTTTCCACTGCTGCTGGACGCTCGACCGGAACGCCTCCGATTCGGAGCCTATGGCGGACCTGCGTGGCGAGACGCCGACCCTGGTTGGTATACAAGAATTGAATTGGTTCCAATATTGCCGACGCTGGACGGGTGCAAGCAGGTGTTGCATCCTCAGATGCGCGACGACTGCACGCAGCTCAATACCTTGGCCACGTCCGCGTTACAACAGGAACTCTTGCCCTCCTTCATCGGGGGCATGGTGAGAACGACGGTTCAAATGATGGAGAGGTCTGGTCGTACCTATCGCCTTGGGTATTTTGGCGTCTATAGCAATCCAGGCGTCCCAACAAGGTTCACATCTGTGATGGTCGAAAGATTTGCAGACACTCCGAGCGCAATTACGCACATGGCGGACTTTTCTCGAGGGATCCCAAACTTTAAGACCGAGAGTGTAACGGAGGACGAGCCGATCCCGGGACAGAAAATTAGACGGATTACGACCCAGATGGCATCTTATTCCTTCTGGATTAGCGAAAACCATTTGATCCTGATCACATTCCCGACCCAATCGTCTTCGGCTCAAAATTTCTACAACCGGTATTCCTGTCGTCGTGGCTCGTCCGCCATCCCAGCACCCTCACTTCGACCACGTCATAACGCGTCCTGAACACGGAAGCGATTCCTCTTGACATTTCGCCTTCCCTTCGCCAACAATGGCGGCATGGCGATCACACGCAGGCAGCGCGAAGTGTATGACTTCATCTCCCGCTTCGTGGCGGAGCATGGCTACTCTCCTTCGTTTGAGGAGATCGGCACGGGGCTGGAGCTGACGTCGCTGGCAACCGTGCACAAGCACATTACGAATCTGGAAAAAAAGGGATTGCTCACCCGCGACTACAACCGCAGCCGCTCCATCGACCTGCTCCCGCCCAAAGGACGCCTCAAGCAGGCCATGAGCGTGAACACGGGCCTGGTGCTGCCGCTGCTGGGGCGCATCGCCGCCGGCCAGCCGATTGAAGCGATGCAGACCAATGAGACGATATCGCTCGCCGACTTCGTCCGCTCGAAAGAAGTGTTCGTGCTCGAAGTGCGCGGCGATTCCATGCAGGATGAAGCCATTCTCGACGGCGATTATGTATTGGTAGAGAAGCTGAAGACAGCGCACAACGGAGACATCGTGGTCGCGCTGGTGGATTCGAACGACGCCACGCTAAAGCGCTTTTACCGCGAAGGCGACAACATCCGCCTTCAGCCCTCGAATGTAAACATGAAGCCGATCATCGTGCCCGCGGCAGCAGTGGAAGTGCAAGGTAGGGTGATTGGGGTGCTAAGGAAGTACTGAGAGTTACGAGCTGCGAGTTTGGAGTTGGCCGTTGCAGCTCTATCGCGCACCATCTGGCCCGCCGAAAATCAAAACGCACGCGACTCGTAAGAACATCGCGTGCGTCTGAAATGATTCAGGCTCGGAACTCGTGGCTCAGAACTCGCAGCTCGAAGCCGTTTACCCAACGTGCTTATCAATCGCCTGTGCGATCGCATCTTTCGGCCGGTAGCCGACCAGTTGCTCCACCACTTGCCCGCCCTTGAAAACCAGCAGGGTTGGTATGCCGGTGACTTTGTAGCGCATGGGTGTTGAGCTGTTGGCGTCGACGTCCATTTTGCCGACTTTGAGTTTGCCCTGATAGTCCTTGGCCAGCTCGTCCACGATGGGAGCGAGCGCGCGGCACGGGCCGCACCAAGTTGCCCAGAAGTCCACGAGCACGGGCGTGTCTGATTTCAATACATCCTGGTCGAAGTTTGCGTCGGTCACTTCGACAATTCCATTGCCTGCCATTTGATTTCTCCTCGTTGTAACGTCGCGCTATCGGCGGACGCTCCATGTTTCGGAAACAACGAGCGGTCTAGCCGGTTCCTGCGATCTTAATCTGTATCGAATGAGTACTAGCCCCATCAAGGGCTCGACTATTATCGCACTCATTATCGCACTTGGGTTTGATGCCGGGGAAATCGGGAAAGTCGCAAAACGGGGTAGAGGCGCCGGGAGATGGCCACCGCGGGATCGAGGCCGCCCGGCGCCGAGCCTAAAAGGTGAACTTGACCGCGGCCTGCATCAGCCGGGGAGCCGCCGCGCCGACTACCTGCCCGAATGACGAGCTGTTGATGTTGCCATCCACCGAAGCCGGACCATAGAACTGGGCGTGATTGAAAACATTAAATCCCTCAAAGCGGAATTGCAGGGACTTGGACTCGGTGAGCGGCAGACTCTTCAGCAGGGCCATATCGTAATTATCTAATCCTGGACCATAAAAGAATCGGCGCTTGGCATTGCCGGGCTCGCCCAAAGGCTGGAGGCTGAACAACGAAGTGTTGAAATACGATGCTCCGTTGCGCGGATTGGAATTCAGATGCAGCGATCCGGGCGTGTATTGCGGCTCGTCCACACCGAAGTTGTTGATGCCGTTGGGCTCGGCTCCAAGCAAAGAGTTGTCGCCGTAATTGAGCAGCGTCACCGGGAAGCCACTGCTGAAATGAGTAATGCCGGAAATTGACCAGCCTTTTGTCCAACGATTGGAAGCATGAAACAAACGATCGAAGGGAAGTTCGTAGGCGTAGCTAACCACGAAGTTGTGCTTCACGTCGAATGCCGACAAGGCCCGGCTCAGCCCAGGGTCGATCGGATTCACTTCTTCGCCAACATTGGAGGATTGATCGATCGATTTGCTGTAGGTGTAGCTGGCAAACAGTTGCAAGCGCTTGCTGGTGTGCCGAAGGCTGAGCTCGAGCGCGTTGTAATTGGAATTGCCGATCGTGGCCTGGTTGGTGTCGCTGCCAAAATTCGGACCCAGCGGACCGCGGGTTCCATTCACCGTTAGGTTTGGGTTTGAGGCCGGGATGAATACGTTGCTCTCCTGAAAAGGTCCGCAGGTGGCCGATCCCGACGCCACTTCACTGGTCTGGCTCAAGCTCAGGCACAACGCAGGGTCGCCGGGATTCGATTCTACTAACACAAGCAGACGATGCGACTGATTGCCGACATAACTGGCGCTGACCACCGTATTGTCTCCAACCTGCCGTTCGAGCGAGAGCATGTATTGCTCGGTATAAGGAATCCGGTTGCTGACGGGATATGCAGGAATCCCGCTGATGGGCACATACTGCGACCAATCAACGCTCGCGTCGGGGTGGCTGCTGGAAGAGTTCAAG
>JBAUVJ010000053.1:0-24032 GCA_049583165.1 Candidatus Sulfotelmatobacter sp. | reverse complement strand
ACGGGTAGGCAATCCATGTCGCCAGGAGTAGCAGTCCCAGATCACGATGTCTGTGGAGCATGACCCAGAGCCCCCAGGCAGCGACCAGCGTCCAAGGTACCAGTAAGATAGCTTTCAACCGTTGAGTCTTGGGCGCTGTGAACCAAAACATAACAGTCCTTTGCGCGCATAGCTTCGCGAAGGCTTGCGGGTGCCCTCGAATCCAATCTACGCTTCTGCGTAAGCGTTGCCGGTTGAATCCGAGCTCGCCTAATTGGCGGACCTGCTCGGCGGACTCCTGGTTCGCCCAGGGATGGTTCCGGTGGTAGTAGTTGTTAGGATATCCGATCGTAATATTGTCGACGACTGTAGGATACGCTTCGGAGTTATTCGAAAGATCGAGCTCGATTCCGAAGTTGCTTCGAACGAATGCCAAACCACCCAGCGCTCGATAATTCCGGATAGTCCAGGGCGCCACGGCTATAACCATACCCAGCGCGGCAACCGCAACCGTGAGTTGCCACTCCGGCAGTTGTCGCTTCCAGGCGGATACCGCAAAGAACATCAGTATGAGGAGGAACACCAACAGCAAGATAGGGCAGGACAACATCCCGGCGCCCCAAGCCAGACCGATGCAGAAGGTGTGAAACTGTGACGGTCGTTGGGTCCGCCACCAGCGCGTCGTGATAAGGATCAACACGACAAGGATCAACGCGGATAGGGTCGTTTCCCACCGAATTTCCCGATTAATTCGGTACGGGACTAAGGCCCCGTAAAGGCCCGCACCGACGCCGACTACGCGCGGGATGCCCGCCGCATCGGTCAGAACCGGCAAAAGAGAATAGTGTAGTGCCGCGAAAAAAATATTCATCACTGCCATCGCGTACGCTGCTGTTGGGCCGTATCCGAAGGCGCGAAAGATGAAACTTAATAGCAGGGGGTAAATCGGAGCATGGTGGGCCGTTGGCCCAGTGGGGATTTTGTACGGATTGGCGAACGTGCCATTCTCAGCCAGACTGCGCGCGATCTTTTCCATTTCAGCGAAAGCGATTGTCGGATGGATATGAAGAAGCTGTAGCGCGGCGAGATGCACAACCACGGTGAGCGCCAACAAAAACAGAACAAGATATTTAAGCTTTAACGTTTCTAGCCAGCGGCACAGTTTTTTCATTGCACTAATCCCTGCTGCTGGGGCCCGGGTGTCAACGGTACTGATCGGAGATCAAGAATAGTCAGACATGGCGCGGATTGTAGCACCTGACTTCGGGAAAGTCATCGGCTACACGCCGCAGTCGCACGTCACTTGTTACGAAAGCGAAGACCATTAGCCTTGGCTGCGACTATGCCATCGCTCCGCCGTCGACGACGATCGTTTGCCCGGTGACAAACTCTGCCGCGTCCGAACACAGGAATTTGACAATGCCAGTTACGTCTTCGCCGCGGCCGAGTCTCCGGGCTGGGGTTCGGCGGACGATCTGATCTCTTTGCTGCGGTGACAACCCGTGGGTCATCTCCGTTTCCAAAAATCCAGGGGCGACGGAGTTGACTGTGATTCCTCGGTCTCCGAGTTCGCGCGCAAGGCTGCGCGTAAATCCATCAAGACCGGCTTTCGTCAAGGAGTAAACGGACAGGCCTCGAAAACCACTCCTGCCCACAATCGACGTGATCGTCACGATCCTTCCCCATCGGTTAATAAGCATTTCCCGAATGCAACTTTTCGTGATCGCAATGGTGCCCTTCAGATTTACATCGATCATCTGATCAATGGCTTGCTCCCCCTGCAGAGCCAGCACGCCGTCGAGTGCGATGCCCGCGTTGTTCACCAGGATGTGCAACGTGCCAAATCGCTCCTTGATGGCACCTACGAAACTATGGACTGACTGGCGATCGCCGAGATCTACCGGCTGAAATAGAAAGTGCTCGGTCATAGTCGGGTCCTGCGCGATGCTTTCCACAAAACGTGACGATGAGCGGCTGCAAACAGCAACATTGTATTGCCCTTCAGCTAGAAAGGACTTGGCGATCGTTTCCCCGAGTCCGCGACTGCCGCCGGAAATCACCACGGTCTTGCGCACTCAGCCCCTCCTTACTAACTTTTCATTGTGTCTTTCGAGCCGGGCCACAAAGGTAAGCTGGCGTGGCTGTTCGTAGCGATTGAGTTCCGTCGAGCACGCCTTCTGGACTGCTGCGCGCACTATGTTCTCCTCAGCTTCGGCTTCCAGTTCGATGTCGCAGGCAACAATCTGTCCGGTGACAGGGTTCGGGCGGCCATAGGCCCTGATGGCCGAAATTCCCGGAACTCGCGACACGGCTTCTTCTATTTTGAGCGGGTGCACTTTCACACCGCCGACATTGATGATTTCCGTTTTGCGGCCGCGAAACAGCACACGTGTGCCAACCCGCTCAACCATGTCGCCGGTCGCCACCCATTCTTCCTTCGTTTCAGGGGAAGGGCTGCCGTCCATATACGTAATCATCTTCACCGGAGATCGAACGTACAACTCCTCGTCTGTGATTCTCAGTTGAACATTCCCCACTGGGCGATCGAGGTAAGACGAGGGGAATCCGGGTAAGCCATCCTTTACCGAAAAGCAGGTTCCGAGTTCTGTGGTGGCATAGATCTGGGCGATGGCTGCGGACGGAAATTTGGACTTTAGCCGTTCCAGCAGGTCGGCGGTGGAAGCTTCTCCACCTACGGTAATTTGCCGGAGCCGCAATCTATTCTGATGCTCCGGGCTCATTCGCCCGGTGATCATTCGCCAGAAGGTTGGTGTCGCGGATACTGAGTCCACGCCGTGTTCGATCATGGTTGCGATGATCGGTCCGTAATCGCGGGATGAAGAGACGACCAGCGTTTCGCGATTTGAAAGCACATGTAGAAGCACCTGAATACCAGCGAAGTGATTCAGTGGATAGGCCAGCAGCCACGTGTGGTGATCCCCCGTTGCTTGCCGACCTTGTTTCGCCAGCAATCGCTCCCACTCATGCAATGCAGCTTTCGGCAGGCCGGTGGTTCCAGTGGTCAGAATGATAATCGCGCCCTTGCCTGAGGAGGCAAAGTCCTCTGACAGCGGCTGGTTCGGATGGGAACCCGCTACCTCGCCCAAGTCGTAAAAGGCAATCCCGGATACTGGCAAGGGCACATCTGCTATCAAGGCGCCCTTCCCAATCCGGCGCAGGATTGCTTCAATTTCATCGCGCTTGAGATCCCGGTGCAGCACGCAGACTTCCAGGCCAATCGCTTGTGAAGCAATAATGCTCAGGATCAGATGGATGGAATCAGCGGCGTAAAAGTAAATACGTGGAGAGTTAAGCGTCAAGAGCGAAGACGCAATCTCGCGTGCCTTCTCGAATGCCTCCTGCGCCGTCACTCCGCCTGAGGCGTCCCGAAGAAAGCAACGATCGGGTTCCTGCTTTGCGTACTCTCTGAGCAGTTCAAAGATCATTGTTTTTCAGTTCCGAGCGAACTAGCGGAATAGAAGCCTACGATCTCGGAGACAGTCTGCGGGAATTCCCCGGAGTTGTAAGGGTCGGACTTGAATTCGTTTTCCAGCATTGCCGCGAGCGTGGCGGCATCCAGAGAGTCCAGTCCCAATCCACCTTCGTAGAGAAATTCATCCGCGCCCACAGCGGTTTTTTCGACACCCTTGGCCCGCAGGACTAATACAACCATTTCACTCACTTTCTGAGACAGAACATCGGTCACAGTTCACCCCTAGCCCTTTCCAGGCAGATAAAAATCTTCTCTTCCAGGAACTGCACCTAACCGTCCGCGAGTTCCGGATGTTGGTGGGCCCACTGGATCATTTGGTCCCGTGCCCAGAGCACGAGACCCATGGTCGGCTTGAATTCGCCGCTCTCGTACAGTTTCTTTCGAGCCTCGCTTCCGGTTAAGAAACCCTCTTCGACATGGGCGTTTCCTCTTGTCGTGAGGAGTGCACCGGACTCCAGGAACGGCTTAATCATAAAGGACAGGTGAGGGCTTACCTTGAACGTTTCCTTAGAGAAAAACCAGGAACAGGCGACCAGCCCTCGAATTTCTGGTTGGAATTCTGCGGAGATGGCCATCCGGTACCAAGCCTTCTCGCATTCACGCTGGATAAGCATCAGAGGATTTTTCCGCCGAAATGCCATGTGAGGCACAATACAGGGCGAAAACCCCTTAAAACGGGCGGCTATGAAATATGCGACTTTGGGCAGTGAGTAGATCGGAACCTTTGGCACCCAGGACCTTGGGAGTCCTGAGACCTCCCAATCGAACTGGCCAGCAGGAAATCGTTCCAACAAGGCTATCTTGGAAAGTGCCAAAAATGAATATTGGTTTGGCTCAAACAGGTGAATCTCCCTGGGAGGGGGATTCACAAAGAACCTGCAATAATCACATACCATCGACTTAACCGAAGCTTCCAGAGGGAAATCGGCAAGCCTCTCCAAGTTCCGAACTGCTACTTCTGCAAGGATTACGCGTTGCAGAGCAGCGGTATTAGTCCCATGCTGCTCAGGGGTTAACCCTAGTTCAGAGGCAAGTGCGAGCAACGCTCGCTCTCTGTTGGAAGCCGCCAGAAGAGACCTCAATATAGCTTCGTAGCTTTGCTTGATGGTCCCTTGGCGGAATTTTTCCGCGACAGAAAATAGCCCGGAGTTGTCGAGTTCGCGCAAGCAATCTGCGATCGTATCCGTAATCTGCTTGCCCAGGTCAGCCATCAGTGATTTCTTAGCCTTCGACGAGGAAGAAGCGCTCCGAATCCCGCGAGCCAACCCTCAAATTCAATATCGGAAAGAGAAAGCGCATCGATCAAGCGCGGCAAGAGCAAGCGGTCGGTCGCCCGTGCAGCAATACCGGGATCACAGGTAGTGGCAGACTCGATGCCCGCCTCCCGCAGCCAGGCAACGTATTCCGGCTTGTAGTTTCCGCTGGGATAGCAGAAGTGGCAGGGATTGTGGCCGACAATGCCAACGATTTGCCCCCGGTTTTCATTAATCTCGCCAAGATACGTTTCGCGGTCTTTCCCGCTGAGATGATGATGGGTATGCAGTTGTACCGAAACGCCTTGGGTGGCGACCGCTTTTAATTCCTCCGGCCGGAGCAACTGGATCATCCTTTTGCGGCAGAACGTCGCGTAATCGAATCCCAGCAATTGTGCGAGCTGCATAGATAAGACGTCGCGCTGTTCAGCGGTAAAAGCTTGTGCTGCCGCGAAGCTTCGAATCCGGGCCAGCGCTTCCGCGCGTCCAACGGGTGTTCGAAGATCGAACGTCACGTTTTCGCCCAACAAGTTGCTGGCGTCGACCACTGAGCCCTGCTTCTTCCACAACATGTAACTCCAGGTCCCGGGCGCCACCGGATACTGGTGCATGATGTAATATGTCGCGACATATAGCGTGGCCGGGTAACCGTATTCCTTGAGAATCGGGTACGCGATCTTGTAGAAGTCGTAGGTTCCGTCGTCGAACGTCAAGACTACGCAGCGCGGCGGGAGCTTACCGATTCTTAGCAGGTCAAGGGCTTCCTCGAGCGCAAGCACCGTGCACCTGTTGCGTTTAATTGCCTCCATGCGCGACCGGAATTTTTCCGGGCTTAGGTACAACGCTCCATTCCATTGGTGCTCGTCTTCCAGTGAAACGCCGTGATAACCCAGAATCAACAGACGGGAACTGCGCCAATGCGATCGCGCTAGGAGCGTGAAGACTCCGGCGGACCGTCCCGCAGCAACAACTGCCCGCTTCAATGACTTCAACATAAAAAATTTGAAAGGGGCCCAGCGCGACGTTCCGCGTTTTGTGTGACGCAATGCAGTATAAAGGCAACAATGAGAAGAAGAAAGGATTAGTGTCCCAAGGAAGGCGATCGCTGCCTTCTTTATTGACAATGTCCGAAAACCGCCAGTTTGTCGGTCCATCGGTGAGAGAATCGATGCATGGAGCTGCCAGTTCCAGAAGTATGTTACAGAGCGCTAGAGAGCCGGGACGCGCGTTTTGACGGCCTCATATTCGTGGCCGTTAAATCTACCGGCATCTATTGCCGTCCGATTTGTCCAGCCCGTACTCCCAAATTTCGGAATTGCACGTTTTATGCTTCTGCGGCAGCGGCGCAGGATGCGGGTTATCGCCCTTGTCTTCGTTGCCGGCCCGAGACGGCTCCGGATGTGGCCTCGTGGCGCGGAACGTCGAATACCGTGTCGCGAGCTCTGGCACTCATCGGAGAAGGCTCGCTCGACGGCGAAGAAGCACGTGTAGAAAAGCTTGCCGATCGCCTGGGCATTGGTGAGCGTCAGTTGCGACGGTTATTTCTTCAACATCTCGGGGCATCTCCGGTGTCGGTAGCGCAAACCCGACGAGTTCTTTTTGCCAAGCAACTCATTCATGACACACGCATGCCTATGACCGAAGTTGCGCTCGCCGCGGGTTTTGGCAGCGTTCGCCGATTTAATGAAACATTCCAAAAGCTGTTTCACCGCCCGCCGAGCACTTTGAGGCACAGAAAGTCGTTAAGATCCAAAAACGTAGATGATGGAATTATTCTGCGTTTGCGATATCGGCCACCCTACGATTGGGAGTCGATCATCAGTTTTTTGCAGGCTCGCGCGATAGCAGAAGTTGAAGTCGTGGAGCGTGGAAAATATTTCCGAACCGTCGAAATGGACGGATTCACCGGCACCATCGAAGTCTCTCATCAGCCAGAACGGCAGAGCATTAACGTCAAGATCCGTTTTCCCAACGTCAAGTCGTTGCCTGCGATTGTTGCGCGTGTGCGCCGTCAGTTCGATATCGGCGCGGACATTGCAACGATCGATGCGCATCTGTCGAACGATCCTTTATTAGCACCCTTGGTTGCGCAACGCCCTGGCCTGCGAGCTCCCGGCGGTTGGGATGGGTTTGAGTTGGCGGTTCGGGCTGTGCTCGGTCAGCAAATTAGCGTTGCCGCAGCGCGACGATTGGCCGGACAACTGGTTGCGCTTCACGGCAGATCCGTGCCGGAGGGGCACATAGGGCATGCGCGTCTCTCACGAGCCTTTCCTAGCGCGAAATGTCTGGCGAAATTGAAGTCCATACGTCTTGGTATGCCGGCGGCGCGCCTGGCTTCGCTGAAAGCTCTGGCGGAAGCCTCTGTGGCCGATCCGAATTTATTCCGCCCGACAGGAAATATCGAAGAGACCATCGAACGCTTGAAGACCATTCGCGGAGTCGGCGAATGGACGGCGCAATATATAGCGTTGCGCGCAATCCGTGAGATGGATGCGTTTCCTGCGACGGATATAGCTCTGCTTCGCGGCGCGGCCGCGGCGGATCGAGCTATGGCAACGTCTTCGACAATTCTTATTAATCGCGCGGAATCGTGGCGGCCGTGGCGAGCCTATGCGGCGCAGCATCTCTGGGCGGCGGATTCAAACATTGCTTGCCGATCCAAAACTAAATGATCCAAAGCCGACTTAGTAAAAGAGGCAAACACTTATGAGTGAGATTTTGCAGTTAATGATCGATCGACTCGAGACTCCTATCGGCGAGATGGTGATCGTTGCAGACCATGAGGGAAACCTGCGCGTCGTGGATTGGACCGATCATGAAGCGCGCATGCGTCGCTTTCTGCGCATTCACTATGGTGAAAATCGGTTCAAGCTCGAACCGGTAAAAAATCCGTGCGGCTTTGTGGAAAAAATCAATCGGTACTTTGCCGGCGAACTTCGCGTGCTCGACACTTTGCCGGTGGCAACGAACGGTACGCCGTTTCAACGTGCCGTCTGGCGAGCGCTAAGAACAATTCCTTGCGGAACTACAATCACCTATGGAAAGCTTGCCGAACAGATCGGCAAACCTACGGCAGTCAGAGCGGTGGGACTTGCAAACGGTTCGAACCCAATCGGCGTGATCGTGCCCTGCCATCGGGTAATCGGAGCGAATGGTTCGCTGACGGGTTACGGAGGCGGGCTCGAGCGGAAACGATGGCTCCTACAGCATGAATCGGCCGGGTCTATTTCTCGCGATCCAGTTCGAGCCTGGTTCGATCATCACGCCGAAATGTTGCCGTGAAGTTTGGACGAATTGTGTTAAGGACCTGATCGATCGTCTTCACATTCCGTTCGCGAGGTGATAGTAGAGAGCGTTCCAATGGAGCTCTTTCTTGAAACTCGCCACCGAAGTATTGCGGTCGATCAAAAGAAATTCCACGCCTGCCATTTCCGCGAAGTCTGCCAGATGCTCCGATGTCAGCGCCAGGCTGAATGAAGTATGGTGAGCGCCGCCGGCCAGAATCCAGGCGGTCGCGGCCACTTTCAGATTGGGCTCGGGCTTCCAGACAGCCCTCGCCACGGGAAGCTTGGGCAGAGGCTGTTCGGGCGGGATTACGTTTACTTGATTCACCACCAAACGGAAGCGGGTTCCCATGTCGACAAGGGATGCAGCGACCGCAGGTCTGCTGCGTGATGTAAAAATCAAGCGGACCGGATCGCCTTTGCCACCGATAGACAGTGGATGGATTTCAACCGACGGTTTGCCTTCGGCGATTGAAGGGCAAACTTCCAACATGTGCGCCCCAAGCACCAAGCTGTTATCCTTCAGATGGTAAGTGTAATCCTCCATAAAGGAAGTTCCACCCGGCAGGCCATCTGCCATCACCTTCATGCTTCGGACCAACGCGGCGGTTTTCCAGTCGCCTTCCGCGCCAAAGCCATAGCCATCGGCCATCAACCGCTGTACAGCAATTCCCGGCAACTGTCCTAAGCCATGCAGATCTTCAAAAGTATCGGTGAAAGCCTTGAAGCCTCCGTCGTGAAGAAAATGACGTAGCCCTAATTCAATTCGCGCCGCTTCCAACAGCGCCTTGCGCCGTTGCCCGCCAGCGCGAAGGGGCGCGGCTAGCGTGTACTCATCTCCATATACAGCCGCGAGCTTGTCCACTTCCGCGTCACTCACTTGCGCGATATGTTTTACGAGGTCGCCCACACCGTAACCGTTTACCGTGTAGCCCAGGCTGATCCCCGCTTCCACTTTGTCGCCGTCGGTCACGGCAACATTGCGCATGTTGTCGCCAAAGCGGGCCACCTTCAATTCGCGCGCATCGTGCCAGGCCGCGGCAGCGCGGATCCACGTCCCAATTTCCGCAAGAACTTCGTCATCCTGCCAGAAGCCGACGACAACTTTTCTATTGATCCGCATTCGGCTCACCGTGAAGCCGAACTCGCGGTCGCCATGGGCCGACTGATTCAGATTCATAAAGTCCATGTCGATGGTTGACCATGGAAGCTCACGATTGAATTGAGTGTGCAGATGCAGGAAGGGCTTGCTTAATATTTTAAGGCCCGGAATCCACATCCTGCCCGGAGAGAAAGTGTGCATCCAGGTGATAAGGCCGATGCAGTTCTTGGCGCTATTCGCATCCAGGCAAAGCCGGGTGATTGATTCCGCGTCGGTCATTACGGGCTTGAAAACAATTTTTACGGGAACCTGCGGAGAGCCGGATATTCCAGAGGCAATCTGTTGGGAATGCTCGGCGACCTTGTCCAGCGCCTCCCGACCGTAGAGATGCTGGCTTCCGGTAACGAACCACACTTCCATTTGCGAAGCGTCGAAGACTTGAGGCATCGAATGTCCTGTCAGACGAAATAGTTAACGCGCAATAAAAAACTAATCTGAAATTGCATATTGATTCCGTATCTTGCCAGAGAACATCGACTTCTTGCGAGCGCCTCGTCCCCTGGCCAGGCTTGGCGCACTCGTGGGTGCGACGGGTATCTCCAGCAGCACAGTAGAATAGCAATCAACGCATCGAGCAGGTAGCAGACGTTCTGAAGCGGAATCTTATCCTTCCACGCTCTGATACAAGCGGTAATCCTCGCTCATGATGGACGCGAACGCCCGCATGGTGAATGTCCCTTCGTCCGTCTGCACCGTCCAATCTTCCTGGGCTTGGGGGGATACGGTTGCCGCCAGTAGTTGTTTTCGGGTGATGCGCGAAGGAGGTGTTCCAACTGCAAACAATGCCACAGGGCCATGCATCAGTGCTACTCGATTAGGATTCTGATCATCCACGGCTTCCAGTCTGAGCGGCATTTCCAGCTCCAACTCGATGCGGTCGCCGTCTTTCCAAGTGCGTTGGACGGCGAGGAATTGTCCACCGACTAACTCGCTTCCAGTAGCATGGCCATTCACCGAAAGCCTACTCTTTGGTCCCGCCCATCCCGGGATGCGCATATAGACGGTGAAGGTCTCAGGGCGCGAAAGGGTGAAATCCGTCTGCATGGTATTAGCTGTAGGATATTGTGTGCTTTGCTTCAACGTGCACGGCGTGCCGTTTTGCGACCACGACACGCGGGAGGGAAGGAATAAGTTGACGTAAATGCCGTCCTTGCTCTGGTAGTAGGAACTGATACCGTAGTCAGCCGTCAACTGCGGAAATGTTCCCGAACAGCAGGGCCACTTGTCGCGATAGTGAACTTTTTTCGCGGAGTGATTGTAATCGGAATAATAAAAGCTGGTTCCATCCGCGAGGATAGGAGTGGCGCCAGCAATCGTGTTGTAAAGAACGCGCTCCATGCTGTCGCCATAACGAGAGTCTCGCGTGACTCGCAGAAGATAGCGAGTAGCTTTGAAGTGGCCGTAAGCGCCGCATGGAGTCTCGAAGCTGGCGTGAGTCGTGCCTAGGCTGGCATCTATTCCACCGCTACCCGGAACCACGAACGCCTCGTCCGGTCCCCATCCCCCGGTGGCGAAGCTCTGCTCCTGTACCATGCGGAAACCATTCTGTGCGGCTTTCAGATATTTTTCGTCGCCCAGCACAAGATAGGCCTGCATTGCGGAGCTAAACGCATTCACGTGACTGTAAGCGTGTTCTCCCGGAAGAACGTTCTGTCCGGCCGCGAGCGGATCAAAATAATCTTTCTCAATGAATCGAACCGCGAGGTCGCGGTAGCGGCTGTCACCGCTGCGCTGGTAGGCGAGGAAAAGATTTTCCGGAAGGGTATATGTTTCATCCCAGGTGTCGGCGATTTCCTTGTGAGGACGGGCGCGTTGTTCCGCGCGGCTTAGAGCTTTTTCCGGAAGATGAGGCATCGCCGCCATCGTGGCGCGCCAATGAACTGCAAGCGCGTCGCGATCTCCGGCGAATTCGTGCGCATCGATTAAGCCACAACTGGTCTTGTCGTACGTGTAGGCTGGCAACCGGTAGCCCACATAAAATTTTCCTTCCGTGTCGACAGTCTCCGCGAAGCCGCGCACCAGGCGGTGTACTTTTTCCTGTGTTGGCTTGTTGCCGGTTACTGCGTAGGCGCGAGCCAAGCCAGAAAGATATTGCCCAAAGCTATGGCCTGCGATGAACGCATGAAAGTTGTCCGGCGGGCTGAAGTCATCCGCGTCGTCATACCAACCACCCATGTCGGGTCCGGGGGACGGCATTCCCATGCGGTGGCGGAAGGGTTTCAGCAGAGCATCTTCATCCAGATGCAAAAATAAGTTGTGGTTGTTGTCGAATTGTTCGCGAAACAATCCATCCAGCAACTCCACCTGGGAGTATTGAAAGACTGAAAGCGGTGGGACGACCGCCAAAGAAACAGAACCGTTACCCGATAAGGCTCGCAGTCGAGGCGCTGCAAGCGTTGCCCCCGCCGCGGCGACACCCATCTTCATAAATTGGCGGCGAGAGGTGTTTTTCATGGTGTGTTAATTGCTCCTATTGGCTTCGACATCAATATTTTGGCTGATGCGAAAATACGACAATCCGTGCAAGCGCACATAGTACAAGTGTCCCATACGATGGTTCGACGAAACCGGCGGTTGCGGCAAACCACCGCCTGTCTGCGGGCCGATCACGAACTTGACAGGGAAATAATTCCTTGCTTCATCGCAACCGAGGCAGCTTCAGTGCGATCGCAGACCTCCAGCTTCTGATTAATACTATTAATATGGTTTCGAACCGTGTACCTGCTGATTCCGAATGCCCGCCCGATTTCTTTATTGGTAAACCCCCTCGATAACATTTCAAGAATTTCCAGCTCACGTGGACTCAAGCTGGAACGGTGGTTCCTCTCGGAAAGTCTGCGGGCGATCGACGGCGGGAAGTACTGACGGCCAGCGTGGACTGCCACGATGGCCGCAACTATCTCGTCGCGGGAGGTCTCTTTCAATAGGTATCCTCGGGCGCCCGCCTGCACTGCGCGGTAGATCTCCTCTTCAAATTCGAAGCTCGACAGGATGATAACTTGCGGCGGAGACACTACCTGTTGCAGGGCGCGCAAGGCTTCTATGCCGCTCATCTTGGGCATGCGCAGATCCAGCAAAACCACGTCGGCGCGGCAGTGCTCGAGCAGGGTTAGCGCTTCTTCAGCGCTGGCTGCAGCGCCTACCAGTTGCAGCCCTGAATGTTTGCCAAGCATACTGCTCAAACCAGCCCGCACTACGGGGTGGTCATCGACGATAAGTAGCTTGATGGGTGTTTTTGTCTGTGTCTTGTCCATGAAATCGACGCTCCCAAAATAAATGCCAGATCGATGTCGGCCATAGTGTTCGCATCAGTTTGGCCGGCATCGGCGCGATTGCCTGTACCGATGTGCCCTGGCCAGGGGTGCTTCGAATCTCTAATTCCGCGGAAATCGTGTCGGCGCGTTTTCGCATCCCACGAATTCCGAAACCCGCAGAATCCGCGTCCACTACGAAGCCTTTGCCGTTGTCTTCAACCAACAGTTGCAGTGTCGCCTCACCATAGATCAGAGAGATCATCAAGGTGCTCGGCTTGGCGTGGCGTACTGCATTGGCCAGAGCTTCCTGGCCGATGCGGAACAGGGTGTCGGAGATCCGTACGGGGATATTAGAGGCCTCGCCGGAAGTGAAGGCCGTGACTTGTATCACTCCACCGGCGACCATGGTCCGTGCGCTCTCCTCCAATGCTTGCAGCAGGCCCGCGGATTCTAAAAGTTCAGGTCTGAGGGCGGCGATGCTTCGTTTGGCTTCCTCATGGCTGCGGCGCACCAGGCTGGACGCCAGATCAAGCTCATGGTCGATTGCGCTTCGGTCTTCAATTTCATCGCGAATTGCCTGGAGCTGAAACCCTATTCCGGCGAAACTCTGCGCCAGGGTGTCATGCATTTCGTGAGCCAGCCGTTGGCGTTCCTCCAGCACGGCAATGAGCCTTGATCTTTCGATGTAGCTGTGCAGCGTCTGCATGGCCAGGATCAGAAGAAGGAACGCAATGACCGCAACAACAATGTGTCCAGTGCTCCACCAGGGCGGTCCCTCGAGCACTTCCACGTCATTGAGCGAAGGCAATAAAATGACGAATGGCGTTAGATCGTGGGTGTACGCGGAATCAACCACGCATATCCCCCGCAAGCGGAGACGACTCTTGTTCTTGAGCCGCCGGAAAAATCCAAGGCCACTGGCTCCGTTGGCGATTGCCCGGAACGACTGATTGTCTTCGGCCAGATCCAACACCATAGTGTGGTCCGGGCCTTCCTCTTTATTTTCCAGATGGCCTTCAACTTCTACGTATTGCGCGTCAAAGGAACCGGTTGCGGCTTGTGAAGCGGTGACGCCCATGGAATGAATAGGGGCGTGCGACCAGAGAACGTGAACCTCTGCATCTTTCAAAACGGAACTGAAGTCGTGGAGCTCCGCATCGCCACGAGCTTCTACCTGATCGCCTATCTGAGGAGGTGTGGCGGTGCGGAAATTTTGGATCGCTAAACCACCGGTAGAGTCTTGAACGAAGAGAGTCGGAAAAGTAAGTGTCACTACGCCGTGGATCGTAACATGGGCCGGTTTTCCCGGGGCCAGGGCGCGGAGATTGACAATCGGTTGCCCATCAGGATCGACGTGATGATCCCGCATATCGAGATAGAGAGGCTCGAGGTACTGATCTTGCGCATCAGTTGCAGAACGTAAGGGATCCCAATCAGTGCGCGGCTTTCCTGTTGGCCCGACGACGGGATCAGGATCGGCGAGCGGGATGTTCATGTCTCCCGTCATGCTCGCTAGATCTTGTTGGGTCGCTTCCCGCACTTGCACATTCCGCCAGAGACCGCCGGTCTGATACGACTTGAGACCAAAGCGGCCGGACTGTACGCAGTGTGGTTCCTGGATAGCATCGATGGTTACCGCGCCAGAAGGTGAAGTTGCGGTGGCAACGACGTTGCATCCATAGGCCAGCACCCTAAGGTGATACCACTCCTGCGCATATACCCGAGGCATAACGTGCCGTGCCTGATATTCGACCCAGCCATACCCGGCGCGTCCCAGGATCAGTGTGTTGTCGAGATCGCGTAATCCTGCATAGTAGCCGTCATAGGCGTCAACGCCTTCTTCCTCGTTACTGCCGCGAACGATGAGACCGGCGTCTCCGTATTGCCCGAGCAGCTGTACGTCCGCTTCTATGACATAGTCTTTCCATTTCACATTTCCGTTCATTAATTTGGCGCCGCGTTCGTCAGAATTGTTGCGCATGGCGCCATCGACGATCTCCCACGCGCCGCCAAATGGCTGCCAATCATCTTGTTTCTCAAGACGGAAGGAATCGCGATAGAGCGGTTGCCGGAAAGTCCGGGAGGAATACCACCGTAGCGATAGCGCCATCACGACCAGGGATACGGCCGCCGCGATGAACACTATGACCAGCGTTATCCTGAATCGCGACCACTGAGTCATGGTGTTGCCCACCAGTTAGCGGTTAATTGCTGGCGAATCTCGGGAGTATCTATGTTCTCTCGTGTCATGAGTACGGGAGGAACAACGCTCATGCCGGTAACGGCGCGATTGTGGACCAGTCCATCCATAAGTTCCATGGCAACGCGTCCCATGTCATAGGTGCGCTCCATGACCACCGAGTCGATACCTCCGGTCCGGATGGGTGGCATCAAGTCCTGATCAAATCCAACTAACTTAATTGCGCGAGTTTTATCGAACTCGACGAGGGCGTAAAAAGCGCCTCTGGTCGAGATGTGAGAGAGAGCCACGATGGCGTCAACAGCCTCTCCTCGATTGAGAATGTCCTCGGCGACCTGCTGTTCCTGGGGAACGCTGTAGTAGCCGAGTCTGCGCGCCACCACATGTATATCGGGGTATTCGCGCTCTAACGTGTTCTCGAAGCTGCGTTCTCTAGTGGTGAGACCGGTGAGCTGAGGATTGATTCCCAGAATGGCAATGGATCCTTGCCCATTCAGAATCTTGCCGATGCGGCGTGCAGCCATTTGACCACCAGCCGCATCGTCATTCAGAACGTAGGAAAGTTTCGAGGAGGGAGTAATTCCTAAGTTCGTTCCTACGACCACAACGGGAAGCCCTCCCGAAACGATCCGGCGAATTGGGGTTCGCAGAGGCAGGGTCTGGTCCGGAGTGATAATAATTCCCGCGTAACCCCTGGCGACGATCTTTTCCAGAAAATCGATCTGTCCGGCCACGTCGTCCTCGCGCGGAGGAGCGTTCCAATATACGTTCAAGCCTTTGCGGCGCGCGACGTGGGTGGCTCCGGCGTGCTCAGGCTCCCAGAGCGCCGTTCCACAGGCACGAGGAATGACAGCGATGGTGTTCGAAGTTCGGCTGCACCCGGATGAAAAAACGGAAAAGCAAAGCAAAATGAAAAGCGTGCCGTTGGATTTTGAGCTGGATCGATGTGGGGACGACGCAACTGTGATTTGCTGGCGCATTCGTGCTGCCGAAAGTCAGGAAAGCTACTAACAGCTATTAACTAGTAGTTTTATAGTACATCTGTACCATGCGCGGGAGCAGGGAGTCCGTTACGCTCACCGTGTTTCTGAACAGCAACCCGTGCCGAGAATCAAGAACCCGGAAATAATTGCTTAACTTGCTTCTTGAAAGACGGGTTTCGTGCGCCGCGGCTCCCTGTCGAGCCAAGTAAAGCTATGGACAGGGTAGTCGGGGTAAACGTTTGCTGGCAAGCAAATTCTTCACATCCGAATTTTAAGGTGACCCGACATGCGTCCAAGTCTCTCTACTCCGGTTCGCACCGGTTTAGTGTTGCTGTTTGCGATTCTCTGCGCCAGCCTCTGTTTCGCCCAGTTTAGCGGCAGCGTGCAAGGTGTGGTTCAAGACCCTAGCGGAGCTGGCGTCGCCAAGGCCACAGTCCGACTGGAAAATCCGGACACCCGGGTCTCTTCAACCACAACCACTGACGCATCTGGAAATTTCCACTTCCAGAGTCTGGCTCCCGGAAGATACAAGGTCACGGTCGAAGCTGTGGGCTTCGAGAAGTCCGAGGCCAGCTTCAGCTTGCTGACGGAGCAACTCCTGAATTTGCCCATCGCACTTAAGGTCGGGTCGGTCACCGAATCGGTGGTTGTTTCCACAGAGGCGCCGGTGGTTGACACCTCGGATAGCCGAACTCAGCTAACGATCGAGAATCGCGACGTAGCGGAGTTGCCAGTCGCTGGCCGGAACCTGGTGACACTGGTGACGCTGGCGCCCGGCGTTACCGGATTAGGTACGGGCAACCTGCCGGGAACTCCTGGAGCTGGCGCGGATAATTTCTCCACGGAAGAGGCGGTTGACGCAAGCGCCAATGGCCAAGGTTCGAACAACAATCAATACGTCGTGGATGGCCTTGACGTGACCAGCGGAATTCGGCAGGGCGAGTTGAATCTCACTCCCACGCCGGACTCCATTCAGGAAACCAGCGTTCAGGTGAATACGTTTTCGGTTGAGCACAGCCGCGCAGCCGGAATACTAACGGCTTTTACCACGCGGTCTGGCACTGATCAGTTCCACGGTTCTGCGGCGGACTGGTTCTATTACCAGAGTTTTTTTGCGAGACAGTACTTTAGCGGCTCAACTTACCAACCTTTCCATTCGAATGACTTTTCTTTTGCGGTCGGTGGTCCGGTGATTCCGCATAAGGGTTCTTTCTTCTATTTTGCAGTCGAGCCCTTGCGCTCCACGCAGAGCGCTGGCGGATCGTTCACCGCCGCGGATCCACAGTTCCTGTCATTTGTTCAAGCCACACCAGCCTTAGCCGGCACGTTGGGAACGCACATTCTCACCACTTACCTGCCGTCCGGCCTGTCTAGCTTAACTGTGAACCAAACGGCACAGCAGATTCTTGGTACTGGGGCCAACGGCTGCAATACTGCGGCCACAAACTTCATTCCTTGCGCCCTGCCCATGACCGATATCGGCTTCTTGGGGGCTGTGGCAAAAAGAACTGGGACCCAGTATTTTGCCCGTATAGACCAGGAATTCAAGAATGACCGAATTTATGTGAGTCTCTATCGGACCTTGCTAAATGGCGTTACCGCCACCGCGACGCCGCAATTCTCCAGTGGCAGTCCTACATGGGAGGTCGCGGGACAGGCAACCTGGACGCATAACTTCTCTCCGACCACGCTGAACGATTTTAGCGCCGGCCTGAGCAGGGTAGAGGGCAACTTGGGCACCGGGGCCAAGGACTACACGGTTCCCGATATTAATGCCGGTATCAGCCAGGATGGGGGCCTCTCTTACGGAGTGAACTTCTCGCAAGGCGACTTCATTCAGCATAACTATCACTGGCGCGACGTTCTAACCCATGTTCAGGGCGCTCATACCCTTAAGTTTGGCTATGAAGGCTGGTACGGCGACGATGTCGAGAATTTCCAGGGACCGTGGTCCGTGCCAACATTCGACTTTAACAACCTTCTGACGCTGGCACAGGATGCTCCCCTTTCGGAGGGTGGGGTATTTTACAACCCGCAAACCGGTACTCAGCAATTAGCCAGTTGGGATGCGGCCTCGAGGACGTTCGGGCTATTTGCGGAGGATACTTGGAAAGCAAGGAAGAATCTAACGTTGACCTTGGGCCTGCGCTATGACGATAGTGGCAATCCATGGTCGAAGAGTCCGACTACGGTGTTCGGAAACTTTTACTTGGGGACTGGCACAACAGAGCAGGATCAAGTGGCCAATGGCTACGCCAAGGCTACCCACAACGCGTTGCTGCATGCGGTCAATGGCTTGCTAAGTCCACGCGTCGGTTTTGCCTGGGATCCAACAGGAAGAGGCGACTGGGCGGTACGCGGCGGAGCCGGCATCTATGACAATTGGCTGACCAACGCGAACGTACAGGAAGGATTTCGTGGCAGCCCTCCGGGACTGGTTAGTCCGACCTTTTTCTCGGGCGGGACGGCCACCTCGCAGGCTCCGCTTTTCGTTCAGGGAACAGGAGGTGCGGCTCCGTACGGGTTTACATACCCGACCTTTGTGGGCGGTCTTGACTCGCAGGGGGGAATTGTTGGTCCCGCTTTCCAGGTTTCTGGCGTGAACCCGCTCCTGAAATCTCCGCAGGCCGATGTCTGGTCTCTCTCGGTGGAGCGAAAGATTACCAATACTCTCGCGGCCACTGTTGGCTATTCGGGATCGCACACCTACGATATTGCGAGCGGAGGTAACGCCACGGGCGGTGTCTCCTATGGGGCCAACATAAATATCTTGCCGGACGACCTGATCATCCACGAGACCACGACTCCAACCCGGCTCAATCAGAGCTTCGGTCCTATTTACTACACGGCGAACAACGCTGGCGGCAACTATGAAGGTATTTACTTTGACCTTAAGGGGCGTTTTTCGCGTGGGTACGTGGATGCCTCCTACACTCACTCCCGTTCTATGGATGATGCGGGAATCTATCCTTCGCCGTTTAATATTGCACAGTATTACTCCTTATCACCCTCGGATGTTCCCAACCGCATCTCGCTCAGCTTCAACTACTCGTTGAAAGGTCTGAACGGTGGCGCGGGGCTTCTCGGCCACGTGACCGGCGGGTGGGGCATCAGTGGCACCAGCATTTTTCAATCTGGCGAGCCCTTTACCGTTATGAGTCAAAATAGCTACCAGCCAGTTTGCGCAAACGCCGGGACTTGCCCAACGCCTGGGAACCCGGCAATAGGCTATGGTCCCACGAGCGGAAACTACAGTGCGGATGGATCGTACGGTGGTTCTGTCTCTTATCCGGAGGTGAGCAGTTACGCCGAGCACACGGGTCGCAGCGCTTTTCTTACCGGGGCAATTCCCGCGGGCGAATTCACCTTTCCCACCTTTGGTTCTGAGGGAAATGAAAAGCCAGACCAATTCCGCGAACCGAATTTCGCTGAGACGGATATCAACTTCTATAAGGACACGCACATCACCGAAAGAGTCAATTTCCAAATCCGGTTTGAGTTCTTCAATATCTTCAACCGGGCAAATCTGACAAATGTCGATGGTGGCGACAACGCTGGCGTGTTGATTGGCAACTGGACAGATACGAATTTCGGGCAAGCTACTGGATCCCATAAGCCCAGATTCATGCAGCTAGGAGGCAAAATTTCGTTCTAGGCTTCGACGAACGGACCTCAAGAGCCGGCCCGCTTCTCCAGAAGCTGGCCGGTCTCTGTTGTTTCAGGAGTGTCCGATCAGCGCAGAATCGACGAGATGCGTATTCGACCTTGGTGGCCGGCAACGGCTTGCAGTATAAAGGCCGTGTGGAGATACGATCCGATCCGCGATGATAAGAGTGCATGCCATTCGAAGAACTTACATGCGCCTCGCTGCCATCTTCTTTGTTTTCGCTCTTTTTTCTACCACTTCGCTGGCTCAAATTGCAGAGCAGCAGCTTAGTCCGATTGCCTCAGCGTTGCAGAATAAGGAATTTGGCCAGGCGCTCTCCCTGCTTCAACCCGCGCTGCAAAAGTCTCCCGGAGACGCGCGGTTGTGGGCGATGCAGGGCACGGCGTATGCGGGGGAGGGACATTCCAAGGAAGCGCTAGCTTCGTTTCGCAGCGCACTGAAGATTGCTCCAGACTATCTCCCAGCCTTGCAGGGAGCGGTTCAAATCGAATATGAGGCCAGCAGCCCCGCTGCGATTCCACTGATCGAGCGTGTGCTGCACTTGCGGCCTGCAGATGCCACAAGTCATGCCATGCTAGCGGTGCTGGAATATCAGCAGGGGAACTGCGCTGCTGCGACCTCTCATTTTGAAAAGGCCGGAGGTCTGTTGGACACTCAGCCCAGCGCTCTGCATGCGGAGGCGGTTTGCCTGGTGAAGCTCAAACGATTCGACCGGGCGATACAGGTCTTCCAGCATGCAGTTACCCTCAATCCGGATGATCCACAGGAGCGGCATCTCTTGGCGACCATTCAGCTCATGGCCGGCAAATCAACGGACGCACTGGCTACATTGGGGCCGCTGCTCCAGACAACCAGCGTGGATGCGGAAACTCTGGAGTTGGCGTCTTCGGCCTACGAACAGGCCAAGGACACTTCGCAAGCGGTCACGACCCTTCGCCAAGCTATTCTTCTGGACCCGAAGAATGTGAATCTTTATCTCGATTTCGCGAACATTTCCTATACTCACGGATCGTTTCACGTCGGCATCGACGTCATTAATGACGGCCTGGGCTTGCAACCAAAAGCGGCTCCGCTCTATTTTGCCCGCGGCGTTCTTTACGTTCAGCTAGCAGATTATGACAAGGCAGAAGCTGATTTCGAGAAAGCCTATGAATTGGATCCCAACCAGTCTCTCAGTGCCGCTGCCCAGGGATTAGCGGCCGCGCAGCAGAACGATTTCGGCCGCGCGCTGGCAAATGTGCAGACCTCTCTGGCGCGGAAACCGGACGATGCTTTTCTGCTTTATTTGCAAGCGGATATTCTCGCCGCGCAGAACGCTGATCCGGGCACTCCGGACTTTCAGCTTGCGCTGCGATCCGCCCGGAAAGCCGTCGAATTGCGGCCAACGCTAGCCCCAGCCCGGGGAGTGCTCGCTAAACTCTACCTGAGGGAGGGACGCTATCCGGAAGCAATTGAACAGTGCCGCAAAGCGCTCGATAGCGATCCTACGGATCAAACGGTGGTGTATCACCTGATCCAGGCGCTGCGGAAGACCGGGAAAAGCGATGAGATTCCGGATTTGCTGAAACGGCTGGCCACGCTTCGCGAACAGGCTTTGAAAAAGGACAAGGAGCGCTACCGGTACAAGCTTGTGGATTGAACACCTCGACTGTCATTCGCGGTAGAGCTATTGCGGTGGGGGTGCTGCTTCTTTGTTTTTCGCGGGGGCGGACTCGTAAAGCTTGTATTTGTTAGCCGAAGCTTCCTGCTCTCGCGATTCCCGGCGAAGATCCGCCAGCCGCTTTACTAGTTCGGCCATCTCTGCCTTCGAGCCTTTGCCGCTTTGCCGCAGCGCCTGGACCAGATGATAAATGGCTTCCTGGTCGGAGGGGTTGCCGCGCAGCGCCAGACGGCACTGCTCGACGGCGAGGTTTAATTGGCCGGACTTCAGGTAGAGGTTGCCGAGAACGTCACGCGCCAGGACAAAGTCAGGGTTGAGTTGCGTGGCTCGCGTGGCCGCGGCAATCGCCTCCTTAAATTCGGTGCTTCCCGTGGCTGCGCCTTTTTGCACCAAAATTTGCGCTTTCATGTAATGAAGAAATGCATCTTGGGGATGGCTCGTCAACTGGGAATTTGTCGTGGCCAGGGCTAGGTCAAGATTGCTCTGCTGAATTTGTGCCATTCCTTGCGCAACCGCTCCAGAGGCCTGGCGCGGATCGAGGCGCATCGCGGTTTGAAAATCCGCTTCGCCTTCTTCGTATTGCGCCAGTTGAATGTAGAGAATGCCGCGCGCCACGTAGAGCCGCGCCTCATTCGGCGCCTGCTTGATACCCACATTCATCATGTCAATGCCCACATCGAATGATTGGTGATTGAACGATAGCGTGGCGAAATCCAGGTAGTACTCGATCTTTTTCGGATTTGTCAGAATCGCCTGGCGGAGCAGGCTAACCGCCTTTGGCGTATCGCCCTGATCTTCGTAGGCCGATGCGGCCAGATCGAGAGTATCCGGATCAAGCTCTGTTGCCGCCAGCAGAGGCTGCAACGTATCCACTGCGTCTTTGTCGTGATGTGCATTGACTTGCGCCACTGCTAGGTCGTAGCGCTGACGAGGATCATCCGGGAGTAACGCCGTAATCTGCTCAAGCACCGGAATGGCTTCCTCGGACCGTTGCAAATCCACGAGGCACGCGCTGTATTCCCCAAGCGCGGCAGGTTGGGCCTTGATCAATTCGGCGCTCAGCGCAAAATGCTTTACCGCGGTGGCGCAATCATGTTCTTTATAGGACAAAGCCGCCAGCATGGCATGGCTGGTGGGGTCGTTGGGACGTTGCTTGAGGATGCGGTTGAGCCGTGGAATCGCCCGTGTGCTGCCTGTCTTGTATTCCAGTTCGGCTGACCCCTCCAGGGCGGGAAGGTAATCTGGAGAAATGCTCAACGCCTTGTCATAGGCCTCTAGTGCTTCTTTATCTTTGCCGAGGCCGGAGAAAGCAATGCCTTGCAGCGTCCATAATTTGGCATCTCGCGGCGATTGTTGTAGCTGTGGGCCGGTCAATTGCAGGGCTTGGGCAAAGTCCCCGGCCCGCAAAGCTGTTTGAATTGCCTGCTGCGGGCTCGAGCCCGGGACACTCTGCGCAATTCCCGGGGTCGCAAGAATCGAAGCGAAAAAGAGGATGAGACATCTCGGTAGCATGGAGTAAGTATATTTTGCTTTAAAAACGAATTCGACGGGAGACACGACCATTTGGCCTGCAGCAGATGCCAGGCTGAGCAACTATGACATTGTAAATCCAAAGCTGGAGAAATCGTTTGCTGCTTTCTCGAATTCAGGATGTTAAACTGCCGATTAGCCTAAGGATATAAGTCGGACCCGGACCACTTTTTCTTTTTCTCATGAGAATTACTCGCCGCTCTTTCCTTTTCACATCTCTTTCCGCATCGCTCTTAGCGTCATCGGCAAGACTGCTCGGCCAAGGTGTTGCCACCCGCACGGTAAAGCCGCAGGCTAAGCCTAAGCCCTCCGGGCGTCCCTTCGACGCCCACTTCGTCGATATCGCCCACGAAGCCGGACTCACCCTGCCGGTGATTTACGGCGACGCCGACAACAAAGACTACATCCTGGAGGCGGACGGCTGTGGTTGCGCTTTCATCGACTATGACAACGATGGATGGATCGACATCTTTCTGCTCAGTGGCACGCGCATGTCAGGACCTCCGCCGGGCGCCAGCAATCGTCTCTACAAAAATAACCGCGACGGCACTTTTACGGACGTAACCGAAAAAGCCGGTCTGCACGAGGTGGGCTGGGCCTCCGCCGTTTGCGTCGGCGACTACAACAATGATGGCTTTGAAGATTTGTTCTGCACCTATTTCGGGCAGAACAAGCTTTACCGGAACAACGGCGATGGCACATTCACTGACGTAACCAAACAAGCAGGCTTGTTGAGCGATCCGCGTCGCTGGGGCGCAGGCTGTACCTTCTTCGACTATGATCGCGACGGCCACCTCGATCTGTTTGTTTCAAACTATCTTCAGTTCGATCAGGCGCGCATTCCGAAGCCGGGATCCAATAGCAACTGCACCTGGAAGGGCGCTCCCGTTGAGTGCGGACCGCGTGGCCTGCCGCCCGGCTACCATTCGCTTTACCACAACAATGGAGATGGAACCTTTACCGACGTAAGTGAGAAGGCCGGCATCTCAAAATTGCGCGAGAGCTATGGCATGACCGTGGTTGCCGCCGATCTGGATAACGATGGCTGGCCAGACCTTTATGTCGCCTGCGATTCCACTCCCAGCCTGCTCCTGATGAACAACCATGACGGCACGTTTCGCGAGGAAGGCGTGCTGCGCGGTGTGGCCCTCAGCGAGGACGGCATGGAACAGGCCGGCATGGGAGTCGGCGTCGGCGACTATAACCTCGACGGTTCGCTCGACCTTTTCAAAACGCACTTTTCCGACGATACCAATGGTCTCTATCGCAACGATGGCAAAGGAAATTTTGAGGACGTAACTTTGTCCGCGCACATCGGCGTGGAGACGCAATACACCTGTTGGGGAGCGGGCATCGTCGACCTCGACAACGACGGCTGGCCCGACTTGTTCATGGTGACGGGAACCGTCTATCCGCAACTCGAACGAAAACTGCCAAACTTTCCCAGCATGACTCCCCGCGTCGTCTTTCGCAATTTGGGCAATGGAGCGTTTGAAGAGCTGATTGAGCAAGCGGGACCCGGAGTCGCCGCGAAGCATTCAAGCCGGGGATGCGCCTTCGGCGATTT
>JBAUVJ010000052.1:0-10426 GCA_049583165.1 Candidatus Sulfotelmatobacter sp. | reverse complement strand
AAATGTGCACCGTGGCCATCATCCCGCATACCGTGGAGATGACCAATCTCAAGTCGCTCAATCCGGGCGATCCGATCAACTTGGAAGCGGACCTGATTGCGAAATACGTCGAGAAGATGATGGGCGGAGAAGCGGTGGAGAGTTCGCTAACGGTGGAAGAGTTGGTGCGGCAGGGATTCTAGGTGAGTCCTTACCGCAACGCGCATACCTTGAAGCATGTTCTCCGGCAAAGAAGAAAACAAGAATCCGACGAATCAGGGACTATGCGGGGACTGCGTGCACCAGGGGATCGTCAAATCCGACCGCGGGTCGATATTCGTGCAGTGCCAGCTCTCATTCACTGACCCGCGGTTTGCGAAATATCCACGCCTGCCGGTGCTCACGTGCAGTGGGCATGTAAAGAGAGCCGGAAAATAACAAGCTCCAGATTTTTGTCCGGCCGACGCCAGCCTCAGACCCCTATCTTCAGTTCATCCAACTCCAGAAATTCCTTCACGATGGCTTCGTTGGATTTTTCCATCTCCGCATAGGTGCCAAAGAAGATCGCCTTGCCTTCGTGCAGGAACACGACCCGGTCGGCCAATTTTTCGGCCAGCCGCATGTCGTGCGTAACCACAATGCTCGTGAGGCTTAATTGCAGCTTGAGGCGCTTGATGAGATCGCCGAGCAGTTGTGCCATCAGGGGATCGACCATCGTAGTGGGCTCATCGTAAAGAATGCATTCCGGCCGGGCGGCGAGGGCGCGGGCAATGGCGACGGAACGCTTCATACCGGTCGAGAGATCGGAGGGCAGGAGATCCCGCATTTCTTTTACGCCCACCATTTGCAGCAAGCCATCGACGATCTGGTAAATCTGCTCCTCGGACAACCCCCGGGTTTCGCGCAGCGGAAAGGCCACATTTTCGCCCACGCTGAGGGAGTCAAACAGAGCGCCGTTCTGAAAGACCATGGTCACCTTTTTTCGAATGGCTTCGAGCTGCTCTTCGGAAAAATCGGTGATGTCTTCGCCGGCGACGATAACCCGGCCGGAATCGGCTTTGAGAAATCCCATAAGAAGCTGGAGAGAGACGGATTTGCCCACGCCGCTGCGTCCCAGAATGCAAACGGTCTCGGCGGGCAACACATTAAAACTCACGCGGTCCAGAACCGCGTTCTCGCCGAAGGCTTTTGAGACCTCGCGGAACTCGATATAGGGATGGACCACAGTTTCAGGCATCAGTTGGCTCTTCGGTATGACGGCTGCACAGCGATCTTAAGTCCTCTGCTTCTCCAACTCTAACTCTTCGGGAGTATTTAGATTGCGAAAAATGGCACTGGAGAATCCCTTGCGCATCCACTCTTCTTTCTCAATCACCCGGACCTCAATCTCCGAATACAGCGAGTCGATCCGGTTCCGACCGGCAAGCAATGCCGTCTCGGCGGTCGCCACAAAGTTGCGCCGATAAATGGCGCACAGGGGTTGCGAGCGTCCATTATCACGGGGAACGACTGCGGTCGCTTTAGGTGCGCTCCGGGCCTGATCGATCAAATATTCCAAAAAAGCGACAGGAAGAACGGGCATGTCTACTGCCAACATCAGGTTGAGGTCCGTCCGCGAGGCGCGCAGAGCGGCATGAATTCCACCCAGAGGGCCGCGGTCGGGGAAAATGTCACCTACCGCCGGGGCAAATTCGGCAAATTTTTCCGGGCTTCCCGCAACGCGGACATCGGCCGCGACCGAGCGTGCCAGGTCGAGCGAACGCGCCAGCAAGGTTTGGCCATTAAGCTTTATGAAAGCCTTATCCACGCCCATGCGGGTGCTCTTGCCACCAGCCAGGATAAAGACGGTGAGATCTGGCGCGGCAGAGGGTCCCATGCCGCGATAATACACTTTGCCCACCGGCTGCCGCTTTTGAGGGAAAAAATGACGCACATCCCGAAGGAAAACGAGAGATGACTATCGAACTATGTTCTGGCACTCTCGGGCCATAACTTCCCGGATCGTGCCATTGTCAGGGATTACCAATGGCCTCAAGATACAGGTGTTGTTGAGGCGTAGAGCAATCGAAAGCCAAGAAATGTTGCAACTAACCCATAAACCGGCGCCAGAGAAGGAAAAGCATAGTTCCATCCTTAAGGAACGCGGCCGGCTGGTGATCGCTCTTAGCCTGCTGGTGGTTGCCCTGGCGGTGGTTATCGTCAAGGATCGCGAATTCTGGTTTGATTCAGAAGACGCGCCTGATTCGGAAGTGGCAACCTCGGAAAGCACGCCAAAAGCGCAGCAGACGCCTACGCCTGCTCCGGCTCCAGCAAAGACTGCCCAAGCGGTCGTAGCAAAGGCAACAGTAGCACCGGTGGCGGCTCCAAAGAAGCATGCCGCGCCGAAGACTGCTACGGCGAAGGCAGCAATTCCGGAAAAGTCTCATCCAACCGTGGCCAAGGTCGAGCCTGCGGCCCCCGCGACGAGTCGGGCTTCCGTTCCGCCGCTTGCCGTCGAGGTTATCGCAGGGGATAAACAGAGCCTGCTTCATCCCGGAAGCGCCGGCTCGAAGGTTGAGATCCTGAAGGATACGATCAGCGCCCCGGCAGCTGCGGCGCCGGCCGCAGGTCAGCCAAAGAACGCCGCCGAGAACGAGCGGCTGGCTTCGGCCGACATGACTTATCCGTTGCTCGGGCAGCATACCAAGGTGCAAGGTTCGGTCGTACTGCAAGCCCTGGTCGGCACGGACGGCAACATTATGTCTTTGCGGGTGCTCAGTGGCCCAGCGATCTTGGCCATAGCGGCGCAGCAAGCGGTTCGCCAGTGGCACTTCAAGCCCTATATGCAAAACGGACAGCCGGTCGAGACCAAAGCCACAGTGATCGTAAACTTCTCGATTCGAGTGGCTGACAATCCAACCAAGACCAGCTAGGGGCCGAGCCGAGATTCGGTTAGGTCCTATTTTCCCGTCCTACAATTCACTTTTTCCTAAAGCGTGGCAAAGATGACACATTCTGGCCCCACACGAAAGTAACCTACCCAAGAAAGTCGGTTCGGGTGATGATGAAACTGCCTTCGGGCGCTCCCGGTTTTCGTCCGAAGTAATATCCGTTCGTAATCATCATGCCGCAGAAAATCATGGATGTTCTTATGCTTGGGCACTGCTCGCACGAGTTCTCTTGGCCGCGGCGTGGCTCTGACGGGGATTATTACCAGGTTTGCCTTTTGTGCGCAGCCGAATACAAGTATGACTGGACCACCATGCGCCGTACGGAGCGGGTGGAGCACACGAAACCGGAAACGGGGATTCGGCGCAGCCATACCCGCGAGAAACGCCCATCCTGGACGCCGCGTGCGCGGCGCCTGAAGCTTGATTTGGCCCTTCGCTACCGGGTCAATAACACCAGCACCTGGTACGAAGGCACAATCGATAATCTCAGCCAGACAGGGCTTCTGTTCCGTGGACCACAACAGTTGCCGGTGAACGCTCTGATCGAACTGGTGTTTGAAATGCCCGAGGAGATTTCCGGCCAGAAGAACCGGAACGTTCTCTGCCAGGGCCGGGTAATCCGCTCCCGGGACCAGCTAGGAAAAAATGAGGAGAAAGATCCGGAGACGGAGGCGAGCACGGGCCTTTTAGCTGCTTCCATCGTCGACTACAAGTTCATCCACTAGAGCTTGAGAAGCGGCCAACGAATAACTTTGTCGTTTGGCGGCAGTCTGTCCACAAATTCAATCCGGGTTTCGGTATTCCGAACATCAGCGGTCGAAATCCGCTCGTTGAAGCTACAGAATTCACCTGAGCACAACTACAGCTTATCCCTAAGTAAACTCTCACGATCCCTCCGTTTTTCAAGCTCCGCCCTGTTCTGACTCCGTAACATGCAGCAACTTATTGTTGCATCCACGTCAGTTTGCATTACAAAGCCCACGACTGATTTCGGACAACCCTGCACCTTAGCCGTCCAAATCATCTACAGATTCCGCGCCGTCCCTGTCGTCGGGCCCTGTCGCCTGAGTCCGAAAGGAGAAAACATGCTGCTCGGCTTAGCTGATTCCTTCTCCCTTTGCGGGGAAGGCAAGACACCTCTTCGTTAACCCCTTCCCCCGGGATATCCGTCCCCGGTCATTTCCCAAAGTCAACCAAGGGAGAAGACGCCCCTAGGATTTTAAGGAGGAGACGTGATTAAGACAGCGAAAGTCGAGTACGGCTTTGCTTTGGTTGTGCTGTACTTCACCAGTGTGGCATTTGCACAGACCGACCCCGGAGTCCAGAGTGGCAACCGGGGTACAGGAGCGGCGCTCTCTTCGGTGTTAGCGAATAGCCCCAGCGGAATCCTGGCCTTTTTTACAGATGGCCAGACTCGATTCCAGGAAGTGGAGACAGTTTCCAACTCTGCTAACGTCGGCCTTGGACCACGATTTAACGCAAATCAGTGCAGTTCATGCCACGGTCAGCCTGCGATCGGTGGAACCGGCCTCGCGACCAATCCTCAATTTCTCTTCACCAGCAACGGAGTCGCGCCGGGCAACACGACGCCCTCGTTCATCACCGCCACCGGGCCAACCCGCGAGGCCCGGTTTCCGTTCTTCTTTAACAGCAACGGCTCGGTCAATACCAATGATCCTAATGGCGGAGTAGAGGACCTGTTCACTGTCACTGGCCGCTCCGATGCTGGCACCTGCAACAACAGCACCGCACTGCCCCAGCCCAGCTTCTCCAGTGCCGTAGCGGAGAACAACATCATCTTCCGCATACCCACGCCGGTATTTGGCGTGGGCCTGATTGAGAATCTTGACGACTCAACCCTGCTGAATAATCAGTTGGTCAACCTCAACAACAACCTTGGCATTTCCGGCACTTTCAATCACAACGGGAACGATGGCACCATCAGCCGCTTCGGATGGAAAGCGCAGAACAAGTCGCTGCATATTTTTTCGGGTGAGGCTTACAACGTTGAGATGGGCATCAGCAACTTGCTGTTTCCCCAGGATCGTCCGCTACCCGGAGAAGACCAGCTTCAAACCGGGCTGCCGACGACCTGTCTGAACTTAGGCGGGGCCGGCTATCCGGAGGACACATCCAATCCAGGATCGACGGGTACAGCGATTCTTGATGACGTCTCCGCATTTGCGAACTTCATGCGGTTCCTGGCTCCGCCGCCAACTGGCGGGGTGGTGCTCAACGGATCGAGTGTCAGCGCTAGTTCGATCTCCACCGGCAGTTCCTTGTTTGCCTCTATCGGCTGTGCGACCTGCCACAACCCGACTCCGGGGACGACGCAAGCGTCGGGCTTCACCTTATCGTTAAGCAACCAACCCGTGAATGCCTTCTCGGATATAGAGATTCACAATATGGGGACTGGTTTGGCAGATAACGTTTCGCAGGGCACCGCCGGCGGCGACCAGTTCCGCACCGCTCCTTTGTGGGGTCTGGGACAACGTATCTTCCTGCTGCACGACGGCCGCACTACGAGCTTGATCACCGCGATCCGCGACCACGCAAGCAATGGCAGTGAGGCCACTTTTGTGGAGGAGCAGTTCTTCGACCTCTCCACCACGCAGCAGCAGGAAATTCTGGACTTCCTGCGCTCACTCTAATCACCCTGCATCTGGCGGGACATGCGATTGCCCCGCCAGACTTTTTCCTAACTTCATCATAGGAGAGTTATGCGCTCTCGATTTGTGTGTGTGCTTTTCATCGCTCTCTCAGCGTCTCTATCTTTGCCGGGCTGGAGCCAAGCCGGAAGGCCGCAAAACGTTCCCCGGAATGGCGGCGATTTTTCCGACAATGTCCAACCTCTGAACAAAGTGCCGGAAGGCGTGATCCTGGTGAAAGGCGCGTGGTCAAGCGCGAGCGATTCCGTCACTCCCGTGCCGGAAAACGGAGACGTGATCAACAATGTTTTTACCGATCAGTATTTTGGAATGACGTATCCCCTGCCTGCCGATTGGGCCGAGAAATATAAAGGTCCGCCGCCCTCCGATACTGGCCGCTACGTGCTGGCGCAGATCGGCCCCGCGGAAACATATAAGAGACCCGATCGAGGAACTATCCTGATCACCGCTCAAGACATGTTCTTCACCCCGCTACCGGCAAACAATGCGCTTGATCTCGTCAATTATTCGAAAGACCATCTTCAAGCCGATTACAAAGTGGAGCTGCCGCCCTCGCCCACGGCAATCTCGGGCCGGCCCTTCACGTTCTTTGCCTATTGGTCGCCGGTAGCCCAGATGCATTGGTACGTTCTCGCCACCGAAATTCGCTGCCACGCGGTGCAGATCGTACTCACCAGCCGTGACACCAAATTGCTGGAAAACCTGATCACCGATCTCAACCGGATGAAACTACCTAGTGAAACGCCCACAGCAACCGCGACGGGCGGGAGCGCCTTCCCTGTTTGCATAAAGGATTACGCCACGGAGGGAAACGTGGTTACGCGGGTTGACCCGCTCTTTGCCGAGCACAAGTTCAACGCGGTTCCGGTTCGAATCGTCATCGATCAAGAAGGCAAGGTAAAACATATCCATTTTCTAAGCGCGTTCCCCGATCAAGCAAAGACCATTACCGACGCGCTGGGACAGTGGAAATTCAAGCGCCATCTAGAACGGGGGCAACCTGTCGAGGTGGAAACCGGAATTATGTTTGGGCGCCCGACCTACTCGCCAACGCGCGCAGCGAGTGCGGCGACGGAATGAATTGAAAAGTTGCAGCCACTCCTGTCGACGGATTTGCCGTCCATGAATTCGCCGTCGGGATGCGGTTCGTCGTAAACTCGGGAGGCAATTGGACTCCGTCTCATGCCTCCCTTCACGGCATTGCTTCATACAAAGAACGATGCTTTGCGTCTGGGCCGAGCGCTGGAAACGCTTCTTCCTTGCGCGGAGCTGCTCATTGTGGACCATGAGTCAAGCGATGCGACTGTACGCATCGCTCATGAATATGGTGCCAGAATCATTGCGGCAGACAGCGAAAGCAACTGCGAAGACTACGTGAGCCACGCCCGCCACGAGTGGATTCTGTGTCTCGATCCTTCGGAGTCCATCACCGAAGGACTCCAGGTTACGCTGTTCGAGTGGAGTTTATTGCCTAGCGCAAACCCAGCCGGTGCGTCCGCTTTTTCAATGTTCGTGCGCGAAGCGGTGGGGGGTACGTGGCGGCGCAAAGTGGCGCCCGAAACCCGTCTCATTCCGCGCAACTGGACGGCATGGAACGGACGAGTTCCCGCCCACGAACCTTCTTCGACAGCACTGGACGGCGAGCTGCTGCGGATCGATTTCCCGTGATGGAGCGGCGATTTTGGTTACCTTATCGTCCGTTCGGACAATGACTTCAGTACCTTAGTCCTGCGCTTCCGGCCGCCTTATAATCGCTCAAGAATCAGCCTTAGCTGCATTCTATGGAAGAGGTGCGTTTCAAGGGCTCTGAAACGCGGCTTTCAATAGAGCGCCATAAACTCAGTGGACCCTTCTTACGCATCGGCGATTTTTTTCCTCGGGCTGGCCTTTGGCAGCTTTCTGAACGTGTGCATTTATCGTCTGCCCCTGGGATTGTCCGTGGTAAGGCCACGCTCGGCCTGCCCCGAATGCAAACGCCCGATTGCCTTTTATGACAATATGCCGGTGATCAGCTGGCTAGTGCTCCGCGGCCGCTGCCGGAATTGCAAAACAAACATCTCTCCCCGATATCTGTTCATCGAGTTGCTTACCGGAGGACTTTTCCTCGGCTGCTATGCCTACTTCGGTCTCACGGTAGCCAGTTTGAAATATTGTGTCTTTGGATTTCTGTTGTTGGGCCTCATTTTTACTGACGCAGAAACCAAGCTGCTGCCGGATAGGCTGACACTTCCTGGCTTGGCTCTCGGCGTAATTTTCAGCTTGCTGGTTCCGGTTAATGATGTAGCTTCGCAGTTTTTACCCAACTTGGTGAGTCTGCCATTCAGCCCCGAATTGTCCGCCCGGCTTCTGTCCCTGGCCGATTCCCTGCTGGGTGCGGCCTTGGGCGCGTCGTTCATCTACGGTGCCGGCGCGGTTTACCTGCGCTGGCGCGGAGCGGAAGGAATGGGCTTTGGCGATGTAAAGCTGATGGCCATGATCGGCGCATTTCTCGGCATGAAGCTCACTATTTTCACGATCTTCACGGCGTCGCTGGCGGGCTCGGTGTTCGGTCTGGCAACGGTGCTGATGGTCTGGATCAAGCGTACGCATCGCTTTACGCGCCGGCTGGCCAATCTGACGGCCGCGCGCCGCCGGGGATGGCAATCCGCGCAAATGGTTTACCGGCATTATCAAATGCCTTTCGGCGTCTTCTTGGGCAGCATGGCCTTGCTTTCACTCTTTGTAGGTAATCAATTCCTGCGCTGGTACGGGAGGTTCTGGTGGTAAGGCTCCTGGCCAATCCGCTGGTGTGGCGCGCGGTGCTGCTCCTGCTTACGTCAGGCTGCGCATTCGTATTTGCCGTCTCACTCATACGCCGTGTGCGCCGCAATCTTGCTGCCGAGGCCGATCTTGATTCCGGCACCGCTCCGACTTTGGAAGCGCTGCCGGTGCACCTTTACAACACGGTCATCCAGCAATTGAAGCAGCAGAAGAATGAATTGCAAGTGCAAACGCTTAGCGAACAGCGCCGTGCCCGGGTGAGTGAAAATTTTAGCCAGACAGTGCTTTCCAATCTTCCTTCGGGAGTTCTTGTGTTCGGCCTCAATGGGTTGGTCAAGCAGACCAATCCCGCAGCCAAGGAAATTCTCGGCTTCCGTTCTCTTTCGGGGATGAGCGCGCAAGATATTTTTCGCGACGCGACCGTTTGTTCGTGCGATGTATCCCGCGATAACGAGAGCCTGGAAACGTCGCCCGTTCGGGTGGTCGAGGAAGTTCATGCGGTCTTGCGCGAAGGCAGCAAGCGACGCGAACTAGAAGCCGAGTACACCACGCCCGCTGGAGAAAAGCTGCTTGTAGCCGTCACAGTTTCCGCTGTCCCAGCGCTCGACGGCAGCTTGCTCGGGGCGGCCTGCCTGATCAGCGACCGCAGCGAGTTTGAGCATATCCGCCGCCAACAGCAATTGGATGGAGAGATCTCCGCCGAGATGGCATTGCAGTTGCGCACTTCGCTGACCACCATCGCTGGATACGCCCAGCAGTTGGCGAGGAATCGCGATCCCGAGTTCGCGACGCAGTTGGCCGCCGATATCGCTGGAGAAGCGGCCAGCCTGGATCGACGTATTGGAGGATTTCTGGCGGAGAAACGCACGGTAGACGGCCGCGATGTTACGGCCGCAGAACGCATCAACCTGTGAATAACAGTCAAAGGATGGAAGCTATGAAGCGCATCACGAATTTCGGATTCGCATTTGCAATGTTCATGATCATGGCCGGTTTGCCGGCTGTGGCCCAGACTACGACGCCGGCTACAACACCGGCCACAACGCCAGCGTCCGGGCAATCCTCGCTGGGCGATTATGCCCGCAAGGTTCATAAAGATCCAGCCGCCAAAGCCAAGCCGAAGGTTTACGACAACGACAACCTTCCGACGGACGACAAGCTCTCCATCGTTGGGGACGCCACCGCCGCAGGCACTGATAACAACGCTTCCGCGGATTCCACCACAAAAGCGGCCGCTTCAGCCGACGGTAAAGATTCCGCTGGAGCCAAACCTGCCGCCGACGATGAACAGGCCAAGAAGCAAGCCGAGTGGAAAGGCTGGCAGGAAAAACTAGCGGCTCAGAAGAGTTCGATCGATCTGGCTTCGCGGGAACTCGACGTGCTGCAAAAAGAATATCAACTCCGCGCCGCGGAGATGTACGCCGACGTGGGAAACCGCATGCGCAACGCTGCGCAGTGGGACAAAGAGGACGCTGACTATAAGCAAAAAATCGCCGACAAACAGAAGTCCTTCGATGACGCCAAACAGAAACTGGACGACATGGAGGAAGAAGCCAGAAAAGCCGGCGTTCCCGCCGCCATGCGCGAACCGTAAAGTTGAACTCTTGAAAGCCAAACGCCGGCCTATGGCCGGCGTTTTTGTTCGTCTTGCTGCCCGAATCTGAACTACGTTCCACCGCTCTTCATCTGTAACTGTTCGCGCAACCTTTTAATTTGTCTTATGTGAAGCCGCCCGTGAATCCAATGAAATTTTCTCCACTGGGTTGCCGTCAACGGACCCAGGATCGGATGGTCCATCAATTTTTTGCCCCGAAAGCGAGCTTCGCACTGAACAATAATCTTATCCATCTGTGCGATCTTGACTCCTACCTCGGCTCTCACTTTTTCCGGTGCCAGGCCTCGAGGTACAGTCGTTTTCGGAGCCTTCCGGCCTTCGGGCAGATAGTTGAACCTCAAGACCGTGAGCTTCCTCATGTGCTGTCTCATCGACGTCGCCGCCGCTAAAGGTTTGCCCGCAGCCAGAACTCGTTCGAAGCCCTTGATCGTCCCCGTGTAGGTCAAGTAAAGATGTTCCAGGATTTCCGCGGC
>JBAUVJ010000051.1:0-14106 GCA_049583165.1 Candidatus Sulfotelmatobacter sp. | reverse complement strand
GCGCTCGCCGGCGTCGCTGGGCAGACGCCAATAATCGTAATCACGGCTGCATTCTCCGGTATCTCCGCAGCGGTCGGGACGGTGGTCGGCGCAGCGCCTTTTGGAGCCAGAGGCGGGCTCGGTGGCGCTTGTCCCCAAGCCATCGTTGCCGATAACACACACAGGAGCCAACTCTTACGCATACAAAAAGAACCTCCAGGATTGGTAATTCAGGAAGTTGGAATATATTGAACCTAGAATCGTAGCATAGGAGCCGTAAGGCGCAGTAGCGGTCCGAATCGGGCCAGTGGGCGTTTCTAATTGTTCCCCCTCGCACAAATTGCTGGCAAAAACTCTCCAGGGTCAAATCGGTGCGTGTGAACGCACCTTCAATGCGATTCCCTTGGCGCAATTCCACTTAAGCGGCGATAATCCAAACATGTCCGGGACGCCGGCCCTCTATTCGCCCAACGCCATGCGCGCCGAAAAACGCGCGGTGGCTGGAAGTTCGGTGATTGCCGCTCTCCTCATTACCGGCGGAAAAATCGTGGTTGGCGTGAGCACCGGGAGCTTGGGAATTCTCTCTGAGGCCGCGCATTCGGCTCTCGATCTTATCGCGGCTACGCTCACCTATTTGTCCGTGGGAGTTTCCGACAAGCCCGCCGATGCCGACCACCAATACGGCCACGGCAAAGTCGAGAATTTTTCCGCGTTCGTCGAAACCGGCCTGCTGTTACTGACTTGCGTTTGGGTGATCTACGAGGCTATTGTCCGATTGTTTTACCGCCATGTAGAAGTCGAGCCCTCCGTCTGGGCCTTCGCCGTGATGCTCATCTCAATGGCCGTGGACTACTGGCGCTCCCGCGCCCTGGGCCGCATTGCCACCAAATACGACAGCCAGGCGCTCGAGGCCGATGCTCTGCACTTTTCCACCGACGTATGGTCCGCGGGCGTAGTTGTCCTCGGTCTCACGCTGATCCTTGTGGGACGAATCTACCGGCTGGATTGGCTTCGCATGGCCGATCCCATCGCGGCTCTTTTTGTCGCGGGCGTTATCATTTCCGTAAGCTGGCGGCTGGCGCGGCGCACTGTCGACGCCTTGCTTGACGCTGCTCCAGCCGGAGTCCGCGCCCAGATCACCGACGCCGTTTCGCATGTGGATGGAGTCCTTGAAATCGGACGCGTCCGTATCCGCCGAGCCGGCAATCGGTATTTCGCCGACCTTGCCGTTGGCTTGGCCCGCACCGTTACCTTCCAGCGCTCAGAACAATTGGTTGAAGCAGTCACGGCCGCCGTGCGCACTATCCTTCCCGACGCCGATGTCACGGTTCAACCCCTGCCCCGCGCCCAGCGTTCGGAAAATATCTTCGACCGCATTCGCGCCGTCGCCACCCGCCACAACCTCAATGTCCACGACATCAGCGTGCAGGATCTCAACGGGCAACTTCATGTCGAGCAGCATGTCGAGCTTGACGAACGTATGACTCTCAAGCACGCGCACGATCAGGTCACGGAGCTCGAATCCGACATGCGCCACGATGTCCCCGAAATTGCAGCGATCCTTACTCATATCGAGAGCGAGCCCGCCACCATCGAGAAGCCGGAAGAACTGGTGCGCGATGCGGATCTGGAACGTCAACTCAAAACCGTAGCCAGGGAGTTCCCCGATATTCTCGACGTTCACGACTTCGTTATCACACGTGTCCGCGGGCGGCTTTATGTTTCCTGCCACTGCACCTTTGCCGACAATCTTTCCTTAGTGTGCGTTCACGACATCCAGACCGAACTCGAAATCCATTTCAAACAAGCCGCACCCGAATTATTCCGCGTGTTGATTCATCCCGAGCCGAGCACGGATAATCGCAGATAGAATTCAGAAAAATGGAGATTGCATGACGAACGCCCGAGCCACCTGGCTTGAAAAACAGCGCTTCAATGGAGTATCCGACAGTGGTCACACGATCGTCATGGACGGTGACAAGGGTTCCGGCAACAGCCCCATGGAGCTCGTTCTCATCGCTCTCTGCGGATGCACCGGTTATGATGTCGTTTCTATTTTGCAGAAGAAGCGCGAGCCTTTTACCAGTCTGGAAATCCGCGCCGAGGCTGAGCGTGCCGAAGAGCCACCGTCCGTCTATACCCAGATCAAACTGGTCTACCGCGTCGGCGGCAAAGTGTCTCGCAAGGCAATGGAGGACGCGGTCAACCTCTCGAAAGAAAAATACTGTTCAGTTTCGGCCATGCTCGATAAGACCGCAAAAATTACCACCGCGATCGAGTACGCGGACAGATAGTCAAGAAGCGATGGTGCCGAAATCCCAATCATCGTACTGATTCGCGAGGCTCGCCATTTCGCATCCAGATCAAGATAGTCCGCTCCCGCATCCTCTTCGCGGATATCTCTTTATTGTCGCCGCCGCATTTCTCTGGGCAGTTTCCGCTGTTCTCGGCCGTGCCGTCTTTACCGGCAAACTGCCGTTGGGCGTGGCCGCTCTCCGTCCCATCGACCCACTCATCCTCTCGCAGAGTCGCGTCACTTTCTCTTTACTGGTGCTGCTCCCTCTTCTGGTTGCGTCGCGCGGCTGGCAGCGGATCAAGCTTCCCGCGCGCGACCTCGCCTACTGTTTTCTGCTCGGGATTTTGGGCGTGGCGGTTTCAAATTATTTTTATTACGTCGCCATTCAACGAACCAACGTCGCGACCGCAATCATCGTGCAATACACCGCTCCGGTCTGGGTCTTGTTTTATGTCGTCGCTCGCGGCCAACAAAAGCTAACCGGGCAAAAGATTCTTGCCGTCGCTCTCGCGGTGACCGGAATCGCCCTGGTCATCGATCTGCTCGGAACCTCGCTCTTCGGAAACAGCTCCGGCTCTGCGCTTCATCTCGATCCTTACGGCCTCTTCGCCGCGCTGCTGGCCTCGTTTTCCTTCGCGTTTTATAACGTTGGAGGACACGGCATTCTCACGCGCCATGACCGCTGGCGGGTCCTGGTCTGGACGCTCAGCGCCGCCAGCCTCTTCTGGCTTGTCCTCAACCCTCCGCAGAAAATTGTCGCGGCCCACTACGCTCCCGCGGAATGGCTATTCCTGTTCGTCTTCTCCATGATCTCGGTGCTGGGGTCGTTTTCGCTCTACTTCCTTGGCCTTCAGTATCTGGAGCCGACCCGAGCCATCATTGCCAGTTGCCTGGAGCCGGTGTTCTCCGTTCTCCTTGCAGCTCTATTGTTAGGCGAGATCCTGCGCCCAATACAAACGTTGGGAATTGCCTTTGTGCTGGCGGCCATCATCATCGTGCAGCGCCCGGGCGGCATTGCTGAGCAGCGAGTCGCAGTAGAGCCGATCGAGTAGCCGGCCGTTGAATTTTAAAATTATGCTGGATGTTTCCTACCCAGATACCTCATCCGATTTGACAAAGTTTTTACTTGGAATCCTGCGATTCTTGGATAGGCTCGTCCTGAGAGATTCTGAGACGACGCTCAGCGATCGGATACACCTATGAAATTTCAGCGCCCTGCTACGCTCCTCGCTTTTGTTCTAACTGTCCTCACTCCTTGCTTCGCCCACCATATGGCAGTCGTGGTCGATAAGGACAATAACGTGGGGAACGTCACGTCGGCCCACTTATCGAGGATTTTCCGTTCAGAGGTCAGGAAGTGGCCAGATGGCAAGACCGTTGTGCTGGTTCTGCACAAGGATTCCGCCGGAGAAACGGAAACCCTGGAACGGCTGATCAAGATGAGCGCCGGGGAACTAAAAGCACTGATCGCGGCTCACAAAGATTCCATCCTGATCGCGGACTCCGACGCGGACGTGCTCAGGATTGTGCAATCGACTCCCGGCGCGATCGGCTTGGTGGACGTCCGCTCGGTCGATAACTCCATCAATGTGGTGCGCGTGGACGGCAAATTGCCCATGGAATCAGGCTATTTGCCGCATTAGCTCGAATCTAGCGATGATCTCTCAGCGTGAGTAAGTGAAAGTACCTTCGCGCCTTCTTCACATCCTTCGCGATTTGCTCGCGCAGCGCTTCGACGGATGGAAACTTGATCTCGTCACGCAGCCGATCCAGGAAGCAGATCTCAACTTCACTTTCCGGCGTCAGTTCAATCGGATGAAAGTTCAACAGATGCGTCTCAATCGCAAATGAATCCGCTCCAAACGTTGGACGATTGCCTACATTCGTAACGGAATTGAAGCGCTCGGCGCCCACGCGAGTCCAAGTGATGTAGACGCCATCTTTGGGAACAAGTTCTTCGTACCTTGCCAAATTAATTGTGGGCACCGTGTACTTTGACCCCAAGCCGCGCCCGCGTCCCGGTGCACCCAAAATGGAGAACGGACGAGCCAGCAGATGCCGTGCCCGGCTTACCCTTCCTTCATTCAGCAGTTTTCGAATATGACTGCTTGAAACAGGCTCGCCCCGCAGCTTCTGCTCCGGATAGACCTTCACTTCAAATCCCATTTCTTGTCCGAATTGCGCCAGCAGATTCACGTCGCCGGCCGCCTTGTGTCCAAAGTGAAAGTTGTAGCCTTCATGCACCTCGCGCGCGTGCAATTTCTTTTTGAGAATCCGTTCGGCAAACTGCCGCGGCGTCATCAGTGAGAGGTCGCGGCCAAAAGGAAGTATCAGTACAGCGTCAATGCCCGTCTGTTCGAGCAGACGCAATTTCTCCGGCACCGGAGTAAGCAACTTCAGTCCAGAATCCGGCCGCAGGATGCGCGCTGGGTGGGGCTCAAACGTCACCGCAATGGCCTTGGCGACGCTCTCCCTCGCTCGCCGGACAATTTCAGCCAGCACATGCTTGTGCGCACGATGTACGCCGTCGAAATTACCCACGCTCACCAGCGCCGGCCCAAAGCCCGGCGGAACGTCATCGAGTTTGTGAAAAATCTGCAATGCAGTGATGAGTGAACAGTGGTTAGCGGTTAGGAGCGGTTTTACTGACCACCAACCACGAACCGCTGATTTCAGATTTCAAACTCCAGCTTCATCCCGTCATAGGCCAGCCGTACGTAGGGCGGCAGTGTCGCATTGGTAGCTTCATGCCCAAGGTCGTGGCAAATGTGTGTGAAGAACGCGCGCTTCGGTTTCACTCGCTCCACGATGCGCAGGGAATTCTCCACCGTCGAGTGAGTGGGATGCGGCTTATACCGCAGCGCATCCAGGAAGAGAATGTCCAGTCCCTCCAACTGACGAAACGACGCCTGCGGAATTTCACTATGGTCCGTTAGATACGCTGCGCTTCCAAATCGATAACCGTAAATCTCCGTTTCCCCGTGAATCAACCGTACCGGATCAAAGCGCGCGCCAAACAACTCCACCGGACCATCGATCGGCCGCAACTCAAGTAAAGGCAGGCCGCCGTATTTATAGTCGGCGTCAAAAATGTAGCTGAACATCCGCCGCAGAAAAGCGGCTGCGTCCGGCCGCGCATAGAGCGGCAACTTCGCCGGCTTATGGCGATAACTCAACGGACGCAAATCGTCGATGCCCAGGATATGGTCGGCATGAGTATGCGTGTAAAAAACCGCATCCACGCGCGTGATCTTTTCGCGAATCGCCTGGGTATAAAAATCTGGAGTCGTGTCGATGAGCACCACTTTACCGGCGAATTCCAGCATGACGGAAGGACGCGTTCGCCGATCATGCGGATCGCTCGACTGGCATACCAGGCAATCGCAGCCCAGAGTAGGCACGCCCATGGACGTGCCACTGCCGAGCACCGTGAGTGTTGCCTTCATGCCTTCACTTTCCATTGTAGCGGGTAGGAACCGCCATCCCGACGCGAGTCACCGCCCAGTGGTTCCCGTGGCTGCGCCCGGCTGCGGCGGACGCGACAGCGCATTGGTCACTTCCACGTAGGCCATGCGCACTTCATAAAGGCTGTTTTGCAAAAAGTTTTCTTCCGTCGGAGTCAGATTGCCCTTGGTTTTTTCCGCCAGCAGTGCCAGCGTGTCAATGGTTTGGCGCGCTCCAATGATGTCCATGCGCGGCTGCTCACCCTGCTGATGCATCAGTCCCAATTGCAGCATGGCGGTCATGTACAGCGACGCCATAAAGCGCTCGAACGTCATCTCAAATTCTTTGGCCGAATGCCCGCTAAGCTCCACGCGAGAATCCAGCGCGTCAGAGGACTTTCTGTAAGCATCTGCCTGCGCCCGTTGCTCGGCCACAGTCGGCAGGGGAGGTACATCCGGTACTTGCGCGGCAGTTGCTTCGCTTGGCACTGTCTCCGGAGCGCTGACCGCAGTTGCGACGCTTTTAGGCGCTTCTGGTGTTTCTTGAACGTCCTGCCGCAAGTCGCCGTCTTCGGTGAACAAGCGACGGTCGGTTACTGTGAAAGCCGGTTCCTGTCTTTTCTCAGCCATAGCTATTTCCTTAATCTTTCTCGTTAACAATTCTGGTGGAGATTTTTTTCGCGTGTGCGTGTGATTTAAATAATCTCCGCACCGAACCTTTACCCTTAAAATTCTCAGTGTTGTTGCAGCAACGGTTCCTGTTCCTGACCGAGCGCGCTATGTTCTAGAGGAAACTGGGCCACGGTCGCTTTAACTCCGCCAATCGTGACTTCTCGCCCCGGAAGTCCCACTTCGCGCCGAATGTATCCCAAGGCCACCGTGTGTCGCCCGGATGGTGAGGGGAGAACAGCAGCGCTGGTGATTTCCCCCACTTCCTTTTCGCCAGAAACTATTTTCGTATCAGGCTTAATTTCAGCGATGCCTTCGAACAGGAATCCGCTAAATTTCCTGTGCACATTGCCCCGAGATCGAATGCGCTCCACAATTTCCTGTCCCACGTAGCAGCCTGTGTTGAAGTTGAGCGCCCGCATCTGCTCAGTTTCCTGCGGCAAGTCACGCTCGCGAATGTCTACGCCATAGAGCGGAATGCCCGCCGCAATGCGCTGCATTTCCACAGCCTCGCTTCCCACCGGGGTTGCGCCCGCAACAATCAGGGCCTGCCAGGTTTTGTAGACGTCCTTGGGCGCCAGCCAGATTTCGTACGATTCGTGCTGCGCATCTTCGCCGCGCACCACGGTGCATTGCAGGCAACCGCAATCGCAGTTGCATTGCGCAATGTGCGTCTGTAGCGGTTGCAGCTCCGGAACCTCAATTCCTGCGGCTTTTTGCATGGCGCGTGATTTCGCCCCCGCCAAACCCAGCGCTGTCCAACTCTCGCTGACGTTCTTAACTTCCACGTCATCCATGATGATGTAATGCTCGAATGCCGCCACAATCTTCTCGACCTGGCTGCGATCCGTCTCCACCGTCAGTGTCTCGCCCTCGTTGTAGACCAGCATGTCGCCAAGGATGCGGCCCTGCGGATTCAGCAGAAACGCATACACGCCTCGTCCTGCGGCAAGATCGCGAATGTTGTTGGTGACCATGCCGTTCATCCACCGCACCCGATCGTCGCCGGTCAGCGAAATCCTGGCGCGGAAACCGAGGTCATAAATTCCACACCCATTCCTCATTGCATCGAATTCCACCTGCGCATCGGAAAAGCATGCTGCCGTCTCGGTTCCGCGGTACTCGCCCACGCGCACGGGCCGTGCGTGATTCGCCGTCTGCGCCTGAAGAGCCTCTTGGAGTGGAGTGCGGGCCATAGAATGCAAGAATATTGATTATAGCGAACCGCCTGAAGATGCATTGGCGGAGTGCTGTCCGCCAAATGCACGAGACGCAACCTACTCATTCGCCGTGGCTTGTGTTAAGTTTCTGCCGTGGACCCGCAAAGCTCCTCGCAGAAAAAACGCATCGCAGTAATTCCCGGAGACGGGATTGGCCAGGAAGTAATCCCGCAAGCCCTCAAAGTGATCCGGGCATCCGGTGCCGATGTTGAGATGAGCGAATTCGATTGGAGCGCCGACCGGTATCTCCGCGACGGCATGACCGTCCCTCCTGAGGGCTTCTCCATGCTGGGGCGCGACTTCGACGAGGTCTTAGCCGGGGCCTTCGGCGACCCACGCGTCAAAACCAACATTCACGCTAAAGAAATTCTGTTGGGCATGCGCTTCAAGATGGACCTCTACGCCAACGTGCGCCCGGTGCGGCTGCTCGATGCCGCGCTGTGTCCGCTGAAAGGTGTCGAGCCGAAGGATGTGGACTTCGTCGTGATCCGCGAAAATACAGAAGGCGTCTACACCGACGCGGGCGGAGTCTTCAAGCAGGGCACGCCGGATGAGATCGCGATTCAGGAAGACATCAACACGCGCAAGGGTGTCGAGCGCATCATCCGCTACGCCTTCGAATTCTGCGAGCAGCATCCAAGACTCGACGGCTCGCCGCGCCGCGGCGTGCTCATGTGCGACAAATCAAATGCCATGACCCACGCCGGAGGCCTGTGGCAGCGCGTCTTCAAAGAAGTGAGCGGCGAACATCCGCAGATCGCAGCCCAGCACATGTATGTGGACGCGCTCTGCATGCAGATGGTCCGCAATCCGCGCCCCTTCGATGTGATCGTGACCAATAATATGTTCGGCGATATCATCACCGACCTTGCCGCCGGCCTTCAGGGCGGCCTGGGCATGGCCGCCAGCGGAAATATTCATCCCGGCAAAACCTCAATGTTCGAGCCAGTCCACGGCTCAGCCCCGCCGATTGCGGGGAAGAATGTAGCGAATCCCTTCGGCGCAATTCTGACCGCAGCCATGATGCTGGATCATTTGGGATTTACGCGCGAAGCGGAGAAGATCGAATCCGCTGTTCTGGAAGCAGTGAAGCAGAAAAAAACTACGCAGGATATCGGCGGGGCGTTGGGCACAAGAGAAGCGGGCGAGTGGATCGCGAACTTCGTAATCAGCCAGCCACCGTCAGTCTTGTCATCCTGAGCGAAGCGAGCCGATTCGCATTGGCGAATCTGCCCGCGGAGTCGAAGGACCCCTGCACGTCACGAACGATGATTGAGGCCTAAGGGAATTCTCCCCGTGAACAGCGGATAGGAAGATGCCTGTCCATTTGAGCTCTAATCCTTTCTTCCCACCAGCAGCGCCAACTCTCGCCACTTCCACTGGCAATCCACATCGACGAACCCAATCTCGCGCAGCCACACCAGTTGCGTTTCCAGATCCAGCAGCTTGTTCGACGGGTCCTCAGTCTCAGGTGTGTAGCCGATACCGTACAAAAACTCATCGTGCAGCCGCTGCGTCGGCGAAGCGACGTGCTCCAGGTTGCAGAACACTCCACCCGCATTGAGGAATCCGTAAATCTCCGCATAAAGCGCCCGTTTGCGCTCGTGCGCCAGATGATGAATCGCGAAACAGGAGACGACCGCATCGAACCTACCCAGCGCGGGAAGCGGATGATCGAGATTATGGGTCACGACGGTGACTGAAGAATCCCCAGCGAAACGCTTGCCTGCGGCTTCGAGCATGGCCGGCGAAAAGTCGACGGCGACAGCTTCCGGTTTGGCGTGGCCGCCATTATTTTGATTTTGCGCAGCCAGCGCGGACTTGACCAAAGCGAGCAGGTGGCCGTCGCCTGTGCCGAGATCGAGAATGCGACGCGCGTTGGCCGGAATAAATTCGAGAAGCGTCGACTCGCCTTCAGTACGGTGCGGAATGGAAGCGGCACGGCCCAGGTAGTCACTCACGTGGCCGATTGAGGTCCAAAGATTCACCGGAGCGTTTGTTGTCACGGGGAAAGTCTAGTAGAACGTATAAACTCATTCCAACAGATAATAATTGGGTGGTTCCCGTAACCATTGTGCTGCAGTTTTTCAGTGTTATCTGGTTGAGCCGATGAGTGTAGCGCGCAAGGATTAAATGAGAATTATGAACAGACCTTGGAAGAGAGTGGCTCACAGGACGATGATTGGAATGATTCTCCTGGCGTCGTGTTTCGTACTGCCGGCCGGAGCCGCCTCCATTCCGGAGGGCAACGGCCACCAAACGGTGGACTTGGGAGTAATTAGTCTGGAGATTTTTACCTATCGTCCCAAACACTGTACGCCCTCTGCTCTGCTGTTCGTGTTCCACGGCTTGCACAGAAACGTGGATTCTTACCGCGATGATCTGCGTTCCGTGGCCAATGAGTTATGCATGCTGGAAGTCGTACCTTTGTTTGACGAGCAACGCTTTCCGTCATGGCGTTACCAGAAGGGCGGCATTGCTCATGGAATCGTAAGGCCTGCCAACGAATGGACGGGAAATCTGGTAGTTCGGTTGGTCGATTGGATACGCAAGGATGAGGGCCAGCCCATGCTCCCCTATGTTTTGGTTGGACACTCGGCCGGAGCGCAATTCCTGAGCCGATTTGCGGCTTTCATTCCAAACGAAGCCAGAATGATCGTCGTTGCCAATCCCTCCACGCATGTACTGCCAAGTTTGGAGGTGGAAGCTCCCTTTGGTTTCAAGGGTGTTTATGATCCAGACAAAGCAGAGGCAGCTTTACGGAATTATCTGGCGCAGCCACTGACCATGGTTCTGGGCGAGGATGACGTAGGGGACAAAGACCGCGACGACCAACCCTCCGCACTACAGCAGGGCAAGACTCGTTATGAACGCGGGATAAATACGTTTCACGCAGCGCAGGCAATTGCAGCTGCCCACGGCTGGCCACTTCGTTGGACGCTGATACAACTCTCCGGCGTGGGGCACAGCGCCGGTGAGGTATTTAATTCACGGGAAGTCAAGGCGGCAATCCGGAGCGCGATGGCCACGCGCGAGGACAAAGGCCTTAACCCGCAGGCCTCGGCTCCTGCGTACAAGGAAGCACATCTCACGGGTCCCGGGCCCCGCGATCAGACGCAAGGCGGCGATCAGTCTGCGGCCGCACAAGACCAAACCACCAAGACTCCCGTTGCGCAGCCTCAATCCGCACCCCAAGAGCAGCCAAATCCTTCTCAGTCCACAGAGAAGCCGGAGGTGAAGATTACCCCACGGGAAGCGCAGGAACTGTTTCACTCCGTCGATGAGATTCTGGCGTTTGACAGCAAACAGACCGGACTGCCGATCAGGAAGCCGGTCAAGCGTCGCCTCACCAGCCGCGATGAAGTGGAATCCTATTTGACCAAGCATATGAAAGACGAAGACGTGAAGCGCTTACAGCGGTCGGAGCTGGTGCTGAAAAAATTCGGCCTGCTGCCCCGGGACTACGACCTGGAAAAACTTCTCGTGGCTCTGCTGCGCGAGCAGGTCGCCGGCTATTACGATCCCAAGACGAAGACCGTGAATCTGCTCGACTGGGTTCCCATGGAAGAGCAGGAGCCGGTGATGGCGCACGAGTTGACCCACGCGTTGCAAGATCAGGCCATCGGCCTCGATAAGTGGATGAAGCGCGGCGAGAAGGATCTGGGTGAAATCAAAAAAGATCCCACGCCCGAAGATATTGAGAACGATGAGATGGACGACACGCGCGAGGCCGTGGTCGAGGGCCAGGCCGAGACCGTGATGCTGCAATACGAACTGGCGCCGGTGGGCCGCTCGATCCTCGATTCTCCGGACTTGGTGAAATCAATGGAATCACAGATGGAAAATGGCACCGACGACTCGAAAGTTTTCAAAGACGCCCCCATTTTCTTGCGGGAATCGCTGACCTTTCCCTACAGCTACGGCTTGAAGTTTGAGATCAAGTTGCTGGAAAAAGGCGGTAAGGAAAAAGCCTTCGACGGAGTACTGGCCAATCCGCCGCACACTACGCGGCAGATCATGCAACCGGACACTTATTTAGCGGGTGAGCAAATTCCAGAGATGCCCGTTGTGGAATTCAAGCGTGATTTCAAAGATTACGTTAAGTTCGATATTGGTGCGATGGGCGAGTTCGACGTCGCCGTGCTGGTCGAACAATACGCGGGAAAGAAGCTAGCGGAGCGTCTGTATCCGGAGTGGCGGGGTGGTTACTATTACGCTGCGCGCCCGAAGGGCGACGCCGCAGCGCCGTTGGGATTGATGTACGTGTCACGCTGGTCCGACGCGGAGAAAGCCGCGGAGTTCGCGGAGATTTACGCCCGCTCGCTGCCGAATAGATATAAGAAAGCTGAGGAAATCGGGAAGACTTCGTCCAGCCAAGCGCCGGGGGAACATCCCAAATATAAGATCGATCTTCTCCAAGGCCGGCACGCCTGGACCACGGAAGAAGGTTCGGTCGTGATCGAGGAGCATGGGGATACCGTGCTAGTGACCGAGAGCCTGGACGCACCCACCACCGAGGCGCTGGAGAATGAAGTGTTCAAGAAGTAAGTAATAATTTTTTTTTTACCGGCTCACTTCTTCTTCCCTGACTTTTCCTTGGATTGGCTCTCCTCTGTCTCGCCAAGAAAATGCTGCACTTTGGCCGCGACCGTAAACTGCTTCCCAGCGCGCTCAACCGTGAGCTTCCGTTCCTGTCCGGGCGAGCCTTCAAGCAGAGACCAGACTTGCCCCAGTGTAGAGTCGAGGACCGGGACCTCATCGACCGCAATCAGATGATCGCCAGCTTGAACCTCCGGCACCGAAGGTTTGCCCTCGAAATCGGCAACGCCAACAATGGTAAAGCGGGTGTCGTCTGATCGGAGGACCAGCCCAATGACGTCAAAATCAGGAAACTTGAATGTACGGCCGATATCGAAATAGACGAGTGAGTGCGCATAGTCGAGGCCGATCCGGTAATTCATCAGCGCGTTCGCGCCCAGCAGTCCAGGGATAGAACCGCCCGCTTCCTTTTCGAAAAACGCGCTAAAAGTTTTAGGAAACTCAGCCACGGCCACATCCGTCAAAAAAAGCGGCCCATACTGCACACGATCCACGCGCATCAGCTTCCATTTTGCTTCGTCGTCGCCCGCTTCGCCCATATTTGCAGGGCCGACGGCGCCGGTCATGTGCGCCCAGTCCGGATGTTCGGACGCAAGCTTCTCGAATAATTCTTCCGAAAGAAAGCTGATGGAAGACCCCACATCGAGGCCCAGATTGCAGCTCTTCTTTTCGATTTTGCTCGGAATCTGAATGAAGCCCGTGCTCGCATCGACCAGCATCTTGCTCTTCACGCCTTCGAAACTAAGGCTGCCCGGCTGTCCGATGCTGAACTCGCGATCCGGAAAGTTGATGAGCACATCGTAGCCGCGCAGAATCGTCGATGGAATTTTGATCTCGGCGCTCATGCCAGGCGCGATTGGCCCGTCGCCAGCAGGAACTCTTGCTTCACTTATCGCGGCCCCCGAAATCTTCATCCCGCCAACCCGAAGCTCGATCATGGTTGAAGAGGATGCCGGTTTGCCCGCGCAGACCTGGGCGTCACATCGGATACTCAATCCCATGAGATCGGCGACGCGCTGGCTCATCCAGAGATCTGAATCACCGGTGTCAACCCAGCCACGCACACGCTTGGTCGAGCCGTCAGGAAGCGGCACGTAGACGTCGATAATGACGCGGTTGTGATCCAACGTGATGGGCACGGTTACGAATTTGGGCTCGGGCCGGGGCGTGGCTGCCTCTTGAGCAAATGCTGAACTCACCACAAGAACCAGTGAGATGAATATGAGCGGGAATCGCATAACGAGGATTGTAAAGGGTGGAACGAGATCGCGGAGGCCTTCACGGGGCTTGGTATAATCACGAGTTTGGTTTATGCGCGCCGGGAGACATGAAAACGCGCCGTTTTTCGGAGGATCGTTGGCAAAGGCGGAAATAGGCATCATCGGCGGCAGCGGGCTGTATTCGATGCCCGGGCTGACCAAGGTAAAAGAAGTGCGGGTGAAGACCCCCTTCGGCGCTCCCTCCGACGCCTTTATTTGCGGCGCGCTCGAGGGACGCAACGTCGCGTTCCTGGCGCGCCACGGCCGCGGTCACCGCATTCTCCCCAGCGAACTCAATTTCCGCGCGAACATTCACGGATTCAAACAGTTGGGAGTCGACAGAATCGTTTCCATCTCGGCCGTTGGCTCGTTGAAGGAAGAACATAAGCCGCTGGATTTTGTGATTCCCGATCAGTTTTTCGACCGCACCCGCCACCGCATCGATACTTTCTTTGGCGGCGGAGTGGTGGCCCACATCGCTTTTGCCGATCCTATATGCAGCGAACTGGCTCAGGTGGTCGAGAGTGCATGCCAGAAGACCGGAGTGAACAGCAAATCCGGCGGCACGTACTTGTGCATGGAAGGACCGCAGTTCTCGACCAAAGCGGAGTCGAACGTATACCGAGGGCTGGGTATGGACG
>JBAUVJ010000050.1:0-7480 GCA_049583165.1 Candidatus Sulfotelmatobacter sp. | reverse complement strand
ATATTTCCCCTCGACCAGCAGGAACATGTAAACCACAACCACAGCGTACGCCACCAATTCGGAGAGCAGCGCGAGTACGGGCTTCTGCGCGACATCAATCCAACTCTGGTGCGGATAAGCAAATTTGAGCGCGGCGAGGATGATTAAGAGCTGGACGACAAAGATCGTGCCTAGCGTGAGAGCGGCAATGATGAGGACGTCCCAGCCAGTCCAGACAGGGTTCTCGCCGGCTTTCGGTGCGGGCGGTGGGGAAATGTAGGTGAAAACGGGAGCGCTCAACTGCGGCTCAGTGTTGAGCGGCTGCGGGTCGAACTGCGGATTATCTGGTGCGGACAAAAAGATCCTTTAATTAGTGAGAGATTGAAATTCCGTCAGGAGCTAAAAGCCCCTCCTAATTTGACGACTAACGGCGCGGCTGAAGCCGTGCCCCTTCAAAGCCGTTACGCAAGCAAATCTACGCGCTACGCTTCCCGTTCCCCGCAAAATATCCAGCCAGCGCCTGGCCGGTATACGACTTCTTCACCCGCGCCACCTGTTCTGGCGTCCCTTGGGCCACGATGCGGCCGCCTTCTTCGCCGCCTTCGGGACCGAGATCAATGAGCCAGTCAGCGTTGCGAATCACATCCAGATTGTGTTCAATGATGATGATCGAATTGCCCAGATCGGTCAAACGGTGGAGCACGTCGAGCAGTTTCTTTACATCGTCGAAGTGCAGGCCGGTGGTGGGCTCGTCCAGCAGGTAAAGAGTTTTGCCGGTCTGGCGCTTGCTTAGCTCGCGGGCCAGCTTGATGCGCTGGGCTTCGCCGCCGGAAAGCGTGACCGCAGATTGACCGAGGTGAATATAGCCAAGGCCAACATCGACCAGGGTTTGCAGCTTTTGTTTTATCTGCGGAATATTTTCGAGAATGGGCAGCGCGTCGGAGACCGGCATCTCCAGCAGGTCGGCGATGGAGTTGCCGTTGTATTTCACGGCCAGAGTTTCGTGATTGTAGCGGCGGCCGCCGCAGACCTCGCAGAGTACGTAAACGTCGGGCAGAAAATTCATCTCGATGCGGCGCTGGCCCTCGCCCTGGCAAGCCTCGCAGCGCCCGCCGGAGACGTTGAAGGAAAAACGCCCGGCCTTGTAGCCACGCTCGCGCGCTTCGGGGAGCATGGCGTAGATATCGCGAATCGCGGTGAAGACACCGGTATAGGTTGCGGGATTAGAGCGCGGGGTGCGGCCGATGGGCGATTGATCGATGCGAATCACTTTGTCGATATTCTCCGCGCCGACGATTGATTTATGTTCACCCGATTTTTCCCGCGAACGGTAGAGTTGACGGGCGAGTGCGCGGTAGAGAATGTCGTTCACCAGCGTGGACTTGCCTGAGCCGGAGACTCCGGTCACCACCGTCATCACGCCGAGCGGAAAAGTTACATCCAGATTTTTGAGGTTGTTCTCTTTTGCCCCAAGAATGGTAAGAGCCGCACCGTTCTTTTGCCGGCGCTCGGGACGCATCTCGATCTGCACTTTACCGGAGATGTATGCGCCGGTCAGCGAGTTAGGCTCGCGCATGATTTCTGCGGGCGTGCCGTGCGCCACCAGATCTCCGCCATGGCGTCCTGCGCCGGGACCGAGATCGATCACATAATCGGCCCGGCGGATGGTTTCTTCATCGTGCTCGACCACGAGCACGGTGTTGCCCAGGTCACGCAGATTTTCGAGCGCAGTCAGAAGCCGGCCATTGTCGCGGTGATGCAGGCCGATGGATGGCTCGTCTAGCACGTAGAGCACGCCCCGCAGCTTGGAGCCGATCTGCGTTGCGAGGCGAATGCGTTGGCCTTCGCCACCGGAAAGTGTAGCCGCCGAGCGGTCGAGCGAAATGTAGTTGAGCCCCACGGCATTCAGAAATTGCAGACGCTCCACCACCTCGTGCATCACGCGGCCGGCAATTTTTTCTTCACGACCAACCAGCTTGATGCCTTGCGCAACTTCGAACGCGCGCGAAAGCGGCAACGCGGTGAATTCGGCAATCGACATGCCGCTCACCTTCACGGCGAGGCTTTCGGGACGCAGGCGCTTGCCCTGGCACGCGGGACATTCGCTGGCTGACATGTGATCCATCAGCCAGTCGCGGTAACCCTCGGAAGTGGATTCTTCGAGATTCTGCTTCAGGTATCCGAAGATGCCACGAAAACCCGTTTTTCCGCGGCCCGATTCGCCATTCAACAGCAAATCTTGAATCTTCTCGGGAAACTTTTCGAATGGAGTGTTGAGATCGATGCTGTGCGCGGCGGCGGTTACCTGCAATCCGTGGATGAGTCCCTGCGACGCCGATCCGGGACCAAGACCACCATCGAGCAACGGCTTCGACCAGTCTGTGATCACTTTCGCGGGATCGAAATCGTAACGGCTACCAAGGCCGTGGCACTCGGAGCACGCTCCATATAGGGAGTTAAAAGAGAAAGATCGCGGCTCCAACTGGGGCACACTCACACCACAATCCGGACAGGCCAGCTTTTCGGAGTAGAGTTGCTCCTCACCGCCAACGACGGCGACTTGCACCAGGCCGCCGGCCAATTTCATCGCCAGACCTACCGACATTTCCAGGCGATGCTCGATTCCAGCTTTCACCAGCAGGCGATCGATCATCACTTCGATGGTGTGGTTCTTGCGCTTGTCAAGATTGAGATCGTCCTCAAGATTGACGAGTTCGCCGTCCACTCGAGCGCGGGTGTAGCCGTGCTTGAGCAGGGTCTCAATCTCTTTCTTGAATTCGCCTTTGCGGCCCCGAACGATGGGCGCGAGGATCATTACACGGTCCTCAGGAGTAAGCGCCATGACGCGCTGGACGATCTGTTCGGCGGATTGGCGGCTGATCGGGCGCCCACATTTGGGACAGTGCGGCACGCCGATAGAAGCGAACAAGAGGCGAAGATAATCGTAGATTTCTGTGATCGTGCCGACGGTCGACCGAGGGCTGCGGCTGGTAGTTTTCTGCTCGATGGAAATCGATGGGCTAAGTCCATCGATTGCATCGACATCCGGGCGTTCCATCTGATCGAGAAACTGGCGGGCGTAGGTGGAGAGCGTTTCCACATAGCGGCGCTGGCCTTCGGCATAGATCGTATCGAATGCGAGCGAAGACTTACCCGATCCGCTCAGGCCGGTAACCACGGTGAGGGTGTTACGCGGAATCTCGACGTCGATGTTCTTGAGGTTATGCTGGCGTGCCCCACGCACCGAAATCTTGGTAATAGCCATTTCGTTATTGGTCTGAACAGCAGGCTGGATAGGCCTTCCGTAATGTCGACAGGTCCCCAGAGATGTTCGACATTAGGAGTGCACAGCTCTACTCCGTATTTTACTACGATGCGGCGTATCTCGATGGTCACTAGCGGCAGGCATCGACAAGGATAGATTTAAGATGCCGCATAGACGAAAGTTGACCGGGCGGCATCTGAATACTGCAATTTCGAACTACGGATTTTACTGAATTATTTTGGGACCTCAGACAGGGTGGTTGATCGTGATTTCGCTCTTCATGCCTTTGATTCTCTGCGTTACGGTAGTAGCCTCGGTCGGAATTGGCGTTGTTACGGCTTATGCCGCAGTTATCGGCATTCTGCATGCTTGCTGGCGCGCTTCGCGACAGCCTGCGATAGCAAGAACGCGGCTGGTTCTGGTGCCTACACAGAATCACGCCAGCGGCGACTGAGCGCGACCATCTGGGTAACCAGCATTCGCGCGATCCACTCCAGCGAACGGCGCATGTCCTCATCATTTGCAAAACCCTGATCTCGAAATCTGCCACTTCTCTTTATCTTCCAAAGCTAACCCCGGTTCCAGCATTGCCCCCATTGCGCCGATAACACGTAAATGAAAGCTGGCGATGACATTGTTCGACATCGAACATACACGCATGTTGGAAGTTGCAATACTCCGGGGTCACGATGAACAAGGCTGATGAAGCACGCATTCACGGGCTTTGCTCGTTAATCGCGCTAGAGCAGGACCGAACAAAGTTCCTGGCGCTGGTTGCCGAATTGAACCGGATATTGAGCGAGCAGGAAAAACGGCTCCGGGGTGTGAAGCCGGGCAAGAAGGGTTGCTAATCAGGGATATGAGCACCAGCCGAGCGTCGTTGCAGTTGGTTTTAAGAAAGGTATGAAAGATAGTCGGCGTAATTCCACGCCCCAGTGGGAACTGAAAGAACATCTTCTCCGTCCATTCACCCCTCAGTTATTCCGGAAAATACAGAGGATCGCGAACACAATTACAGGGTCCACCATGTGGATCGAAGCAGCAGTCCGCATCTAATGAACCGGTTCCATGGTGAAAAACCTAATTCTTGAGACGACGACAAAACGGACCAAGGTAGCCCCACTGCAACCAGGTGCTCGTTCCGACGCGGCGGGAAAAGCAGTGAGCAACGTTATTTTGTTGTCGTTGCCGGATGAGGAGTATCACGCACTGCGCCCTCATCTGGACCCGATCGACTTGCCGCAGCACCAGATCCTGCACGAACCGGGCGAGAAGATCGAATTCACTTATTTCTTGAATGAAGGCATGACCTCGCTGGTCGCCCTCAGCGGAGATGGGAGAAGTGTTGAAGTCGGAATTGTTGGAAAAGAAGGCATGGTGGGGATGTCGTTGACAGTGGGGCTGCGGCGGGAGATGTTCCGGGCCATCATGCAAATGTCAGGCAGCGGCGTGCGGATAAAGTCGGAAGTGTTTCAAACCTTATTACTTGTGACACCCACTCTGCGATCGGAGCTGAGCCGCTTCGCCCTGATGCAGGGCATGCAGGTCGCGCAACTGGCCGCCTGTAACCGATTGCACGAAACCGAGCAACGCCTGGTGCGCTGGCTGCTGATGTGCCAGGACCGCGTGGATTCCAAATTGCTTCCACTCACCCATGAATTCCTGGCGCAGATGCTGGGCACGGGACGCCCCAGCGTGAGCCTGGCTGCCGCGGTCCTGGAGGATGCCGGACTGATTGAGAACCTGCGCGGCATGGTAAAGATATTGAACCGCAAGAGCCTGGAAGCCGCGGCCTGCGAATGTTACGGAGTCATCCAGCACTTCAACGGAGGGCTGGGTTTGAAATAATTCCTGGGAATCGAAAATCTATTTTTTAGATTGAAACGTTGATAGATTGGCTCTTCCGATCGTCTAGTTGGAACTTCTGACCAATGTTTCAAGAAGGCTCCTCCTGTTCGTTCCCCGTGTTAGCATTTCACTATTGGCCGCGCCTACGGCGAAATCAGCATGGCCCGCGCAATCCCTATTCCGGTTTCCTGGTTCTTCGCGACGGTCGTGGGCGTTCTTCTGTCATTACTCCTACCTTCATCGGCTCAGGCGGCGGAGCCTTCTCCCTGGCTGGAAATCCATTCCACGCACTTCACGGTGATCACCGATGCCGGCGAGAAAAAAGGAAAAGAAGTGGCCCTGCGCTTCGAACAGATGCGGGCCGTGTTTGCCATCTTGCTCATGAAGGACCGGCTCAACGAATCGCTCCCTCTGACGATTCTCGCCTTCAAAAACGACAAGGACTATTACCAGAACGCTCCATTGCGGCAGGGGCAGCCGATCGGCGCTCCAGGTTTTTTTGTGCCTGGCGCAGACCAGAACTTTATCGTGCTCAATTTGTTTGAAGAGGAGTCTTGGCGCGCGGTTGCCCACGACTTCGCGCATCTACTGATGAATTACAACTATCCTCCAGTGCAGGGATGGTTCGACGAAGGGCTGGCGGAATATTTCGGCTCCGTCCGCATCGACAACAAACAAGTGGAAATCGGAGGCGATCCGGAAATGGGCCGCGCCTACACCGAGGACCTGCTGGGGAATCAACAAGAGGTTCGCAGCCCACCGAAGTCGCTCACCGAACTCCTCAGTGGGCAGGTCTGGCTCGCGCTGCCCGACTTGCTGACCATGAAGCATGATACTTCGGCTTACGTGGAAGGCACGCACCACACGCTTTTTTATGCGCAGTCGTGGATGACGGTGCATTATCTGCTGCACGAGAAGAAACTGCCGGAGACAGGAGCGTACTTCGACCTGGTCGAGAACCAGCATCTTCCGGTGGAAGAAGCCATTCAGAAGGCATACGGAGTTACGCCCGCACAATTCGATCAGGCAGTGAAAGACTACTTCCACTCGCTTACGCCGTTGTTTGCGGCGCTCGATGCGTCTAAACAACCAGGTTCTTCAGCCGATCCGCCGCAGGTTTACCAGTTTTCCACGCCGGTAGGGCCGAACGATAGCGCGATCCTTGCCAAACCGATGCGCGAGACCGATGCCAGGGCTTTCGCGGCGGAAGTGAAGGTACGGATTCCGGAGCGCCGCGCTGCCGGCCTGAAGGAATTGCAGGAGCTGGCTACGACGCCTGAGGCCCCAACTTCCGGGAAGATCTTTGCCCAGAAGGTTCTCGCCCACAAGACTGTTAACCAGAACAACGATGAAGATGCTCAATTAGTGGCGGCCACGGGAAATGAGATCGCTCACCGCGCGCTAGCCTGGGATCACATCCAGCACGGAGAGTTCGACGCGGCTGCCGAAGAGTTAAGCGATGCGGCCGCGCTCGACCAGGGCGATATGTGGATCCGTTACTACCTCGCGGTGATGAAGTACCGCATTGCCCAGGCAAAGCACGCCGACATCCAAGGACTGCCCAACATGATGCAGGATCTGCGGGCGGTGCTGGAGTGGTATCCGGAGTTCGCTGACGCCTACGATCTGATGGCGATGGCGCGATTGGTTGGTGGAGGACCGGTCGCGGCCACGCAGGCGGAGCGCGCCGCCATCCAACTCAGCCCGCGCAATCAGGAATACGTTTATCATCTGGCAGAAATCTACATTGAGGGCAAGAAGTGGGACCAGGCGCGAACTGTGCTGGAACGCCTGAAGACCAGCAGTAATGTCCAGGTTGCGGCCGAAGCGCGCGAGCAGTTCGACCGGCTGGCGAACCAGCAGAAGTATGGACTGTCGGCCGCTTCGAATGCACCGAAATTTTCTCCGCAGAGTACTCCTTTTGATGTTTTGGATCAGGATGCCACAAAACGCGCAGCCGCGGAGCAGGCATCACAAAATGCCGGCGTCGGAGACAAGCGGGCGGCCAAATTTCTTCAAGGCCGGCTGGTGGGCGTGGATTGCTCTCAGGCCCCGGCCGCGCTTCTTACGGTCGCTTCCGGTGGAAAAGTTCTGAAACTGCGTACTCCCGACTACAAGTCGCTATTGCTGATTGGGGCGGACACCTTCTCCTGCTCATGGAATGATCGCTCGGTGTCGGTAAACTATAAGCCGGGGGGACTGGCAGATGGGGATTTGGTGTCGGTGGAAGTACGGTGAGCCCCCTGTCTGCTGGTGCTCCTTCTTTGTGGATCGCTCCCAAAATAAATTCTGGCGGTTGCCGTTCTGGCATGGGGAGCTCTGGAGCTGGCCTGCCCCGGACACCCCCCTCCCCCCCGTACCCTGATCTTGAAAACATGCGAGTTAGCC
>JBAUVJ010000049.1:0-20851 GCA_049583165.1 Candidatus Sulfotelmatobacter sp. | reverse complement strand
CTCCTGGGGTGGCATGCCGGTGGTCGAGATCATCTCCACGCTGAATAAGAAACATGGGCTGAATATGCCGGTGGAGGCTGTGTCGTCGCGAAAAGAGGATCTCTATTTCGAGTTGCTCAATGAGCTCAAGGCTGTGCCTGAGGTCCTGGAGCATATTCGAGCCGAGCACGGAAGAATTCCGTTCGCCGTGGTCTCGGGAAGCACTAGGGAATCTGTGACGGCGTCTCTGGTCGCGCTGGGACTACTCGATCGATTCGACACGATGGTGTGCGCTGGAGAATACAAGAAGAGCAAGCCCGACCCGGAAGCTTTTTTACTCGCGGCTTCGAGATTGGGAGTAGCGCCGGCGGAGTGCCTGGTATTCGAAGACACTGAGATGGGTATTCAAGCTGCGAAAGCGGCGGGGATGGCGTCGGTTAAAGTTCCGCTGCCGTGGGAGCGGGCGTAATACAGCGGTCCCTCCGAGATAGTCAGAAGCAGGTTCCTCGACTTGACGTCGCTGCCGCTCCGGGCTGCGCTCGGAATGACAGATCTTTGATTAGTGGATCGGCGGCGGGCCAGAAGAAAATCAATCCAGGAAAATTAGTCCAGCGGTTCGGGCTCGAGGGCGATGTTGGTTTCGCCTGCGGCTTTTTTCGCGGCATATTTTTTCATCCAGGCTTCCCAACTTTTTCCCGCGGCGGTGTCGCGGCCGGTGAAGGCGAGGGCGGCGATGTCGGCGTAGGAGATGGAGATTTTTTCGTGGGCGGTTTTGGGCAAGAGGCGAACCACAGAATCTTTCAGCGTGGCGGCGCCGCGGCGGTCGAATAGATAACCTTCGATTTTGCTGCCGTCCTTGCGGGTGATGGTGACGTCGCCGCGGTAGTCGAAGGCCTTTTCGAGCGCGCCGCGGATCTCTTCTTCGCCGGCGAGTTGAGGAATCCAGCCTTCGAGATTCTCGTGGGCAGTGCCGGGGGCCACTTCGAGCGCGTCAGGATTTGTGGCCGCGTGGGGCACGGCTTGAGCGGCTTCGTGATCGACGTGGCCGGATTCTTTGCCTGTCATCTATTCGCTCGTTGGTGGTGCGCAGGGGCTAAAGCCCTGTCAAAGTTGGTGTTTGACGCGGCGCTGAAGCGCTGCTCTTCCACGGTTGTTCCACCGTGGTCGCTGTGGAAGCATGGCCATGCACGTTCGCCAAGCACAAACTCACAAAGGGCTGTTCTACGCGCGCGTTTCCTGCAATGAATCCTTCGGCGTTGCGATTTGCACCAGCGGATGAACCGGGGCTTGCGGCTCGTCGAGCAGGCGAAGCGCTTCTTTGTCGCGATAGCTGGTGAACAGAGTCGCCTTTACGGTGGCCAGGAATCCGCTCAACGAACTGAAAGTGGCGTTCACTGCGGATGCTTCATAGCCACTGTGCACCATGCAATTGGCGCAGGCGGGATTGCCGGACTCGGTGCCGTAGTTGCTCCAGTTTGTGGTCGAAAGGAGCTCGGCGAAAGTTTCCGCGTAGCCGTCCTGGAGCAGGTAACAGGGCTTCTGCCATCCGAAAATATTGTAGGTGGGCATGCCCCAGGGCGTGCAGGGGTAGGTGCGTTTGCCCATCAAAAATTCCAGGAACAACGGCGAGAGATTAAACTTCCAACTCTTTTTGCGATTCGACAGGATGGCGCGGAACATGCGGCGGGTGCGGGCGCGGCCGAGGAAATGTTTTTGGTCCGGAGCTTTATCGTAAGAATAACCGGGCGAGAGCATCATGCCTTCGAGACCGAGCTCCATCATGTCGTCGAAAAAGGCGCGGACGGATTTAGGATCGGCGCCATCGAATAGCGTGGTGTTGGTGGTGACGCGGAAGCCGCGGCTGAGGGCTTCTTTGATAGCGTCGACGGCGATGTCGTATCCGCCTTCGCGGCAGACGGCTAAGTCGTGCTCCTCGCGCTGGCCGTCGAGGTGAACGCTGAAGGTCAGATATTTGCTCGGCTTGAAGAGGTGAATTTTCTCTTTCAAAAGCAGGGCGTTAGTGCAGAGATAGATATATTTCTTGCGCGCAACCAGGCCTTCGACGATCTCGCCGATCTGGGCGTGCATGAGCGGTTCGCCCCCGGGGATGGAGACCATGGGAGCGCCGCATTCGTCGACGGCGCGAAAACATTCTTCGGGAGTGAGATCGGTTTTGAGAACGTGCGCGGGGTATTGAATCTTGCCGCATCCGGCACAGGCCAGATTGCAGCGGAACAAGGGCTCGAGCATGAGCACGAGCGGATACTGTTTGCGACCGGCGAGCTTTTGCCGAAGCACATAGCTCGACACGGTCCACATCTGGGATACGGGAACAGCCATTATGGGTCGGTGGCTCCTAGGGCTAGTTTATCAGGATCAGGTGGTTAGATGGCGTGGAAGCGCGAGAGGGTGCCGGAAGACGAAACCTTGGACTGGCGAGAATTTTGCCTTCGATGCGGGCGCGAAAAAGGTCAGGTCCATTAGCATTAATATCAGCTTTAACCCAATGGAAGGCGGACGTTTATCGACGCGGTTCGGCAGTCGATCGAGGGCAGCGGGCAAGCTGTTTCCGTGGTATAATTTACTAGTCGCAAAACGAACGTAAGTACACGAAATTTCAATCACTTGAAGTCGGTTTCACGGCTCTGGAACGGGCTAGTGTAAATCTGATTCTGCGAGTCGGTTTGAAGTCTCGCTTGACTGAAGTTTGCGTGACAAATCGGGCATGCTCCACGGAGCTGAATGGCCACCAAAGAAATCAATACTCCCATCACAGAAACTAAAACAAAAAACGGAAGCGTGACCTCGATCGACGCCAGCACGATCGCTGGAAATAATGGCGGCAAGAGCGACTATAACGCCGACTCGATCAAAGTGCTTGGCGGGATGGAAGCGGTGCGCAAGCGCCCCGCGATGTACATCGGATCGACTGGCGATCTGGGGCTGCACCACCTGGTGTATGAAGTGGTGGACAACTCCGTGGACGAAGCGCTGGCCGGCTTCGCGACCAAAATTGAAGTCACGATCCACATCGACAACTCCATCACGGTTGAGGACGACGGGCGCGGCATTCCCGTGGACGACATGGTGATTGACGGCGAAAAGATTTCCGCGGCGCAAGTGGTGATGACCACGCTGCATGCTGGGGGAAAATTTGATTCGTCTACCTATAAGGTGTCGGGCGGATTGCACGGCGTGGGCGTTTCGTGCGTCAACGCATTAAGCGAAGAACTTGATTTGGAAATCTGGCGCGATGGCGCGACCTGGGAGCAGACCTATTCCAAAGGCGAGGCCACCAGCAAGATGAAGAAGGTGGGAGCGGCCAAGCGGCGCGGGACGAAAGTCCACTTCCTGCCGGATCGAACTATTTTTACCGCGACGGAATATAACTACGACACGCTGGCGCAGCGGCTGCGCGAACTGGCGTTCCTGAATAAGGGATTGCTGATCACGCTCACCGATGAGCGCGCGACCGATGCAAAAACCGGCGAAGCCAAGCATTCGGAGTTTAAGTACAACGGCGGCATCGCGGAATTCATCAAGCATTTGAACCGCGGCAAGCAGGTGCTGCACGACAAGCCGATCTACATGGAAGCGGAGCGCAGCGGCGTGGCCATGGAGATTGGGCTGCAATACAACGACGGATATTCGGAATCCGTATTCTCGTTCGCCAACAATATCAACACGGTGGATGGAGGCACACATCTTTCCGGCTTCCGCATGGCGCTGACCCGCACGATTAATTATGCGGGGCAGCAGATGGGGCTGTTCAAGGATGTTAAGGAAAATCTGACGGGCGACGATGTTCGCGAAGGACTGGTCGCGGTGATCAGCGTGAAGCTGTCGCAGCCGCAGTTTGAAGGGCAAACCAAGGGCAAGTTGAATTCCGATATTGCCGGAGTCGTGCAGGCGTTCATCAATGAGCGGCTGGGGGCGTTCTTTGAACAGAATGCAACCGTGGCGCGAAAGATTATTAACAAAGCTGTGGACGCCGCGCGGGCGCGTGAGGCGGCGCGCAAGGCGCGGGATTTGACGCGGCGCAAGGGAGCGCTCGATTCGGGCGGACTGCCGGGCAAGCTGGCGGATTGTTCGGAGCGCGACCCGAATCGCTGCGAATTGTTTTTGGTAGAAGGCGAGTCGGCGGGTGGGACGGCGAAGCAGGGCCGCGACCGGCGCTTTCAGGCGATCCTTCCGCTCAAGGGAAAAATTCTCAACGTGGAAAAAGCGCGCTACGACAAGATGCTGGCGCACGAGGAAATTCGCGCCATGATCACGGCGCTGGGCACCGGCATTGCCAAGGACGATTTCGATCCGACGAAGGTGCGCTACGGCAAAATCATTTTGATGACCGACGCCGACGTGGATGGATCGCACATCCGCACGCTGCTGCTGACATTTTTCTTCCGGCACATGCAGGAGCTGATCAAGCGCGGAAACGTTTTTATTGCGCAGCCGCCGCTGTATTCGATCAAGAAGGGCAAGTCGATGCAGTACATCAAGGACGACGATGCCTTCGACAAGGTGATGCTGAAACGCGCGGCCGACGGGCTGATCGTGCGTTATGGCGAAGGCGCGGCCAAGCTGGAGGGCGCGGCGCTGACGAAGTTTATGAGCGTGCTGAAGGAGTATCTCAACTTCTTCGACAAAGTGAACAAGCGGCTGCGCGACGAGAGCGTGACTGAATTGCTGCCCAAGCTGGATTTCTCGAAGCATGCGGATTTCGAGGGCGACAAGAATACGCCGTCGAAGAAAATCGAGAGGCTGGAAAAGGAATTGAAGAAGCTGCAAAAAGACCGCAAGTTCAAGAGTGTGGAAGCGGTTTTTGACGAAGAGCACAACCTGTGGGAAGTGAAGATCGTGAGCTCCCAGGGTTCGGAGCATGTCATCAACTGGGAGCTGGCGTCCAGCGCGGAGTGCCGGCAGTTGATTTCGAAGTTCAAGCAGATTGAGCCGTATCTGGAGCCGCCGTTTGTTGTTGAAGCGGTGGTCAAGGCTGGCTCGGCGAGCAACGGCGATGATGTTGCGGAAGAAGATGGCGCGGATCCGGACTCGGCTGAGTCCGATGGGAAGGCGGGAAAGAAAACCGCCAAGGCTGCGCCAAAAAACCGCGCGGTGATTGAGCCGGTGGAGAAGACGACGGCGCGCGAGCTGTTCGAATACGTGAAGAAAGAGGGCAGCCGCGGCTACGACGTGCAGCGCTATAAGGGTTTGGGTGAGATGACGGCTCCGCAGTTGTGGGAGACCACCATGGACCCGGAGCGGCGAACTCTGCTTTCGGTGAAGCTGGAAGACATTGCCGAGTGCGAGACGATCTTTACCACGTTGATGGGCGAGGACGTGGAAGCGCGGCGTAAGTTTATTGAAGAGAATGCGCTGGATGTGAAGAATTTGGATATTTAACCTGCGCACCGCACGACTGAAAAAGCTGCAGAATCAAGTCGTTGCCGTGGCATGACTAACAACCACGGGGGCTGAAGCCCGACAGATTTTCAACGACTTACGCGGCCCTAAAGGGGCCGCTCTTCCACGAGGACCACTTTTCCGCGGTTTCGGCTCAATCGATGAGTTTTTCCGAAGCCGATGAAGTTGTGCCCTTTTTGGGGCCTCTACCCTGAAAACGGCGCGTCCGGGTCAATCGCGCGCTGAACCGCCTGCACAACGCTTCTCATCTGCGCGTTGGAAAGCGTTCGTGGGAGGCGCTCGATCAGATCGGCTTTTTGCAGGACGCTGATGAAATGAGCTTTGAGGTAAGACGCTTCCGGCAGGCCCGTTTCTCCGGCGGCCATGGTTAGGACGGTGGGGCCGGGGCGCCCGGAACTTCCGAAAGGAACAATCAGAATTGAGTCGGCGCGATCGCTGAGGTTGCGCGCATCGAGTGAGACCACTACAACGAAGTGCCTCTTGCCGCCGGTGTTGGCGGTCCAGATTTCTCCGCGGCGTGGTTGCTGGTTGCGGTTAGGGTTCACGGTCGAAGTCGATTTCTTTCGCCGCAGTGCTCAGAGACTTGCCCAGATTGTTTTCTTCCCTAACCGCCTCGGGCGAAAGTCCTTCGAAGTATTCCGTGGTGGCGCGAGCCAGCCGCCGCCGGTTCTCGTTGCGGCGAAAATATTCCACAGCTTCATCCACTGCTTCGGCAAGACTTCCAGCCCTTCCGGATTTCACCAACCCTGCCAGATATCGATAGGTTTCCGGCGCTACTGTTGTTGAGAGCTTGGCGCGGGCTGATTTGGTTGGCATGTCGCGTTCCTTTCATCATCCATTTTATCCCCTAATTCATATTCTTAACAAGAGGATAAAACAAGGGGTAAATAAGAGTTGACAAATCATGTGGATGGAGGTTCTGGAGGAGCCGTGCGGGTGAGTGCCGGCAGTTTCACTTTTCGCATCAGCCCCACTTCTCGCAAAGGAGGCGAGAAGTGGGGCACCCGGCGGACGGATTACAATGTGCGGATCATGTTTGGACGAATCAGTTTTCGACAGCGATCTCTGGCGTGTGCGTTTCTTCTCGCGGTTCTGGGTGCAACTTTCTCCAATGGGGCGGTGGGCGATGATTCTTTGGTTGCGCCGTCTCCGCCGATGGGGTGGAACAGTTGGGATTCCTACGGGACGACGGTGCGCGAGGAGCAGGTGAAGGCGAATGCGGATTGGATGGCGGAGCATCTGGCGAAGTATGGATGGAAATATATTGTGGTGGACATCCAGTGGTACGAGCCAAATGCGCAGGGACATGATTACGAGCCGGGAGCTCCGCTGACGATGGATGAGTTTGGGCGGCTGATGCCGGCGGTGAACCGGTTTCCTTCGTCCGCCGATGGCGTGGGGTTTAAGGCGCTGGCGGATTATGTTCACGGCAAGGGATTGAAGTTCGGGATTCACATTATGCGCGGGATTCCGCGGCAAGCGGTGGAGAGGAATCTTCCGATCAAAGGGACGGCGTATCACGCGGCGGATGTTGCCGATAAGGAAAATGCGTGCCGGTGGAATCCTGACATGTGGGGAGTGGATACGACGAAACCGGGAGCGCAGGCTTATTACGATTCGATCGCGGAACTGTACGCGCGGTGGGGAGTGGACTTTATCAAGGCTGACGACATGGGGAGCCATTTGTATCAGCCGGCGGAGATCAAGGCGTTGAGCATGGCGATGCGGAAGACGGGGCGGCCGATGGTGCTGAGCATCTCGCCGGGTCCGGCGCCGATTTCGGAAGCGGAGTTTTTTGAAAAGTACGCGCAGATGTGGCGCATCTCGGATGATTTCTGGGATGACTGGAAGCTGCTACGGCATCAGTTCGATCTGATGCGCGACTGGGCCCCATTCGTGGGAAAGAACGGGACATGGCCGGATGCGGACATGCTGCCGCTGGGCAAACTGAGAGTGACGGCTAAGGAAGGCGGCGGAAGCCCGAGCAAATTTAGTGCGGATGAGCAGCAGACGATGATGACGCTGTGGAGCATCTTTCGCTCGCCGCTGATGTTTGGCGGTGACTTGCCGAGCAACGATGCGGCCACGACTGCGCGCATCACGAACGAAGAAGTTCTTGATGTGAACCAGCACAGCCACGGCGGACACCAGGTGCTGGAGCACGGCAATGTGCGGGCGTGGGTGGCGGAGGGTGCGAAGGCGGGAGAAAAGTTTGTGGCTGTGTTCAATCTTGGAGGCGCGGCCGAAGATGTTGAGCTGCCGTGGAGCACGTTTGGGATTCTGACGCGCACGGCGGAGATGCGGGATTTGTGGTTGCACAAATCTCTTGGGGCGGTTGAGGCGATCAAGGTGAGGATCGCGGCGCACGGCAGCGTTTTGTATAAAGTTACGTTCTGAATTTGCGTGGTTGCTCGTTGCGAGCGCCGATTACTTCAGGCCTTCGACGAGATATAGATCCGCTAGCATTCTGTGATATCCGAAGATGCAGGTTTGAGCGTCGGGGGTCATGAGGATGGGGCCGATGGTTTCGACTCCGGCGGGATCGGAGGGGAGAAGCTGACGCCAGAGGGTGCGCTTGCCGGTTTTGATGTCGAGACGGTTGACGCTGGCGGGCAATTCTCCCGGCTGGTAGATGTAGAGAGAGCCACCATCCGAGCTAAAGGTGATGGGCTGTTCTCCCGGGTTGAGTCCGGGAATGACCTGCGGCTCGCCGCCTGCTACGGGATAGAGATATCCTTTGCGGTCCGGGCCGATGCCGGCGATCCATTGAGAGTCGGGGGAAACAACAAAAGCGTTGCCATCCACACCCTCCGGAGTAATGGGCTGGCTCTTGTTCGAGGCGATGTCCTGGATGTAGAGGCGAACTCCTTGACCGGGCTCGTTGCCGGAAAACAGAATGCGTTTGCCATCGGGGAACCAGCGGGCCCAGGTGTGGTTCACATTGTCTTTGGTTAAATCGCGGGCTTCTCCGGCGCCGGTGGTGAGCAGGCGAAGCTGGGAGGGGGAATCCTGAGTCTGTGAAATTACGGACTTGCCGTCGGGCGACAAGGCCAGAGCGCCGCCTTCGCCCAACAGGATGGCGGGAGAGCCATCGGTTCTACGGACGTAAACTGCGTAGGAGAGGCCGCCGGATTTCGAGTAGGCGAGCGAGCCGCCTCCGCCTTCCTCGTCAAAGAGCAGAGTTTTGCCATCGGAAGAAAGAGCTGCGGGATAGGAATAATCGAGCCAGGAAAGATCGCGTTGTTTGGTCTCGCCGCCAATCATGCCGACTAATTCGCGGCGCCAACTGGCGCGCATCATCAAAACCCGGCCATCCTTCCAGATATCGAACAACATCAGCGCGCCGGGCAGGCGCAATACCATGCGCTCTTTGCCATCCAGAGTGACCGCGTAAAGGGTTCGATCGACGCCGGATTTGCTGGCGGTGAACCAAATCTCCTTGCCGCTCGGCGCCCAGGCCAAACCTTGAATGGTGTACCACTCGTCGGTGAGATTTTTTTTGTGTCCGGCCATGTCGACGACGGCGAGGGTTCCCCGGTCATCGCCCTGAACTGGATGGTCGATGAAGGCGATCAGATCGCCAGCGGGGGAGACGCGAGGATGCCCAATCCAGCCGCCAGTTTCATAGAGCGGCTTGTCGATGGGAAATTCCAGCCGATTGCGGCCGCCGAAGTCGCGCACAACGGCCAGACTGTTTCCATCGGCCGACCAGTCGGCCCACTGCACCTGCTCCAACACTTCCCGCGGAGCCCCACCGACCAGCGGCGCACGAGCCAGCGTTCCCATGCTCACCCAGGTGCCTAAGGCCTTGCTGTTCAGCAGAACCGCCATTTCGGAGGCGGACGATACCGACATGAGTTGGGTGTGGCTGAGGCCCATGGAGCGCGCCTCGGGTGCTTCAGGACGCGCGGTAAATACGTCCAATGGCCCGCCCTGCCATGCGGCGCTGTAGAGGATGGTTTGGCCATCCGGAGCAAAACGCGCAGAGCGGATGCTCCCGCGACGGAAGGTGAGTTGACGGTAGACTGGAGGCTCGACGGGAGCGGCGGCGAAAAATAATTTTCCCGCGTAGAGGCCGAGTGCCGCAGCCACGAGAATACCGATGGCGAAGATCAGTGCGGCGGCAGACTTTTTGCGCTGAACTGGCGCGGATACTGAAGTGGCCACGGCGATGCCGGATGAAGGTTGGGCGGTTTCCGAGACGACCGAGGTGCGCGAGGAATCGACGGAACGCTGGAGGCGCTTGAGATCGGCACGAAGTTCGGCGGCCGTTTGACAGCGCATGTCACGATCTTTTTCAAGAGTCTTGTTGATAATTTCTTCGAGCTTGAGGGGAAGTTCGGGAACCAGACGGACGGCGGAGGTGGGCTGACGATTAAGAATGGCCTCGGTGATCACGGCGGAAGTCTCTCCGCGAAAGGGCAGGATGCCGGTGGCCATTTCGTAGAGAACGACGCCGCAGGAAAAAAGATCGGTGCGTCCGTCGAGCTCCTTGCCGCGCAGCTGTTCGGGCGACATGTAGGCGACTGTGCCGACGGCGGTGCCGGGATTGGTGAGATCGAAACTGCTGGCATCGGCCACGGTTTGCGATTCGCCACTGGTGGGACGCGCGGCGCGCGCAATTTTTGCCAGACCGAAATCGAGAATCTTGGCGTGGCCGCGATCGGTGACGAAGATGTTGGCGGGCTTGATGTCGCGGTGAACGATTCCCTTGCTGTGCGCGGCGTCGAGCGCGTCGGCAACTTCGATGGCCAGGGCGACCAGGCGCTCGAAATCCATCGGCCTGCCGTTGATCAGGTGCTTTAGGGTCTCACCGCTGAGACACTCCATGACAATGAAGAGATGTCCATCGTGCTGGCCGATTTCGTGGATGGTGCAGATGTTGGGATGATTCAACGAAGACGCGGCGCGCGCCTCGCGGCGGAAGCGTTCGAGGGCCTGGGGATCCTGAGAGGAATCGTCGGGAAGAAATTTTAGAGCGACGAAGCGGCCAAGCTGGGTGTCTTCCGCTTTATAGACAACACCCATTCCGCCGCCGCCGAGCAGTTCAAGAATGCGGTAATGAGAGACGGTCTGGCCAATCATAGACGAGTGGGTCTTTCCGGTCTCAATGTCGAAACGAGAGTCGAGACATCTTAGGGGGAATTGGGTTTGGAGTCAATTTCGGGGGGGGCAACTAGAGAGCGGCGAGTTTGATGAGGAAGCGAGCCAGACGCGCGATTACTGCATCGCAAAAAACGCGATGCTTCGCGCGGCTCGCCCAGATCCTTTGCTGCGCAAAGAACGCGCGCTCAGGATGGCAAGCAGACTGGAGCTTACGAATTCAACTGGCAGGATGCGAGGCGGCGGCGATATTTTGCAGCAGGTCGGAGGCCTGCCAGTCGGCGCCGTGATACCACATGAAAATTTTTCCGTCGGGGGAAATGACGGCGGTGCTGAGGGAGTGAGTGATCATTCCGCCGTCTGACTCGTAGGTGAGAGCGAAATAATTGGCGAATTCCGGTAACTCAGTTTGCGGAATCGCAGAAAATTCCCAGTGGGTGAAAAGGTTAGGGTCTTTGCTTCCGGCGCAGGAAAAACCGTAGGCGCGCAGAACCTTGGGCGTGTCGTGGGCGGGATCGAAGCTGATGCTAAGCAGATGAGTCTTGCCGTAGCGAGCTGGATCGGCCTGGACTGCCCGGTCGATCGAGGAAAATTCGTGGCTGACGCGCGGACAGAAATCGGGGAACGGGCAGCGGGTGTAGATGAGAGTGAGTAGCAGCGTCTGGCCGCGATACTGGTGCAGCGAGATATTCCTGCCGTTTTGATTGATCAACTTGAAGTCCGGCACTTCGTCGCCGGGAGCGGGGATGTGGATGCTCGCGGTGGGCTTTTCGGCAGGAGCCGGCGAGTGGGCCGTGATTTTGACATTTTCCAGCCAGTATTTATCGGAGTCGACGACGACATCGGCGGTGATGGAATCGCCGGGCTGGAGTTGATCGATCTGAGTGGGCGGCTTGAATGTGTAGCCCATGACCATCTCGTCCATGAAGCCGGCGACGGGTTCGTTGTCGATGTTGGCGGTGCCGGAGTTTTTGTCGACAGAGACGACTTTGCCTTTGAAGGCATAGCGCTTGGCCGAGTTTGCGTGCTGGGAGGGTGCGCGATTGCAAGCGGCAGCAAACGCAAGTACGGCGCAGAGGAAGAAAAGAGCGAGATGTCGGGACGGGGAATGCAAGGGGCTGGTCATATTAAGTTCATTATCTCTGATATTGTTCGGATCTGGTGTCGGGCGATCGAAGTGGAAAAGCACAACGTGCACCTGAGGGGCTAAAGCCCGCATGCTTCGGGCATCTGGACGGCACGGCTGAAGCCGTGCCCCTTCAAGACCGAGCCTTCAAGAGTGAGCTTTCAAGACCGCCGCTTTAGATCGTCTCTTCAATTACCGTGCCCGTTCAAGACCTTCGGGCCGTAAGCTTCCCTGCGCCAAGAGTTTTCATGAAGAGTCCTAGTAGTGGAAGCGGTAACGAATCTCCGCGTAAATTTGCCGGGGATCGTTCCAGTGAAATCCGCCGAAGGTCAGGCTGTTATCCAGCTGCACGCGACGGTTGGCGAGATTCAGCGCGGACACAGAGACGGTGTATTTCTCGGCAAAAGTTTTTCCAAGAGCAAGATCAACTGTGGTGTGGCCAGGGAGATAGTCCCCGGGATACTGCACGCCGGGCAGACCGTTGGTGAATCCCGAGCCGTAGTACACATTGGTTGAGGCAAAAGTTTGCCAGGGTAGCTTCGTATTGAAGCCGACGTTCAATGTATTTCTCTGATCGTGGTCCACGGGCGAGAGCCCGGGCGGAATATCCAGGCCGCAGGCCGGAGTCGCGGGGCTGGGGCAGATCAAACCGCCGGTGATGGGCGAGGTCGCCTGCGCGATTTGATTTGCGTAGGCAAGATGAAACTGGCCGCGATGCCAGAGCTGGGGAGAGCGCAAAGTCAGTTCCCAACCCTGAATCATGGCGTAGTCCCAGGTGATGGGCCAGAAGATATTCGACTCGCCGATGTTGTTGTGATCCAGCCAATTTTTGGCCCTAGTTTCGTAATTGTCGGCGCTGAGAGTCCAGCCCCGCAAGGGAATCGTTACGCCGAACTGCCATTCGATATCGCGCTCGCCATGTAGCGGAGAGAAGGCAAAGCCCTGGCCGCTGGCCAGATTTTGCAGCGCGCTGGTGGCGGTAGAGAGTGGCGGGGCCTGGTAGAAATAGCCGTAGAAGCCGCGGAATACCCAGTTGAGGTGAGGAATTTTTATGGCGGCACCCAGGCGGGGATCGCTGGCGTGCTCCGAGACGGTTGAATCAAATTCTGTCTCCCGAAGGCCGGCGATCAGAGTGAGCCACGGAGTCACTTTGAATTTGTCGTTGATGAAGCCGGCGACCACCCCTCCGTTGACGCCGATGTTTGAGGCGGGAACGTTAGGAGTGCCGTCCGTGTATTGGTTATAGAAGTAGTTGTACTGGTGCTGGGCGAAGCCGTAAACGCCAGCTTGCAGATCGTTCTTCCAGAAATTTACATTCAGCGCGACCTGCGCGCCTGCGTAATTGGCGGTCTGGTTGATGGTTGAGATGACGGGAAAGTCGTTGGCTCCGCCATGGTAGTCGGCGCCGTTGTGGTGATAGAAGGGAGAAACTGTAAGCAATGTTTTTGAATTGAAGGTGTGGACCAAGGAGAAAGCGACGTAGCCATCCGGTTCGCGCTCGCCATCGCGGAGGCCGTAGCTGGGATAAATTAAATTTCCCACCGAGTTGGGATCGGGATCGATGGGGATCTGGTAATAATCCTGCCGCAAGGAACCGACCAGCCGAAGCTGGTTCTTGGGGTCGGGATTGAAGATGAACGAAGCGAAGCCTCCGTAGCCGTTGGCCGCATCGTGAACGACTTGCGAGATCGGAGTCTGAAGGCCGTAATCGCTGCGAGTTCCGTTCAGGCTGGCGTAATAAGCGGCTCGCGCGGTGTGTCCTCCGCAACTGATTTGATCGTCGGTTTGATAAAAATTTCCCGCGGTGATGACGAGATCGCATTCCCGGTCGCGTTCAAAACCGGTGCGCGGCACGACGTTGAAGATTCCGTAGGTGCGGTCTCCGTAGTCGGCGTCGTAGCTGCCTCTTTGCACTTCGAGATAATCGATGTCCTTGGGATCAATCTGTGGTCCGAGATTGTTGGCGATATTTGTGTTGGGAATTGGGACGCCATCGATCAGCCACTCGACCTGGTGGCCTCCACGCATATGCAGCATGTCGTGGGTCACATAAGCCGCGGGCACGTAATCTGTGATCATCTCCATGCCGTTGGTGCGATCCGCCCCGGGAGTTAGCTGGATGTCTTCCCGGCTGAGCATGGTCGTGGGCGTGACGCTCTCCGTCGTCGCTTCCACGGCAGTCTCCGGGACGGCTATAGTTTCCGTCGCACCTGCCACCGTCAACTGGAAATGCGCGACCGGACTGGTGTCGGAGCGAACAATCACATCTTGTTGCGTTTGCTGGAAGCCCTTCGACGAGACTGTGACCACATAATTCCCGATCGGCACGGAAGTGAATTCAAACTCTCCGTTGTCGTTGGAGTTTTGCGACTGTGCCCAATCGGAGTTTTGAGCCCTAAGCATAACCATGGCCCCTTGAACTGGACGGTGCTGCGGATCATGGATGACGCCGCGAACCGACCCGAAGATTGTGGCGAGGGCGGCAATGCTTGTAAAAAGCAAGGTGGGAATCAGCAGGATTGCTTTGTGATTCATTGTCTTCTCCATGTGAATCGGGTGAAGGGGCGCGGGCGGGGTGCGCCGATTCGAGTGTGCCGCAACGCGCCTACGCTTTCCGAGAAATGCACAGCTATGCGTTGAGCTGACGATGTGAAATCAAACTGGAGAGAGCTTTAGAGGGCAGGCGGAGCGCGGGTAGATTGGAAGCTGGCGGAGGCAGTAGCTAGAAGATTCGGTTGAGATGCGGCGATGCGCTCATTAATAGTTTCGAGGGAAAGAGATATCGCTTGTGATTGTGGATGAGCCCATCGCGACGAAACGGTCGCGCGGAAGCAGACGTGGTTACAACAACTGGTATCGCTGATGACCGGCTCTCCGGATTCGGAGGCTGAATCGTGGCAGCGATGAACTCCCTTGCGAAGACAGCAGGCATGCGGCGGTTCAGCTATAGCGGCCAGCCCTAACGGGGCGAGGCTTCCCGCCAGCGCAAAGAACAGTAACAATCTGGCGGTCAGGCGGCGCATGATGATACTCGAAGCTTACCAACCTACAGATATAGAAAGCAATGATGAGGGCAGAAATTCGATTAGCTCTTTCAGCTATGTATACGAGAGAGAAGGAAGAACGGATTGCCTGAGCCTAATGAAGTAACGGTGGCTCTTCGGTGTTCGGGCGGAGATTGGCGTTAGTGAGCCCTTTACGAAGCGGGCCTTCCGATCAGGCTTTGCCGTGAATCTTGGCCCACCACCAGCGTACGCCGACAAACAGAAATCGCCAGTCGCCAAAAAACTCGGGCGGCTTGCCTTCGAAGGCATGGCCGACAAATTGGAAGATCCATCCCAAGACAAACAGTCCGGCCGCATAAGGCCACAAGCGATGTAGAAAAATGCTCCCGACAAAAATTGGTAGCGAGAGCAGGATGGTCGGAATACCCAGAGTATGGCAGGCCCGGTTTACGGGATGCTGGTGGCTCGAAGCATATTGCGCGATCCACTGCTCGCTGGTGCGATTGCCTAACATGGCGAAGGGATTATACAACGGCGGCGAGGCCCGGTGATAGTGGTGAAGGAAAGAGGGGGGTAATATCCAGCGCCCAGGGGTTATGGGTTCAGATGGATATTGCCGACCCCCCTGCCATATTTCGATTGTATTCGCCGCCCCCCCTTGGCGTACTATTCCCAACCAGAGGGTAAATCGAATGCCAATCGACCTAGTTGCGCTCGATGAAAAAATTAAGAAATTACAGCTGATTCGGCAATTGGCTGCCGATCCAGAGCTAGGACACTTGCTAAATGATGTCATGAATGGCAATGGTGCTGCCGCGCGAACGGCCCCAAAGCCGCTTACAGAGCGAAAAGGGGTGCGATACGATGTTTTAAAGTATGTCGTGCATCCTAGTGACCTCGAAGGCTACCGCACCGCCCGCCAGATCACCAGCATGATGGAGGAGGCAAAATACAAGTTCAAGTCGAAGGATCATGGAACCACAGTGAGGGAGTCTCTTCGCGAATTGGAGAGAGAACGCTTGGTCGAAAAAGCGGGCACAAACAGCGAAGACGGAGCCGCTCTGTGGCGCAAAACAATATGATCTACAAAACAAACGGGCCGCATAAAAGCGGCCCGCCACTGAAGGGCTTTTCACAAAGCTCCCCTACCTGAGAACTTCCAGGTTCAGGAGAGAAAGGAGGGCACCATGCATGTAATGGTGTTCCTCGCAATCGAAAACGCAGCAACGTTTTCGATTGTGCTGGTAGGTGCCCCGCTCGCGATAAAACGCGGCGGGGCAACACCGGCCCTTCTACGTTCAAAATGATAGCGCACTTGATCCCGTTGTTCCAGCAGATTATTGGAAGAGGAGGGCGGCTACCCCCCTTGCCGCGTGTTCTCACTTTCCCACCCGTCAGATTTCTCCTCGTCAGCGCTGCGACCTAAAGCTGGCGGTTCCCACTTCTAGATAACCTTCATCTCGCTCTCAAATTCAAACTGAGACGCTATCCGGTTACATCAGGTTGAGGCGTTCGCTGGCTGCGTGGTAGCATCCTAGGGTTTTGGCGGGTGATGTTGGGTTGGCCTGTCTACTGCACCGATTCTCTTTATTGCTTCTAGGTCGGGGCCCTCTCTCTCTTCCACGCCTGCGAAGGAGCCTACTCGTGAAAGTTTATACCGGAGAAAATATTCGTAATGTTGCGATTGTGGGGCACGGGCACGCGGGGAAAACCTCGCTGCTCTCGGCTATGCTTTACACGGCGGGAGCCACGCCCCGCCTCGGCCGGGTGGATGACGGCTCGGCGACGACGGATTACGACGAAGAAGAGATCGCCCGCAAGATGTCGATTGCAGCGTCGGCCGCTTATGTGGAGTGGGGCAAAACGAAGATCAACTTGATCGATACGCCGGGGTTCAACATGTTCGTCCACGAGGCGCGGATGGTGCTGCCGGTGGTGGACGCGGCGATCGTGGTAGTGGATGGCGTGGCCGGAGTGGAGGTGGTGACGCAGCGGGTATGGAACGATTGCGAGGAGTACAAGACGCCGCGGCTGATTGTGGTGAACCGCATGGACCGCGACCGGGCAAGCGCGGAGCGGGTGCTGGAGTCTTTGATTAACGCGTTCGGTCGCAATGTGATTCCGATCGAACTGCCCATTGGCAGCGAGAAGAATTTGAGTGGAGTGGTCGACCTGGTGCGGATGAAGGCTTACACGTATGAGTTAGGCGGCAACGGAAAAGGAAAAGAGACGGAGATTCCGGCAAATATGCGGGCACAGGTGCAGGAGTCGCACGAGCAGCTGGTCGAACTGGTGGCCGAAGGCGACGACAAGCTGATGGAGGAGTTTTTTGAGAAGGGGACCATTCCCGAAGAGGACTTGATTCCCGCTCTGCACAACGCCATTCGCGAGGACAAACTTTTCCCCGTAGTTTTTTCGTCGGGGCTGGGCAACATCGGCGCCGACCGGGTGATGGATTTTATTGTGGACTACACTCCGGCGCCCTCCGAGCATGAGTGGGTGCAGGGCGAGGCGGCATCCTCGGGCAACGGAAATGCGACCCAGCGGCATGAGACCGACGCGGAACCGGTTTCGCTGTATGTGTTCAAAACGGTGTCGGACGCGTTTGCGGGAAGGATTTCGTACTTCAAAGTTTTTTCCGGAGTGCTGAAGAACGAAGCTACGGTGCAGAATTTCTCGCGCACGTCGGCTGAAAAGCTCTCGCATATTTCCATCATGGAGGGGAAGACCGCGGTGCCGGTGACGGAACTGCATGCCGGGGACATTGGCGCGGTGGCGAAATTGAAAGACACGCTCACTGGAGACACGCTGGGAGATAAGGCTGCGCCGATTCAGTATCCGCGAGTGAAGTTGCCGGAGCCGGCGATCACATTTGCCATTGAGCCGAAGAGCCGCGCCGATGAGGACAAGCTCGGACCGGGGATTCACAAGCTGATGGAAGAGGACGCCATGCTGCGTTTCTTCCGCGATGCGCAGACGCAGGAGTTTCTGATTGCGGGCACCGGGCAGCAGCATATTGAAGTCGTGGTGGCGAAGCTCAAGAAGCGGTATCACACGGAAGTAGTTTTGAAAGCGCCGAAGGTGCCGTATCGCGAGACGATCCGCGGCAAGGCCGATGTGCAGGGACGGCACAAGAAACAGACCGGCGGGCACGGGCAGTACGGCGATTGCAAAATCAAGATGGAGCCGATGGCGCGCGGCGGGCAATTTGAATTCGTCAACGACATTTTTGGCGGCGCGATTCCCAAGAACTATATTCCTGCGATTGAAAAGGGAATCAAGGACGCGGCGGCGCGAGGGTATCTGGCGGGATTTCCGGTGGTGGATTTCCGGGTGATTCTGTATGACGGTTCGTATCACGATGTGGATTCGAACGACATGTCATTCCAGATGGCGGGGCGCATCGCGTTCCGGAAAGCGATGGAGCAGGCTAAACCAACGATCCTGGAGCCGGTGATGCACGTCGAGATCACGGTGCCCGACGATTTTGCCGGCTCGATTATGGGCGACTTGAACAGCCGGCGGGGACGCATCCAGGGCATGGACAACAAGGGCGGCAATACTGTGGTGAAAGCTGAAGTGCCCATGGCCGAAATGCTCACTTATGGTGTTGATTTAACTTCGATGACGCAGGGCCGTGGCAGCTTCAACATGGAAATGCACCACTACGACACTGTGCCGGGACAGCTACAGGAGAAGATTATTGAGAAGGCGAAAGCGGAGCGTGGGGAGGTGAAGGAAGAGGAAGAGTAGGGAGTACCGAGTACTCGGTACCGAGTGAGATCAAAATTATGAAGATCACGTCGATTCTTATCTGCTCTCTTATTGCGATAGCTCCATTTGCCATCGCCGCTGATACGCAAGTCTTTCCGACGTCCGCTGGGACGGTCAAAATCACGCCTATTTATCATGCCAGCACGCTGATTGAGGCGGGAGGAAAGACGATCTACCTCGATCCCGCTGAACCGGCGAAACTGGCGGGGCTGCCGAAGGCGGACCTGATTCTGATTACCGACATTCATGGCGACCACATGGATCCCGATTCGATCAAGGAAATCAGCAAGGTGGGGACGGAAATTCTGGCGGCACCAGCGGTGGTTGCAACGGTCACGAGCGCCAAGCCCATTGCCAACGGTGAGACGAAGAGCTGGCAGGGATGGACGATCGAGGCTATCGCCGCGTACAACCTGAAGCGCGGGCCGGCTCCGGGAAAATTGTTTCACGACAAGGGACGGGGCAATGGCTACGTCCTCACTTATGGCGGCAGGCGGTTTTATTTCTCGGGTGACACGGAAGACATTCCGGAGATGCGTGCGCTCAGAAATATTGATGTGGCGTTCGTATGCATGAATCTGCCCTACACTATGCCGCCGGAGGAAGCTGCGGAGGCGGTGAAGGCCTTCCATCCCAAGATCGTGATCCCCTACCACTATCGCGGGTCTGACCTCGCGGTATTTCAAAAGGGATTAGAAGGAACCGGCATTGAGGTGAGAGTGCTGGAGTGGTATCCGAAGTAGGAACAGAGGCGCACGCGATTCGGCAGTTCAGCGAAGCCAAGTTGGCTTCACTTCGGCAAGCCGTATTGGTTATAGCCGATGATTTCGTCCTCGGAGCGGGAATCGATAACCGGCAGAGAATCGACTCGGCGCAGGATTTCGTCGAGATCATCCTTCAGCTGTTGGGCTTCGTGCTTCTTGGCATCGCTCATAATGACCGTCCTATCCAAATATCGGCTGATTATAGAATCACCTAAGCATCGTTGCCCACACCATACCTGAGGCAGCTGTCCACATACGGACATGGTAATATCCGGCCAGTGGCTACAGCCAGAAACAATCCCAACCTGAATTACAGTCCTGAGCGCCTGGTTTCCGCGGCGGCGGTGGAGGACGATTCTTCGTTTGAGTTGAAGCTTCGGCCGCAGAGGCTGGGCGAGTTTATCGGGCAGGCCAAGGTCAAAGAAAATCTGGCGGTGGCGATTGAGGCGGCGCGGTCGCGCGGCGAGGCCATGGATCATGTTCTGCTGTACGGGCCTCCCGGTCTGGGCAAGACCACGCTGGCCAATATTATTGCCAACGAACTCGGCGTACATTTTCAGCCCACGGCGGCGCCGCTGCTGCAAATCAAAGGCGATCTGACGGCGATCATCACCAACATGCAGGAGAAGCAAGTCCTGTTCATCGACGAGATTCACCGGCTGCAACCCGTGCTGGAAGAGTTGCTCTATTCGGCGCTGGAAGATTACAAGCTCGACATTATTATTGGGCAAGGGCCCTCGGCGCGCACGCATACGCTGGAGGTGAAGCCGTTCACGTTTGTGGGCGCGACTACGCGGGCGGGGTTGATTTCTGCGCCACTACGCTCGCGGTTTGGAATCGTGCTGCGGCTGGAGTTTTACACTCCGGAGGATTTGCGCGTGATCGTGGAGCGGTCGGCGGAAATTCTGGGAGTGGAAGTCGATGACGCGGGCGCGATTGAAATTGCCAGCCGGTCGCGGGGAACGCCGCGAATTGCGAACCGGCTATTGCGCCGTGTGCGCGACTATGCGCAGGTGCGCGGGGCGGGCAAGATCGATTTGCCGACGGCGCAGGCGGCATTGCAGATGCTGGAAGTGGACAAATATGGTTTCGATGAAGTCGATCGCAAGCTGCTGCTTACGATTATCGAAAAATATCAGGGCGGTCCGGTTGGACTGAATACACTGGCTGCGGTCCTCGCCGAAGAACCGGACGCGATTGAGGAAGTTTACGAACCGTTCCTCATGCAGATTGGATTTTTGAATCGTACTCCGCGTGGGCGAGTGGCGACACAGTTGGCATACGAGCATTTCAACATCACGCCCAGCCGAAGGCAGAGTTCGTTGTTCTAGGTGCGAATTCTAAATATTCTTTGGCTCTAAGTGTGCGTGAGAAATCGTGCCGTCCCCTTCGGCTCCGCTCAGGGCAGGCTCTACGGGACTTGTTCCATCTTTTCCCTTCTTACCCGGCCCTTAGGTGCCGGGCTATCACATGCCGCCCCTTCGGTAAGCTCAGGGCAGGCTCTTCGGGCTGGAACTTGATGATTGCATGCTGGCGAACTTACCCCTCCCGATAGCTTCTTGTCGATCAGTGAGCCAGAAGCCTATTTCCGCGAGTGGTCTCGTCTAGGCATGGGCCGCTGAACGGCCATTTCGGAGTTCGTTACAAACACTCGTTTTTTGTTTTGTCGGGCTAAATAT
>JBAUVJ010000048.1:0-11236 GCA_049583165.1 Candidatus Sulfotelmatobacter sp. | reverse complement strand
TAGTGGCGAAAACTGCTCCACTCCCAGTCTTCCGGACGTTCGCATAGCCCTGCCTTCACAGGAGTGCGATGAATGTAGCGAAGCTTTTCCACAAATTGCGGGTAGTCGCGAATGTAGAAATCGTAGTAACGCTTTTGCCAGAAATGCTCTGCGTCGCCAATCAAACGCCGCGATAGTCCTTGCTTCAGCGATTTCAACGCATCGGCGAGCATGTGCGGTTGCGGGTCGCTGAGCCAGTGGGCATCCCCACTCAAGCCAAAGCCGGGCTTGAGTGGGCCGCCGTTGGATTGCGGGCCGCCGTCGGGCTGCGGCTCGCTGAGCAGGAGGTGGACATGTTCGGGCATGACCACGTAGCCATACACGTAGAGTCTGTAACTACGCCGCACCCGCTCCAACACCGGGCTTGAGTGGGCCACCCGCCGGCCAGCGCTACATTTCCTGTCCCTACACTTCATGGATGTACGTGAGGCGATGCCGGATGATCTTCGGTTCCGTCGGACCAGCGATGCACAGGAATCACGAACTGAGTCAGCTGCTCCTGGGGGTCCTCCACGGCAACGACGGGAGAGCCCGGCAGATTCGCTCCCCAGATGGCAGGGTCGGTCTGCGAGTAGAAAAACATGAGGTGGGAGGGCCAGTGGGGCGCGCTGTCGCCGCCGTAGCCTTGCTTCGACATCATGTAGCACATTGCCCCGGGTTCCATTGGCGGCAGTTCTTTGTTGGCGACGGCGGCTGCGACGGTCTCGTTCACCTGCGATAGCGTGCGCCCCGCCAGGGCCAGATCGGTGATTTTAGTGATGCGTAGAAGGTAGGTGTGCGCGGCAGCCGCATTCACACACATGGGGACGCGCACTTTTGGATTCCAAAAGTCAGCATCGGGTGCGGAAGTCCATCCACGGCCGACGATACACACGAAACCGTTTTTGCCTTTGATCGCCGTTTCGAAACCTTGGCGTCCAAGAACCTGGACCTCCGCATCGCGTGAAATGGACTCTGGCGCTGCGCTGCGTGCCAGGGCTATTTCCGCACTCTGGTCCGACATGAGGTATTGCTCGACTGGGGCCATCTTCGGATAGGGTGTCCTGGCATCCTGTGCGATCACCTGGTGCGCCATGCCGAGCGCAACCAGCAGTGCGAAGCTTTTGATTACGATTGCGCCAATTTTCTTTTTCCGCATTGTTTTCCTCCTCAGAGTGTGTCTTTCTTCCGTCGGGCCGTCGAGGTGCACGGCGTCGATCAGCAGCTGCGTGTTCACATGCTCGGCGCCGGCGTTCCGTCGGACCATTTGTCCGCGCCTACCAGGAATACGGTTATGGGAGGAAAGCCTTGGAGCTGGGGATATGACTGCTCGGATAAATACCAATAATTCACCCCCATCACCGGAGAATTGGGGAGATTCGCGCCCCAGGCTGCGGCGTCCTTGATGGGTGCGTAGAACATAAGGTGAGGGCCGTTGTGGCCGCCGTTATCGGCGAGATAGGACGCCTTCGCCATCATGTAGGACATGGCTCCCGGCTCGAGAGAGGGCAATTCTTTCTTTTCGTCTTTCTTCTCGATCGCCGCCTTGATGGCGGCGATGACCTCGATTTTGGAGTGGCCGGCCAGCAGCAATTCCGTCCGCTTATAAACAAACGGCAGCAGGGAGCGCGCGGCCGGTGGATTCATGCAATCCGCGGCTCGAATTTTCGGGCTCCAGAATTCGGGCCAGTCGAAAATCCCCCATCCACGTCCCACCCAGCACACCCAGCCACTTTTGCCTTCCACCGCGGTTTCGTAGCCATGCCGGCCAAGGACGAGAACCGTGGCGTCGCGCGAAATGGCTTCGGGAGCGGCACTGCGGGCCAGGGCGATTTCCTGATTGCGATCCATCAGATATTGTTCCACCGGGGCCATGGTGGCATAGGGCGTCACGGGATCCTGTGGCATCGCCTGCTGTGACATTGCTTGGTACGCCGTAGCGAGCACAACCAGCAGTGCGAAGCTCGTGATTGCGTTTGCGCCAATTTTCGTTTTCCGCATCATTTTTCCCTCCTCAGAATGGGCCTTTTTTTTGCGAGGCCGTCCTTCAGCGTGCAGCGTTCTGTCGCCCTCGCCGCTTACTTACGCTTATCTGTTCGTTTAAGTCTGTTCAGTTGCTAGTCGGTTTACGGTTTGAAGAAGATCTCCCGCACCTCCCCCGAGGCACGGCACGCTTTGGCGCCCTTGCGCGCCCACTTGAGCGCCTCGTCCATATCGGCGCATTCCAGTATTGAGAAACCGCCGACATGCTCCTTGGCCTCAACGTATGGGCCGTCGGTAATAACGACGTTGCCATTGGGCTGGAAGCGCAGCGACTTCGCGTTGCTTGCCGGCATCAGGCCGCCAGCGACTTTCGTGATGACGCCAGCAGCCTCCATCTCTTCGCCGAGTGCTTGCATGTCGCGGAGCACGGCTTCATCTTGGACGGACGGGTCGAAGTTGTCGGGGAGTTGAATCGTAAGCAAGTATTGCGGCATATCTTCTCCTGTAGTGGTCTTTTTACGGTCTTGCAGGCGGGCCAGTTACCCTGCCTTCACTATAACGACGAACGACGGGACCGGAATTCGACTGAGAATGCGCTCTTTTTTCGCGAGGCTTCACGGTGCAGTGTTCTGTCGCCGTCGCTGTCCGCTTGCCTTCATGAGTTCGTTCAAGTTCATCGCTCAGTGGCTTCTTTTGGCGCTGGCCGGAAGAGGAACTCTCGCACCTCGACCGGCGTCCGACAGGCGACAACGGCCTTGCGCCCCCACGCGACCGCCTGCTCCATATCAGCGGTTTCCAATATCCAAAAACCACCTATGTGCTCCTTGGTCTCAAGGTACGGCCCATCGGTGATGAGCACCTTACCATCGGGCTGCGCCCGCAGCGACTTCGCGTGGCTTGGCGACGACAGGCCGTCAGCGAAAATCCTGACGCCAGCAGCAATCATCTCTTTGTTGAGCGCTGAGATGTCGCGGTACATCGCTTCGCCCTCGAGGGACGGGTCGTAGTTGTCGGGGTGGTGAATCGCAACCAAATATTGCGGCATGTCTTCTCCTGTAATGGTCTTCTTTATGGTCTTTCAGGCGGGCCAGTTATCCTGCCTACACTATATCGACGAACGGCGGGACCGGAATTCGACAAATCGCCCAAAGAAATTTTTAGTTCTTGCCGCATATGCGGCCGGTATCGACGGAACGCCGATGGCGCTGAGGCGCACGCCCCGGATGAAGAAGGCAGAAGCGAGGACTGCCGGTACGAGTCGGTGACTTGCCAGGTAGAGAAACGGCAGTGTGCCGGGCGAATGCCAGAAACGCGCCTCCGGCCGGCACTTTACGGATTCCGAACCGATCGCAGCGTGCAAAAGCGATTTCGCGCCGAGTATGAACCCCATAACGCCAGTACGTGAAGTGAGCGCCGGTCAGACTTGTTTGATGGTTTCTCTACAGGGAGGGACACTCGTAAACTATTCGGATCGGGAGCCCGTGATCAAGATCATTGACTCGGTCGCGATGTTTTGCTGTACTAAAGATGTTATCAACGGTGAAGGAGTTCACCGAAACCGCTGTCCCACTCTTAGCCGGGCACAGCTGATGACTCCTGACAAGCGGATTTCCTTGTCGCGGAGTCATGCACCGGCAAGCATCCGCAAAACTAAATAGAGGTCGCCTTCCATGGAAAACGTCTGGGCACTCGCCTCTGTATGGGTTGGCTTGGCATTGATTGCTACGCTTCTCGCCATTTGGTTCAAGATATCGACGGCGCTCAGCGAGATTGTTGTTGGCACGGTCGCCCAGCTCGTGATCGGCGCACTGTTCGTGGACGGTGACCTGGGCCCGAAAACGAGCTGGATCAGCTTTCTCGCGGGGAAGGGTGCCATTGTGCTCTCTTTTCTCGCCGGGGCGGTTAAGCGAGATGGTCTGTCAGCACCGAACCTCGGTGAATTCCTCGACAAGATTCGAGCGTTTAGCGGGGGAAATCCAGGAGCGATTGTGGCGCTTCTGAAGATGGCCAATTACCCGAAGTATCGCTCCAACGAACAGATCAATATTACCCCACTGTATATCGACTTTCGTATGAACTGGAACCCAGCAAAACAATACGCAGAGAGTGCCGGTAGGCGGTAAGGAAATCAGGGATGCAGGAAGAGTCGCCAAGTTCGCTCAATGCAAATCACGAACGGCGTCTTAGCGTGACGTGTCGCCACATCGACAAGCTGCTCGCAGACATGGAGAGTGCTCTCGATGTCTCCACGTCCAAAGTCGCCTTTCCGCAGCATCTTGCTGACCTCGCGCCGGCACAAAGACGCGTGATCGAGGATTACATCACTCGCATCCGTGGGCAACTGATCCATGTGCTCGAGGGCCAAGGCATTGCAGTTCCGTCGGCCGACATTCCCGTATCACGCGCGCTTCACTCGACACTTACATTCATCGACATTGCTGTTGAAGAATTGAAGCCTAAATACATGCGGGGCTACGGCGAAGTTCCTGCTGAGGCCGCGCGTAAGTTGACCGGTATTGTCGAGGAAGTGCAGGCCCTGGTGAGGCAACTGGACCGGTATTTGATGCGCGAAGTAAGAGAGAATCAAAAACGGCAACTGGAGAAGTTGGGATAGCAGGCTTGTGGCTGGCTGGGAGCATTACGACAAGGAAAGGAACAGAACGACTTGCTGAAATACGTGATGGTTGGCATTGGAGGCGCTTTGGGCTCGATTCTGCGCTTTTGGCTCGGCAGTTACATCGGCGGCAAAATGGGAACTCGTTTTCCCTACGGAACGTTTGTCGTCAACGTTACGGGGTCATTTTTGATTGGTCTGATCTTCGCTTTGCTGACTGCAAGAACTCATTGGAGTCCGAACTGGCGATACTTGATCCCAATTGGTTTTATCGGAGGCTACACGACATTTTCCAGCTTCGAGTATGAGACGCTGCGTACGATCCAAGATGGACAGTTCGGACTGGGCCTTCTATACGTTGCACTGAGCGTGGCTGTCGGGTTCGTTGCCGTGTGGGGAGGCCTGATAATGGGGAAGGCGATTTCATGAGGACGGAAAGCGCAGGAAACTTTGGCAGGGGGAAAGATGCTTACATCCGGACCAGGTAAGAAAGTCGGCATTTACGTAGCCGAAGATTCGCAGTACCACGGAAGTGCAAGCTATGCCGCCATCCTGGATTTTCTCTTTTTCCACGGAGTCTCGGGTGCGACCGTGACACGGGGTATCGCGGGTTTTGGCGCGGACCATCACATGCACACCACCCGACTCGTGGACCTGGCCGTCCGCCTGCCTGTCAAAGTCGAATTCATTGAAACGGCGGAGAAAGTTGAAGAGCTATTGCCGAAACTGCAGGAGATGGTTGGCACCGGATTGATCGAGATGCACGACACGACCATCGTGAAACCAGCGGAGAAAAAACAAAAGCATGGCGCTACCTCCGGGGGGCCTTCACTCAAGCGAGAGGGCAAGGCCAAGATGATGCGCATTTACATCGGGGAGAATGACAAATGGAACGGCAAGCCGCTTTATGAAGGAATCGTAAGCGGTCTGCGTACCCACGATATTGCCGGTGTCACGGTCTATCGCGGCATTCTGGGATATGGCGCCAACCGGAGAATCCACAAGGACGCTGCGCTCAGTCTTTCGCACGACCGTCCCATTCTGCTCTCGGTCGTTGATACAGAGGAAAAGTTGAAGGCCTTCATGCCCATCCTGGATCAAATGGTGCAACAAGGTTTGGTCGTTCTATCCGATGTGGACGTCATCAAGTACACGCACGACTACAAGGATGGTGAGCGGAGAGCGGAGGCACGCATATGAAGCTGGAAGGCAAAGCGAAAATGTTGCGTATTCATTTCGGTGAAGACGACAAATGGCACGACAAGCCGCTCTACGAGGCCATTGTCACGAAGTGCCGGGAACTGGACATCGCGGGCGCGACGGTGTTCCGTGGGATCGAAGGCTACGGCGCGAGCACACTCATTCACAAGCAACACTTCCTGCTTTCCTCTGATCGCCCGATCATGGTCTCAGTGGTCGATACCGAGGCGAACATCAAGAAGCTGCTGCCCGCACTCGATGAGATGGTGAACGAGGGCCTGATCGCAATGTCAGAAGTGGAGGTCATCCGCTACGTGCATCAGGAAGGCGTTCGGTCGCCGGTGTAATGACTTATGAATGGCAACGAACCGGATGCATCTATGGCGGTCAGCGCGAGCCGTGAGGCTCAAAATGAAATCGATCCTGGCGTTTTGGCTGAATCTCAAGGGGCAATCCGGCTCGCAACCTCATCCTCCAATTGGCGCCGCTGTTCCACGCGAGCAACTTAAATCAGTGGGCTGTCCCTTGGGGCGCCCCAAATGTCGCCGACAGTGAAGCCTTCCGGAAAAGGATCCTCGGGATCGACTACGTACTGCGCGAAGCCCGTGATCCACGCCGTGCCGCTGAGCATGGGTACGACTGCTCGATAGGCACCGACCGAGGTTTCGCGCACGAGACAACCAGTGAAGATCGTTCCGAGAATACCTTCGTGCGGGAACGGCTGGTTGAGCTGGAGCTTGCCCTTGGCGTAAAGCGTTGCCATGCGTGCGCAGGTGCCGGTTCCGCAGGGTGAGCGGTCGATTGCACCGGTCCATGTGGCGGGCCTGTTCCAGTCGAGTTGTCCGGTTGAGACAATCACAGTATTTTTGGCAACCGCGCCCGGGTTTGTGGGTGGACCCGTAAGTTCGGCGATGGTGATGCCCTGAATTTCGGGGTTCTCCGGGTGCGCGATAGGCAATTGTTCGCGGGCAGCGGCCTTGATCATTTCACCGACGCGAACAATGTCACGGCCCTCGTCGGGCGAGAGCCGAAGACCGAGAGGCTGTGCCTCGGCGATAACGTAAAACATGCCGCCATAGGCAACATCCACGGTCACGGTTCCAAGTTGCGGGACTTCGATTTTCGCGTCCAAATGCGTGGCGAACGCGGGAACATTCTCGAAGGTAACGGATTTCACCTTCCCGGCTTGCACCTGCGCTTGTACCTGCACCAAACCTGCCGGCGTCTCCAGCGTGAGGTTAGTAGCGGGCTCGACCGCAACTACCATGCCGGTTTCGATCAGCGTAGTGACCACACAGATTGTATTGGTGCCCGACATTGGAGGGTATTCCACCTGCTCCATGATGATGAAACCGGCATCGGCTCGAGGATCGGTCGGTGGCAGGAGCAGGTTACAGTTCGCCGCAGGGTATCCGCGCGGCTCGCGAAGCATTCGTTTGCGCAGGGCGTCGGCATGGCGCTCGAAGTAGGTCTTTTTCTCGAACATCGTGCGACCGGGCACGTCGAGCACACCGCCAGTGATCACTCTTCCCGGTTCGCCACCTGCATGCAGGTCGACGGCGGTAATCATGTTCGATAAGCGCATCAATCTCACTCCGCGAAGACGATACCCCAAACCGCTCTGTCACGCTATTCCTTGGTGACGTTGACGTAGTAGAGATCGGTGGCCACATCGAATTCGTCTTTCTTTAACGAAGTGGGCATCGTCTGCCAGTCGGTGGTTGCGTTGATGATCTGCCATTTGTCTTTCTTTCCGACCCGAACCGGCATCTGGAATCCCGGCTCATCCACCTTCCATCGATAAGACACGGTCCTTTTGCCATCGTCAAATTTTAGTTCCAGCGTAGGGATCGCCGTATGGCGAAGATACTGATTGAAGACCGGTGTCAGATTCATTCCGGTCTGCTGGTTGAAATACGCGACTACGTCCTCCGTCATGATGTTCTGATATTTGAAATGCTGATAGAAATCGTGCAGTAGCTTCCACCAGCGCTTGTCATTATTGACCACGCTGCGAAGCGTATTAATAAAGAGGACGCCCTTGAAGTATTGGTCCTGCGGCGGTTCGCCGTTGATACCGCGCGCGGTGATAATCGGTTCGTCATTCTTGACCTTCGGCTTGTATCCGTTCAAATACTTTATGGCATCATCGTGACCGTACATGTATTCGACGTAGAGGCTCTCGAGATATGTCGTCCAGCCTTCGTGAATCCACATGTCTGACGGATCGGCCGCGGTGATGCTGTTGCCGAACCATTCATGCCCGCTTTCATGGATGATGATGAAGTCGAATCGAGGGCTGATGCCGACACCGGTCCAGTCACGCTCGAGATATCCGTTCGCGAAGTGGTTTCCGTAGGTGACTGCGGATTGATGCTCCATTCCTGAGTACGGGACTTCGAGCAGCTTGTAGCCGTCCTTCTTAAAGGGATACTCGCCGAAATAGTGCTGATAGGCCTTAATCATTCCTTTCGCTTGCGTGAATTGCTTCTTGGCCTTGTCGAGGTCTTCGGGCAGCACGTAAAAATCCATCGGGAGGCTGCCCAGCCGGTCGGAGAAGTGCACATAGTTGCCGATATTCAGGGAAACATCGTAGTTATTGATGGGGTAATGCACGAACCAATCCCAGCGCGTGTAGCCGTCACCGAGATCGGTCTTCCCCATGAACTTTCCGTTGGAGACGTCAACCAGGCCGTTGGGAATCGACACGCTGATTTGCATATTCTCGACTTCGTCCCGCCACTGATCCTTATTCGGCCACCAAATGCTCGCGCCAATTCCTTCGCATGCCGTGTAAATCCAGGGATGACCGGACGAATCTTTTCCAAAGGTGAAGCCACCGAACCTGCCCGTCTGAATGGGTGAGCCGGAGTAGTAGAAATCGATCGAGTAGACATGGCCGGCGTGCAAAGTTTCGGGAAAATCGACGAAGACCGCGCCAGAATCACGCTCATACTTTAGCGGCGTCGCATCGAGGAGAATCTTATCGATGTTGAGCGAGTCGATCAGGTCGAGCTGGATTCGGGTATCGTCCTTCAGCATTTTGAAGCGGATGGTGTTTTTGCCGCCGATGAATTTCTTCTCCGGATCGACGCGGATGTCGAGGTGGTAGAAGAGCAGATCATTGTTGGAACGATAGGGTCCGTAAGCGCCGCGCAGGATGTCGGCCTTGGTCGGCGGCCCGTGGCGATGCGATCCCCGCTGTGGCGCAGCCGATTGCTGAGAAGTAGAAGGCGGCTGAGAAGGCTGAGACGGCGGCGAAGAAGCTTGAGCGGCCAGCAGGACCGCGGCTCCTATTAGAACGATAACCACGGCAGATGTTCGCCTGTAGAAAGCTCCTAACATGTGTTCCTTTCGTGTCCCTTCATATCGGTCCTTCATACTTCATTCACCCTGCACAATGCAACGCGCCGGTCCAACCCATGCGCAGCTCTTACGCGCAGGGACCGGATCGGCGGTCGAGTTGATCAGGAATTATGCGGCGAGGGCGAAGGCTCCCGCCGCGATTCATAGTCTTAGAACGCTACCTGGATACGGAACTGGATTTGCCGGTTGCCGTTTTGCCCCACGGTTCCCGGAGCGTACGGCGCGCTGTTGACCAGCAAGTACTGTGCTGGATTGTTGGTGCCGCCGGAATAACTGTCTGTGAAATTGAAGTTTGGATGGTTGAAGGCATTCAACATTTCCGCGTAAAAATTCATCTTAACGCGCTCGGAAATTGGAATGTTCTTGATGATCGATATGTCCGTGTCGAAGAGCCGCGGGCCCTTCAGGAAAATGGTGCTTCCTAACTGCCCTGGCGTAGATGATGGTTGAATGGCTCCGCCAGCGCCAAACAGTGAGGTGGGCAGAACGGAGATCGGAGCAGACGAGTTTCCAGTGTTGTAGACCCCAACTTTTTTCTGCAGTTGCGACGTCGTAATTCCATTCAGAGTGACGCCAGAGTCATTTTCATCCGGGACGTAGTTGAGAATACCTGCGGGAGTTCCGTTGGCATTGGCTGGAGTGGGTCCATCCCAGTAGTTGTAGGTGTTGACGCCGCCGGCGAGCTTGAAATTGCGTCCCGTCTGGGTTTCAACAACGCTCCCCACCGTCCAACCTCCTACAACTTTATCGACGACTGAGTTTCCTGTTTTGTAGGCCTTTCCGTAGCCAAAGGGCAGGTCGTAGGTGAAATAAGTCTTGAATACATTGCGCAAGTCGTATGGCGAAGGAACTCGATTCAATGCCTTATCGCGGAGAGTCGTGAAATCAACCAGGGCGCCGTCGGCCTGATAGTAGTCGCCAAGATAACGGTTGGTGAACGAATGGCTGAAGGTGTAATTCGCCATGAAGTTCAAGCCGTGGCCAGCGGGATGCTTCACCTGAAGCTGGAAGCCGTTGTAGGACTCGGAGCCAGGGTCCGACAGCAGTGTGAGAGCCTGGCCGCCCGAGTAAGGATTCAGCTGAAAGAAATTAGAGGGATACGTCAGTGGGGTAGCCGCAGCGGTGTTGTAACCTTGAATCGAGCAAGGTGAGAACGCGCTTCCCACCAGGTTGCAGAAGAACGTCGGATTTTGGGTGATCGCGCCGGCCAGTGCTCCGGCTTGGCCCGACTGAACCAGAAATAGATTGGTGGGGTTTTGGAATGTGCTGCCGACGGGTTGACCTGCATAAGCCTGAGTAAGAATTGGCGTCGGATATGCACCGGAAAAAGTCGTTCCGCCGCTGGCAGTCAGGTTCTTTTGGGCATTCTGAAAATCCTGCAGGAAGGAATCGAAGCCGCTCACGTTCTGAAAAATATTCACTTCGTTCAGATCGTAGGCTTCCCACATTTTTACCGAGTGGTTGCCCACGTAGTTCGCGTCAACCGCCCAGTTCCCCCCCATCCTTCGCTCAAACCCGATTGTCCAGTTCTCGATGTATGGGCTGCGAATCTTGGGGTCGACTGCGCTGAACACGCCATCACGCGTGAAAGTCAAATCGGCTTCCGGGATCGGCAACGAGAAGCTGCCGGGGATTGAATTTAGCGCGGGAATAGTTCCACCGCTCGGATCGAACGCGATAGTTCCAGGAGTAAACTGTCCCGGATTCAGAGAGACCGTCTGATTGGAAAGAGAGCCGGTTGCTACATTCTCCCACGGAATCCATCCCTCGTCGTAACGGTTGATAGCAAACCCACCACGGATTACAAGGTCGCCTTTTCCGGCAATCTTCTGAAGGATCCCATCGCTGAAATCCGGATTCCATGCGAAGCCGAAGTTCGGCGCCGGCTGTTTGAAGTCGCCGCTATAGCTGGAAGGCCGAAGCTGCAACTGTGGATTGAGATTCCCATTCAGAACTCCAGGCTGAAACAGGCCGGTGGAAGGGCCGAACAGATCCCCGATCGTTGGGCTGGTGAAATAGTTGTCCGTGTTGGTTAAAGCTGAGGAGAACTGCCAC
>JBAUVJ010000047.1:0-4001 GCA_049583165.1 Candidatus Sulfotelmatobacter sp. | reverse complement strand
GGCAATACGTTATTCGGAACAGGAACCGGTTGGCCGGTGGCAAAACTGTAGAGCTGATCCTGAGGGTTGCTGCAGAACCCGCCTGTGAACGATCCTCCTGGGACGGTGCACATCTCCGAGAAATTGCCTTGCCGCTCCAGCAGCGAGGGCACGGTTGCGGAATCCGTTTCGCCCTGGCGATTGCGGAAGCCCTCGTAATATCCGAAGAAGAAAGTTTTGTCTTTGATGATTGGCCCGCCGATAGTAGCGCCGAACTGGTTTTGCTTCAGAGGCTGAATCGTCTGAGTGAAATAATCCGATGCATCGAAGGCGTCGTTCCGCAGAAACTCCCATGCCGCACCGTGAAACGAATTAGAGCCAGAGCGCGTAATTATGTTGGTCGTCGAACCCGTGTTTCGACCAAATTCTGCGTTGGCGTTGTGCGTCATGATTCTGAATTCGGCGATCGCGTCGATCGGCGGCTTCAGCACGAAACCACCGTCAACATCGTTCACATTGTCAGCGCCGTCGATAAGAAAATTATTCGACTCTGGTCTTTGTCCGTTGACCGCGTAACCCTGATTGTCTCTTAATCCTCCGCCGGCCTGTAGAAGTCCTGGCGTCAAGGGAACAACGCCTGGTTGCAGGACTCCAAGCTGCGCGAAGTCGCGGCCGTCCAGTGGCAAGTCGAGGATTTCGCGCTCCATCACGGTTTGTCCCAGGCCGCTCACCGTGCTTTGAATGAGTTCTGCATTCGCGTTGACCTCGACTTGTTGCGTCTCCGACCCGACTTTGAGATGGATGCTGACCGTTGCGGTCTCGTTGACATCTAGCGAAATTCCTTGCTGCAAGTACTTTTCGAAACCTTGTGCCCGCACCTCCAGTTGGTAGTGTCCGATCGGGAGCTCGACCAGAACATACGCGCCCTGCCGATCGGTAGCCGCTACACGCGTCAAGCCGGTTTCAACCTGCTTCGCCGTTACCGAAGCCGCAGCTATGCCGGCCTCGCTTGGATCCAGCACAGTTCCGCGAATGCTCCCCGAAATTTGCTGTCCTGCCGCATTTAGGACTACGAAGTTCAAACCCGCGACGACCGCGACCAGCGCGAACGCCAACTCTCTTAAACCGCTCATGCGCCTCCCGTGTATTCAAAAATGGCTATTGACGTTGAGATATAGACATTCCTCGCGAGCGAATATTCACAACGCCCGGCAAGACTCACGCAAGCAAATCAGAGTGGGGCGATTATAGGGAGGCACAACGGCGGGTCAATAATAGGAAAGCAGTACTTGCTTTAATCACTGTGAAGATATTAGTTCGTTGATTTTTTTTTAGATTAGTTTGCCGCGACTCTTGAGCGACGCTCACAACTTCGGGGATGGTTAGTCTTTAGCGTGACTGAAAACTTGAACTTCCCGTTCAATTTTCGAGATAGCGATCGGAGCAAAGCTTCCCTCGCTCAAATGACGATTTGGATGGGGTAACTTCGTTTCTTGATGGTTGTCCATACCGAGGTCCCAGCCTTGCTACCATTTCTCAAACAGCGCAGAAATTTCCCGGTAGCTCACCGCTTCATCTGCAAAGTTGAAAGTTCCGTGCTCTTGCATTTCTTTAGCTGCGCGGAGAAAAGCGCCCAGAGCAGCGCGTGAAAGTGCGCTTCCAACGCTGATGCGTTTCACCCCAATCTCCGAGAGATCCGCCAGACTCAATCGCACGCCTTGCAGTCCCATGATTACGTTCACGGGGCGATCGACGGAGCTGATCACCGAGGCTATGTCCGCCTTGCTGGTGAGGCCCGGTGCATAAAGAACGTCGGCACCGGCTTCCTGATAGGCCTGCAAGCGTTGGATGGTATCTCTCAAGTCCGGCCGTCCGACCAGATAGTTTTCTGAGCGCGCCGTCAATGTAAAACGAAAGGGAAGGCTGTGCACCACCTCCGCCGCTGCACGAACCCGGTCGGTGGCCCGTCCAAGCTCATACACCGAGCCGTCTGCATGGTCGGGGGCGTCTTCAATCGAACCGCCAGCCAGCCCAGCCGTCGCCGCCAGCCTGAAGGTCTCCGCCACGCCGTCCAGCGTTCCTCCGAAACCATTCTCAAGATCGGCGCTGACTGGCAAGTCAGTTGCCGAAACAATGGCGGCCGCGTGCGCGATGGTTTCGTCACGGCCAATGTGGCCGTCCCGCCGGCCGACGGAGAAGGCATAACCCGCGCTGGTTGTTGCAAGCGCCTCAAAGCCCAGGTCAGCCAGAAGTCGCGCACTCCCAATATCCCACGGATTCGGGATAATGAAGGCTTGGTCGCGTTCATGGAGTTCGCTAAATTGTCGTCCCTTTTCAGTTTGGATCAACACAGAATCACCTTGCACCTGGAAGTGTCGAAGGTATGCCGAACGTTCCCTCGACTACTTCAACAAAGTTTCTCTCTTCGCGCAGGATAATACGTTTGCTCTCCGCCATAGAAAAGTTCTCACGTGCCGCCGGATCTGCCTTCAATCGCGCTCTGTAGGCCTCGTAGGAGGCCAGACTATCGAATGCAATTAAGCCCCACGCCACATCGTTAGTGCCTTCATGGGGAAGAAAATATCCTACAAGATGGCCTCCGCATCGTGGAATGATACGGCCCCAGTTCTCGGCATATTTTTTGAACTCGTCTCTCTGGAACGGATCGATTTGGTATCGAATCAAGCAAGTGATGGTCATGTATGTCCTTGTACTTGCATGCTCGGTGAGTGAGTCACCGAAACCTAGGGTGAACGCAGCGCCCGTCGTCAGGATCCCGCCGATTGCTTTGCGGCGCGTGATCAGCGCTGTTAGGGTGTTGCTTTGCATCTTCATTTGTCACTATTGCAGTTGTTGAGCAGGAACACTTCGTTTATCATCAAAGTGTGAATGTAGATCGTCAATCGGGCTCCGCCGTCTCTAGAATCGCAGCGGCCATTGGCGAACCAGCCCGTGCCAGTATGCTCTACTGCCTGAGTGACGGCCGCGCACGCACGAGTACGGAACTTGCCGTGGTCGCGAACGTAACTCCTTCGACTGCCAGCGTCCATCTCCAACGGCTAAAGGATCAACGCTTGGTGAAGGTGTTCGCCCAAGGGAAGCATCGCTATTACAGTCTGGAGGGAGCGAATGTGGCGGCGGCGCTCGAAGCGTTGAGCGTACTCGCGGGGGGATCCCGCGACGCGTTCGTGCCAAATACGCCAAGCCGACTGCGCGCCGCCCGGACTTGCTACGATCACATTGCAGGCACTCTGGGCGTTTCGCTTCATGATCGATTCCGGGCTCTACGTTGGCTGTCGGCAAGCTCGGACGCGGGCAATGGCTGCGAGCTCACTTCAATTGGAGCGAAAGCATTTGAGGCACTCCGCATTGATGTGGAAGCGACTCGTGCGCTGCGCCGCCGTTTCGCGTACGCCTGCGTCGACTGGAGCGAACGCCGTCCTCATCTCGGCGGAGCGCTAGGAGCAGCGTTCCTGAACGTCGCGCTGAAAAGAAAATGGGTAGTTCAGGATCTCGACAGCAGAGCTCTTGATGTCACTAGTTTTGGCCGGCGGGAATTATTTGCGCGATTTGGCGTTGTTGCCTCCCACTCGTGAGCTCTTGTTTTTCCGCATTGTTGCGACAGCGGGTATGTCAGTAGGCGTTTCGGCTGCTGAAGAGCCGAAGCAAGGTCATGGTGATGATTTGCAGGTCGAATGTTAGGCTCCAGTTGCGCAGATAGTAGAGATCGTATTCCACGCGCTTGGCAATCGAGGTATCCCCGCGCCAACCGTTGACTTGGGCCCATCCCGTGATTCCTGCTTTAAACATGTGGCGGGAGTTGTAACGATCGAATTCTTCCAGAAACCGTTCTACAAAAAAAGGACGTTCCGGACGGGGTCCGACGATGCTCATATCGCCGCGCAGTACATTCAAAAATTGTGGCAATTCGTCGAGATTTGTTTTACGTAAGAAACTACCGATCGTGGTCCGGCGCGGGTCTTTTTCGCACGTCCAGCGAGTATCTCCTTCTTCGCGGCTGC
>JBAUVJ010000046.1:0-2090 GCA_049583165.1 Candidatus Sulfotelmatobacter sp. | reverse complement strand
GTCAGCAGTCTCGCACGCATGAAGAGTAGTCTTGTGGGTTAGAATCGAGACACAGGCATCTTCATCAAAATATTGCAACCAAGAGGGAGCATACGAATGTATCCGGAAATTATGGTTATTCCCATGCGGGAAGAGTTGACGCGTTTGGGAATCGAAGAGCTGCGCACTGCCGACGCCGTCGATCATGCGCTGAAAGCCAGACCCGGCACGACGCTGGTAATCGTGAATTCGATCTGCGGATGTGCCGCTGGCCGCATGCGTCCTGCGGTCCGCATGGCGTTGGAGAAGGCTACGCATCCCGATAAGGCCTTCACCGTCTTTGCCGGACAGGACACCGATGCCACCGATCGCGCTCGCAGTTATTTCACGGGGCAACCGCCGTCCTCGCCCTCGATTGCGATTTTGCGCGACGGGAAACTGGTTTACATGATGCCACGCCGCGATATCGAATCCCGCGAAGCTCCGGCCATCGCCGCTGACCTGAAAGCCGCCCTCGACAAATATTGCGCGAGAACTGCTGAAGTCTAGGGTTTGTTTGTCTTTGGTGCGTTGGCCATAAATGCTTTCACGGCGATTCCATTGGGCTGCACGCCTACCGGAATCATCGTCAGCAGTGAATATTCCGTCGGCTCCAGCTTTCGCGCGGTGCGCTTCTGGATCACTGTGACATCGCCGGACTGGGTGTCCAGCACCAGCAGATATCGCTGGTCCTGCGAGAGCGCCAGCCCGTCGGGATGGTTGCCTACCTGTATGGTGGCGATACGCCGGCCCATTTCAATGTCGTAAACCGCAACGCTGTCCGATCCGAAATTGCTCACGTACAACCGTGTGTTATCAAGAGTGACCACGCCGTGTGCCGGATGCTGCCCCACCAGCGTGCTGCTGCCTACCTCGTCGTTACCCGTCTCGATGATCGAAATGCTATCGGAATCGAAATCGCAAACCATCAACTCGCCGCCGTCGGGCTTCAGTGCCAGACTCACCGGCGTCCTTCCCACATCGAGCAAGGCCAGGACTCGGTCGCTCGTTGCGTCTCCACTTGTTCCTTGAGTTGACAACGCAATGGATGCAACCTGGGACGAGCCCGAACACGCCACGAAGGCTTTGCTTGAATCCGGCAGGATGGCGATATCCTCGGGCTGCTGGCAGACGGGCAATGTCGCCCGCACCCGCAAAAGCTTCGTGTCAATCAGCGAAACCGTGTTGTCTGCGCGGTTCGACACGATCGCAGTTGCACCATCGGGTGAAACCCGCGCCAATCCTGGCCCAGAGCCAACCCGAACATTCCCCAGCACCACGCGCTTTTGCAGATCGATGACCGAAACATTTGCCGATCCCGAGTTCGCGACATAGGCGCGCTTGCCATCTTCGGAAACGTCGATGAAATATGGCCGCCCGTGAACTCCAATCGTAGCCACCACGGCATTCTTCTCAGCATCGATCACGCTGACGTTATTCGATCCCGAGTTCACCACATAGATTTCGTTCTTCTTGCTGTTGGCCGCGACGCCGGTGGGCTCCGTCCCTACGGGAATCGTCTTGGCCAGTTCAAAGGTTCGAAGATCGATCACGCTGACCGTGTTGCTCTTGCCGTTGGTGACGTAGGCGTATTCGCGGTAGGCTGGGGCGTAATCCGGAAAACCTTGCTCGCGAAAATACCACCAGCCTGCCGCGCCCAGCAGCGGGATCAGGACAAGGATGAGCAGAAGTGTTCGCAAGATGGAAGGTGCTTTCCTGGCGGAAATCCCGAAGTAACAAGATTAACAGACACCGGTGGTTCCAGCTTCTAGCGGGACGTCAGTTCGGGCCGGGTCGGTTGATTAATAGAGGATTGTTCCTTCAGTTCGCTATTTAATGCGGCGAGCTTATCGTCGGAAACGCGGATCTCTCCATCCAGGACCATTAGCAACTTGCCGGAGCCCGTACCCTGAAACTGCGCACGGCGCAACGTCGCATAGCTGCGGGTGTCGGCGGGAAGCGCCGCTCTAAAATCCACGCCCTGGCGGATGATGGAAGAAAGCGAATCTGCAATTTTGCCGCGCAACGCGTCACCCAGAGAGCCCGAGCGCAAGGACTCTCCCATAAGACCC
>JBAUVJ010000045.1:0-7285 GCA_049583165.1 Candidatus Sulfotelmatobacter sp. | reverse complement strand
AGCCGGGTGCACGCGAGAAGCTGGCAAAGGTCGCCGGCATTCTGCTCGCCTATCCTGGACTCAATATTGAAGTCGGCGGTTACACCGATAACGTCGGCAGCGATGGCATGAACCAAACCCTATCGGAGAACCGCGCCGACTCGGTGCGCGACTATTTAGTGCAAGAAGGCGTGGCGACAAACTCCGTCAGCGCCAGGGGCTTCGGCAACACTTTGCCGGTAGCTTCGAACGACAACTCCGCTGGACGGCAGCAAAACCGGAGGGTGGAACTTCTCGTGTCCGGCGACGCCATCGGCAACCTGGTCAACGCGACCACTGGAAGCTTGTAGTAGGCAGACGTAAGTGAAACGATCGAGATCGATAAATGGAGGCAACACCAATGAAACTAGCAGGAGTAATCGGCACAGCAATTTTGTTCTTGACCCTCGGCGCATCGAGTGCGGCATACGCCCAGGAGCAGCATGACCAGCAGGAGGAACAGAAAGACAAACCTGCTGAGAAGAGGGCGCAACCGGAGAAACCCGCAAAGCAAGAGGAGAAGAACGCTCAGGAAGAAAAGAACACCAAGCCTGAGGAGAAGAACGCAAAGCAAGAGCAGCAACGCGCTCCGGAAGCTAAGCCAGAAAAACAGGAACAGCACGCCGCTGGTGGCCGCATTCCCGCCGACCGTTACAAGGCCAACTTCGGACGCGAACACACGTTTCGCGTCAGTCAGGGTGATTTCCGCAATGGCCGCTTCCAATACGGCGGCTATTGGTTTGGATTTGGCGGCGCGTGGCCCAGCAACTGGCTCTACACGCAAGATGTTTATGTGATCGAGATCGACGGTATGTATTACCTGTGCAACCCGATGTATCCGGGCGTGAACCTTGTAATCAGTGTCACGTTATAGCACCAGGAGCAAGCAAGCTTAACCTTCGTCGGCGCGAGTCCATTTTTCTCTGGGCTCGCGCCACTTTCTTTCCGGCGCATTCTCGAAAAGTGAGTCGTATTGCACAGACTCGGCAGTCGCATCCGTGACATTCTTTCGTCTGACCCATCGCCCTGAATCCACGCAGCCCGCAGCAGCAAGGCTTAACCGGGCAATCGAAGGATGATCTGGCAAGGTGATTCAAAATGCGTACCTCCCGCTTTCTGTTGCTAGCAGTTCTGATGATGGCCGTACCGGCCAGTTTGTTCGCGCAGTTCGGCGTGTCGATCATGATCGCTCCGCCCGCGCTGCCTGTATACACTCAACCCATGGTCCCCGCGGCCGGTTATTTGTGGACGCCCGGCTACTGGTCTTACGGGGATGAAGGCTACTTCTGGGTGCCCGGCACATGGGTCGAGCCCCCCACGGTTGGCTTGCTATGGACTCCCGGTTATTGGGGTTGGGGCGGCAACGCCTTCGCCTGGAATGAAGGCTACTGGGGCCAAAGCGTCGGCTTCTACGGTGGCGTCAACTACGGCTTCGGCTATGGTGGTGTCGGTTATGGGGGCGGATATTGGAACAACGGAGGCTTCTATTACAACCGCTCGGTGAATAATGTGAATGTCACGAGCATCACCAATGTCTACAGCAAGACCGTGATCAACGAAACCACGGTGAACCATGTCAGCTATAACGGCGGCGAGGGCGGAATTTCTGCACGACCGACCGCTGTGGAAGAGACTGCAATGCACGAGCAACACACGCCGGCAACTGCGATGCAAACCCAGCATGTGCACGCTGCCAGCACCAACCACGCACTTCTGGCATCCGTGAACCAGGGTCGGCCGGCAATCGCTGCAACGGCAAAGCCCGCGGAGCTTAGCGGTTCTGGGGTGGTAGCGGCCAAAGAGGTGGGAGCGCCTTACAAAGCTCCTGCCACCGAGAACAAGGCGGCCGAAAATAAGGCCACCGAGAACAAAGCGTCTGAGAACAAGGCTGCAGAGTACAAAGCTGCGACGACTCGCACGAACGAGAACAAGGCGGCAGAGAACAAGGCAGCCGAAAACAAAGCCACGGAGAACAAAGCACCCGAGAATAAAGCTGCAACCCGCGCCAGCGAGAATAAGGCAGCCGAGAATAAGGCCTCCGAGAACAAAGCCGCAGAGAACAAGGCAGCGACAGCCCGTACGAACGAGAACAAGGCAGCCGAAAGCAAAGCTGCGGAGAACAAGGCAGCGAAGCCTAAAGAAACTCGTCCGACCGCTGAGCCTGGTAAGCCGACCGCGGCTCGCGAGAAGCCTGCTTCTCATCCGGCTACCACAGCTCATGCGCAGCCGGCGCTTCGGCAACCGGCAGCATCCCGGCCTGAGGCCGCGCCGCGTGCGCAGCCTGCTTCCCATCCGGTCACAACAGCTCATGCGCAGCCGGCTCCTCGTCCAGCGAAAGAAGAGGCCAAGCCGGAAGAAAAGCCTCGCCAGTAGAGAATTGACCGTGACGACCACGTCAAGCAGCACGGAACGGTAAAGAAGGTCGATTCACCCTTTGGTGCGGGTCCGCGCTTTGGGCTCGCACCATTTCTTTTCTAGCAGTGGCGCGGCAATCTCCCCTGTCATCTTCCGCAACGCCGCGAAAGAATTGATACGTCCTTTCCAGTATTTCTTTTTTCTCTGAGCAGTTTTGACCATTAAGAAACCGGCGAAACACCTATAACCAAGGCTGATCTGTATAAGAACTAAGGAGCAAAAACATGATTGGAACTGTATTGATTGTAATCCTGGTTCTGGCACTGATCGGGGCGCTGCCGCGTTGGTCGCACAGCCGGGAGTGGGGCTATGCCCCGACCGGCGGCCTTGGGCTTGTTCTTTTCATCATTGTCATTTTGTTGGTTCTCGGTCGCATCTGAACCACGCGGTCTTTAAGACTAAAGATTGGGAAAAAACTTGGAAAAAGGAGGAACAGAATGACGACGAATGAGCAGGTTAAATGCGCGCATCTGCCATGCCGATGCATGGTACAAGCAGGCGACAGATACCTGCGGTCACGCCTGTAGGAAGCAGGATCCAAGGAAGTAGAGATTGCATGCCAGTGTGACCACGGAACGTGTCCGTTTACCGTGTGAAGACCGTTCGTGCGGAGGCACGTTTGGATAGACCAAAGGTGAATCTCGATATGAAGACGCGTCGCAGCATGCTCCTGGTAATCGCAGTCTTAGCTTTTCTGCCGATGCTCGCGGAGTCGCAATTACTGGTTGATCCCGGGAATTTCTCCAGCATTGTTGCCAGCACTTCGACGCAGCCGGACCTGACCTATACGCGTCCGACAGGGAAAACAAAGCTCCACAACTACGTCTTCGACGCTTTCGGCCCGTATCCCATCGCCGGCGCCGCGTTTGCTGCCGGCATAAACCAGGCATACAATACCCCGCCGGAGTGGAAGCAAGGTGCCGGTGGTTATGGCAAGCGGTTTGGCTCCGATTTCGGCATCGCTGCGATCAGCACTACCACGCGCTATGGGCTGGCACAAGCCTTCAAGGAAGACACGTTGTATTACCGTTGCGAATGCAAAGGCGTGTTTCCACGATTGAGATATGCGGCGATTTCCACGTTGACGGCGCGCCGCAGCGACGATGGCCACCGTGTCTTTTCTTTATCGGCGCTCGTCGCTCCGTATGCCGGTTCGATAACTGCCGTCTATGCGTGGTATCCCCACCGCTACAACGGTAAGGATGCGCTCCGGATGGGCGACTACACCATGCTGGGATACGTGGGCGGGAACATTGCCCTGGAATTCCTCTACAGCGGTCCCCATTCGTTGCTATCACGTATGCACCTTAATAAGACCCACGGGGAGCCAGGTTCGGAAACAACCCCATGATCGACCGAACACTCAGTGCGCCCGCAAATGCGGCTGCTCTCCTCCCGGGCTCGCTGACTGTGCCAGTGCCTTCTACTGTTCCGGCCAGGGGTCCGATCAACCAGCTTCTGGAATGGTTTGGCGATCTCGGAATATTTCTCTGGCAAGTAATGCGGGCCGCGGTGACGCCTCCTTTTGAATTTCGAGAATTGTTTCGACAACTCGACGAGATCGGATCGAAGTCTCTGCCGTTAGTTGCTTTGGCCGGTGCCGCTACCGGGATTGTGCTTTCCATGGAAGCCCGCTACAGCCTAACTCGATTTGGGGCCAAATCGCTGCTTCCCGCCGCCATCGTGTTCTCCATTGTCCACGAGACCGGTCCGATCATTACTGGTCTGGTAGTGAGCGGCCGAGTGGGCGCTGGCATTGGCGCGGAGCTGGCGTCGATGAAGGTAACCGAGCAGATCGACGCCATTGAAGCATCTGCGGTAAATCCTTATCGGCTGCTGGCGGCGACGCGCATCCTGGCTTGCATCTTGATGCTGCCTTTACTGACGCTCGCTGCCGACTTTTCCGGTTTGATCATGGGGTGGGTTGCGCAGGCCGTGGTTGAGCCGCTCTCGCTACATCAGTTCATCAGTAGCGGTTTTAAAGGCGCCGGTTTCAACGACTTCCTGCCCCCCACGTTTAAGACGATGGTGTTTGGCCTGATCATTGGGCTGATCGCGTGTTTTCAGGGAATGCGGACTCAGGGAGGTGCTGCGGGCGTGGGCCGTGCGGCCACCAGTTCGGTAGTCCTGTCATCGCTGTTCGTGATCCTAGCCGATGTCGTGCTCGTGAAAATCATTCTCATCTTGTTCCCGTGACCATTCATTAAGTAATTCACGCGCCTCGCGAAACAAACATGGACACAATCGATCAAGTCGCGATGAAGCAAGGAGAAGCCGAGAAGGACGGCAGAGCGCCGGTTATCGCCGTCGAGAACTTGCATAAATCCTTCGGAAGTCAAAATGTTTTGAACGGGGTTAGCCTGGCCGTGGGCCGCGGCGAGACTTTGGCGGTTCTGGGCCGCAGTGGCACCGGCAAGAGCGTATTGCTAAGGCTCATCATTGGCCTCGAGAGACCTGACTCGGGGTCGGTTCGCATTCATGGTCAAGACATCGCCGGCCTGGCTCTCGACCAGATGGGCGTAGTCAGGAAGAAGATGGGTTTTCTGTTTCAACACGCAGCACTTTACGATTCACTGACCGTCGAACAGAACGTGGCTTTTCCGCTGCTGCACCATAAGATGGAGATGTCGAAATCTGAACGCGGCGACCGGGTTCGAGCGCTACTCGCGGAAGTGGGGATGGAGAGCGCTCTTGCGAAGATGCCTTCGGACATTTCCGGCGGTATGCAGAAACGAGTGGGGCTGGCGCGGGCGCTGGCTTTGGAGCCGGATATTCTGCTGCTCGACGAGCCCACCGCTGGTCTCGACCCCATTAGTTCCGCGGAAATCGACGACTTGGTTCTCAAGCTTCAGGAGGAACATCACATGGCATCGATCGTGGTGACGCACGATCTGCACAGCGCGAAGACGATTGCTGGCCGTCTGGCCCTGCTCGATGGTGGAGATGTGGTGATCGAAGGCAACTTTGAAGAACTTCAGCAAAGTGAGATTGAGTTCGTTCGGGAATTTCTGAGGCATTCGTAGGAGAACATTATGTCGAGAACAGCGCGGTTAGGAGCTTTTATCGTTGCGACCCTGGCAATTCTGGTGGCCGGTATTTTCGTCATCGGCAGCAAGCAGTATCTTTTCAGCTCCACTTACCAATTGAAGGCGCAATTCGCCAATGTCGAGGGTTTGGATGCCGGAGGCGATGTGCGGGTAGGCGGGGTTCACAGCGGAACCGTGCACAGCATCGTGTTGCCCAACAAGCCCGGCGGAATGGTCACAGTTATCATGGATATGGGCAAGTCGACGCACGAGATTATCAAGCAAGACTCCGTGGCCTCCATTGAAACCGAGGGATTGTTAGGCAACCAATTTCTGGCGATCTCGTTTGGCTCTGCCGGGACAACCGGCGTGCGCGATGGAGATACCATCGCCAGCCTGCCGCCGCTCGAAATGGCAGAGCTGCTCAATAAGATGAGCGGCATTCTGGATAGCAGCCAACAAGCCATCCACAATGCCACGCAGGCGACGGCGAATCTGGATTCGATCAGCGCCAAGATCAACGGAGGCCAGGGAACCGCAGGGGCGCTGGTTAACGACAAACAACTCTATTCCAACCTCGAACAGACCACTGCCACTATGCATGCCACGATGCTCCAGGCGAGGGCCGGGGTTACCGACTTCCAGGAAAATATGGAAGCAATGAAGCACAATTTCCTCTTGCGAGGGTATTTCAAGAACCGCGGCTATGAAGACTCAGATGAACTCGCTAAGAACGAGATTGAACGATTGCCGCAAGGCGCACCGACAAAGGAGTTTACGTATTCGACGAAGCAGCTTTTCGATAAGCAGGATTCGGCCAAGCTGAAGAACCAGAAGTCTCTTAACGCAGGCGGCGAGTTCCTGGCCAACAACCAGTTCGGTTTTGCGGTAGTCGTTGCATCCACTGGGATGGAAGGCGATACCCAGAAAGACTTGGTGCTAACCCAGGCCCGGGCGATGGTTGTACGCGAGTATCTGGTGGAGAACTTCGGATTCGACGATAGTCAACTCAAGACTCTGGGAATGGGTAAGGAGTCGGACGCGAATTCGGATGCGGGGTGGGGCAAGTTGCAGATTTTCATTTATCCACCCGGAAGCGAAATCCCTCCTAGCAAAGAAGCACACGTAGTTGTTTCGTCCAAATCTACTTCACAGTAGGAATTGCTTTGATTAGAGCACCCGAGAAGTGATGGCTAGGTTGCCGCCGAAGCCAGATTCTCTAACACGTTTGGGTTCAGCGGTGATGCTGTTAAGCACTGGGCGGGCGGAGAACCCCAGAAGCGCCGGCTCGCGCTTTGCTCACTGTCATCGACAAGAATCCCGCACCGTGCTCACCGCGCTGCGTTCGCTGCTGCTGTCGGTTCTTCTAACCCACCACCGTCAACGTCAGGGCGGTTAGAAAGAGTAAGACATCTGGTGGCGTTACAAAACGGAAGACCTATTCCGCCGAAGCTGGGAGGAGAATCACGAACTGAAAAAGAACAGCTTCCGATCGCGGCGAGCGCAAGGGAGACTCGCAATCGTGTGTACGAACGACGAGTTCTTGAACCCGTGATTTCAACCCACGATCGTCACGTCTCTAACGACTCTTCAAAGACTTAGGCGGCCACCTAGAGTCACGTAAGTCGTTCAAACTACAATATAAACCAGCCCTGAAAAGGCTGGCGTCGGCGGTTCATCTCCGTCCCTGGCCACCACCTTCTAAAGGGCTTCGCCCGTGTCCTGTGTTTGACCCTAGCCCGGCGCTAGCCCGGTTTCTCAATTCACCAACTCCGGTCTGACACCCATCGCATCGAGCATTGTTTTCTGAGCCGCTAGCCGATCTG
>JBAUVJ010000044.1:0-2139 GCA_049583165.1 Candidatus Sulfotelmatobacter sp. | reverse complement strand
GGCCGCTGTTGAGCGTCGTGTTGGTGCCATCGGCCCCGATGAACGAGGAGAGACTTTCAACGGCCGGGTCGGCGAGAATAACCTTGGCGAGCTCCTGCTGTTTTTCCTCCATCGCCGGAAAGGAAATAGTCTCCGGCGCCTGAGAGATACCTTGAATAACGCCGGTATCCTGAACAGGGAAAAAACCCTTGGGGATCACGATGTAGAGAAACACGGTAAGAATCAAAGTGCCGAGAGCCACAAACAGCGTAATGGTTTGATACTCCAGCACGAATTTCAAAGTGCGGCCATAGAAACCGATCATGCTATCGAAAACGCGCTCAGACCACCGGTAGATGCGCCCTTGCTGTTCCTTCGGTTCATGGCGCAAAATGCGCGCTGCCATCATGGGAGTGAGCGTGAGCGACACTACGGCGGAGATGACGATGGTGACTGCAAGGGTCACGGCAAACTCGCGGAAGAGCCTGCCGACCACGTCACCCATGAACAAGAGTGGAATCAGGACCGCGATCAACGAGACTGTCAGCGAGACGATCGTGAAACCGATCTGTTCTGCTCCCTTGAGCGCCGCCTCCATAGGCGCTTCGCCCTCCTCGATGAAGCGCGAGATGTTCTCAATCATCACGATGGCGTCATCTACGACAAATCCGGTGGAAATGGTGAGAGCCATTAGAGAAAGGTTGTCCAGGCTATAGCCGAGCGCATACATTGCCGCGAAAGTTCCTACCAATGACAACGGCACTGCCACGCTGGGAATGATGGTGGCGTATAAACTTCGCAGGAAGAGAAAGATCACCATCACAACCAGCCCGATGGTCAGCATCAGCTCGAACTCAACATCGTCCACCGAGGCCTCGATGGCGGTGGTGAGGTCAGTGAGCGTGGTGACTCGAATCGAGGCGGGAAGATTGGTTTCGAGCTGAGGCAGCAACTTCTTGATGCTCTTGACCACGCTGATGGTATTGGCGCCCGGTTGGCGCTGGATGTTCAGGATGACGGCCGGGGTTTGGTTCATCCATGCGGCTTGGTTGTTATTCTCGACGCCATCCACTACTTCCGCTACGTCGGTAAGCATGACCGGCGCGTTATTGCGGTACGCAACCACGACGTTGCGATAATCATCGCTGCTGATCAGCTGGTCATTGGAATCGATCTGGTAGTCCTGGCGCGGTCCGTCGAAGTTGCCCTTCGCGGCGTTCACACTAGTCGCTGTGAGCGCGGTACGCACATCTTCGAGGTCGATGCCATAGGAGGACAGCGCGGAAGGATTCACGCGAATACGCACCGCGGGCTTCTGTCCCCCGCTGATGCTGACCAGGCCAACTCCATTTAGTTGCGAAAGCTTCGGAGCCAGCCGCGTATCCACCAGATCCTCGACCTGCGGCAACGGAATGGAATCGGAGGTGATGGCGAGTGTGAGCACGGGTGCGTCGGCGGGATTCGTCTTGCTGTAGACAGGAGGGGTCGGGAGGTTCGAGGGCAGGTAGCTTTGTGACGCGTTGATTGCCGATTGCACTTCTTCTTCGGCGACATCGATGTTGAGGCTCAGATTGAACTGCAAGACGATGACCGAGGTTCCTCCGGAACTGGTGGATGTCATCTGGCTGAGCCCTTGGAGTTCGCCAAGTTGCCGCTCCAATGGGGCGGTGACCGTGGTCGCCATCACGTACGGACTTGCGCCCGGATAAAAAGTCAAGACCTGGATCGTGGGGTAATCGACCTCCGGCAGCGCGGAAACCGGCAACTGGGTATAAGCGACAATGCCAACGAGCAAAATTGCGGCCATCAACAACGAAGTCGCGACGGGCCGCAGAATAAATGGGCGGGACGGACTCACGGGGCTTGGCTCTCGGTTGAAGCGGCGGGCAGAGGCTGCTTGGAAACCACGGTCTTCGAATTATTCTGCAGCTTATCGAAGCTGCTGTTGGCTAACACGTCTCCGGGATTGATGCCTTCGACAGCGGTGTTGCCCGCATCTGCTACGCCGGTCGTGATGTTATGAATCTGAGCCGTGTCATTCTGAATAACGTAAACAAATGCCGTCTGGCCATTGTGTTGAATCGCTGACGTAGGAATCAATGTGACGCCCTCGAGCGTGTTCACCAGCAATCTCGCGTTTACAAACTCATTGGGGAAGAG
>JBAUVJ010000043.1:0-7759 GCA_049583165.1 Candidatus Sulfotelmatobacter sp. | reverse complement strand
GTCCTGGTCAGCCGCTCGGCGAGTTTTGGAGACGCCTCGATTGATTTTGCCGGAGCCGCTGCGCTGGTAGTCTCCGCAATCAGTTGGTCGCTGGCGGCTATTCTTACGCGCAAGCTATCTTTGCCGGAATCGAAAGTGATGAGCTCGGGATCTCAGATGCTTGCCGGTGGGATTCTGCTGACCGTGGCGGCGGCGATCCTGGGAGAGTTTCGCGGATTCCATGTGAGCGCAGTCTCCACCGGCGCGTGGCTCGCGCTGATTTATTTAATTGTCGCGGGTTCGATTGTCGCCTTCACCGCTTATGTATGGCTCATCCACCACGAATCGCCAACCAAAGTAGGAACGTACGCCTACGTGAATCCGGTCGTGGCCGTGCTGCTGGGATACTTTGTCGGCGGAGAGCAACTCGGCCTGCGGACAATTATTGGAACAGTTCTGATCCTAGTGAGCGTGGCGGTAATTACGACCACTCCGAAGAAGAAAAACGAGGAGAAACAGCAGTCGCTGGTCAAACCGGCAGAACTGGCGGAATCATAATTCTTCCAGTTGTGCTTCTTGCAGACTGTCCGTTGTCTCACGGCTGGGTCATCGTCTCCGGCTTCACCAGCTGATCAAATTCCTCGCCGGTCAGATAACCTAGCTTCAAGGCGGCCTCGCGCAGGCTGCTGTGCTCCACGTGCGCGGTATGAGCGATCTGCGCGGCATTGTCGTATCCCACCTTTGGCGCCAGGGCCGTAACCAGCATCAGCGAATTTTTCACGTACCAATCCACCTTGGCGCGATCGACCTCGATGCCCTTGATCATGTATTCAACGTATCCGTGGCAGGCGTCGGCGATCAATGTGACTGAGTGCAGAAAGTTGTAAATAATCACCGGCTTATAGACATTGAGCTCGAAATTACCCTGCGATCCCGCAAATCCCACGGCTGCGGTCGCTCCGTGAACCTGCACGCAGACCATCGTCATAGCCTCACACTGCGTGGGATTCACCTTGCCGGGCATGATCGAAGATCCAGGTTCATTTTCCGGAATCGAGATTTCGCCCAGCCCGCAGCGTGGCCCGGAGGCCAGCCAGCGAATGTCGTTCGAGATTTTCATCAGCGAAGCTGCCAGCGTTTCCATTGCGCCCTGGGCGAACACAATTTCGTCGTGGGCCGAGAGCGCAGCGAACTTGTTGCCATGGGAGCGGAAGGGAAGGCCAGTGAGCTCGGCGATCTTTTTCGCGGCACGCTCCGCGAATTCTGGATGCGTATTGATTCCGGTGCCAACTGCCGTTCCACCGATAGCCAGATCGTAAAGGCCGTCGAGCGCCTGCTCCAGCCGCTTGATGTCGCGCTGCAACAAGCTTGCCCATCCTCCGAACTCCTGGCCAAAGGTCAGCGGTACGGCATCTTGTAGATGCGTGCGGCCGATCTTTACCACGTCATGGAATTCTTTCGCCTTGGCTGCGATCGCATCGTGCACGCTTTTGATCGCCGGAATCAGCGTGTTCTTCACCCGATCCGCGGCGGCGATGTGCATGGCGGCGGGAAACGTGTCATTCGACGACTGCGACATATTCACGTCGTCATTGGGATGAATCGGCTTCTTCGATCCCATCATTTCTCGTCCATGCGGACCACCGGCAATTTCGATGGCCCGGTTAGAAATGACTTCGTTCACGTTCATGTTGGTCTGCGTCCCACTGCCCGTCTGCCACACGCGCAGCGGAAACTGGTCGTCCAGCTTGCCTGCGATGACTTCGTCGGCGGCTTGAACGATCAGTTTTGCTTTGTCCGCGGGCAGTTTGCCCAGATCTTGGTTCACCAGGGCGCAAGCTTTCTTCAACGTGCCAAAGGCATGAATCAATTCCGGCGGCATGGTGTCGCGGCCAATATTGAAATGCAGCAAAGAGCGCTGCGTCTGCGCCCCCCAATAAACATTGGCCGGGACTTCGATCTTTCCCATGCTGTCGGATTCGGTGCGGGTGGAAGTGGAGGGTTCTATGGTAGTAGACACGAGGGAATCTCCGATGCGTTTTCGCCAGCTAGATCTTGAACCAACTGTTGAGGCGCTTGGTACGAACCAATTCCTGTACCGCAATGCCCCCGGGAGGAAAAATCTGAATTAACCCGGAAATGAATCGAGGACCGAACGGCAAAGGAGCATAGTCATTAGTCATTGCGCATGCAGTTCTTGCAGCCCGCCCTGGCGCCGGACTCTGATCTTGCTTTCGTTTTTGCGCGCTTCTGCGAGATCATAGGCAAGCTGCATTCGTAGCCAGGTTTCCGGAGTGGTGCCAAACGCTTTCGAGAGCCGGATCGCCATCTCCGGACTAATGCCCGACTTCCCGTGAATGACGTTGTTGAGCGTTTGTCGGGTCACGCCGAGAACCTCCGCTCCCGCCGTGACGGAAAGGCCCAGGGGTTCAAGACATGCGGTTCGGATGCTGCGTCCAGGGTGCGGCGGATTTTTCATCGGCATGGTGTGGCCTTTCCTTGATTCTTGCCTGGTGATAGTCGGTCAGCTCAACGTCAAACGCATCCACGCCCTCGAAGCGAAATACAATACGCCAGTTTGCCCGTACTGCGACCGACCAAAAGCCTTTCAAGTTCCCCTTCAACGTGTGCAAGCGATAACCGGGAAGGTTCATTGCATGTGGCGCCTCGGCTTCGTCGAGCCGGGCGAGAATGTCTTCGACCGTCTCCAGCAGGTCGGGCCGTATTCCGCTACGGTCCCCGCGCTCATAAAGTCGTTTAAGGCCACGGTGCCTCAAGCTCCTGATCATTAAGGTACACCGTAAGGTGTAAATAGTCACTTGTCAATATTGGGCCCGGACCTTTGCAGTCTGGGGACGGAGACGGTCACAAACATTTTTCAGCAATCCGACTCGAAGCTGCTAACAAGTCTTTTACAACCCTCAATAGTCTGCCCTTCCCACGTGCTAGAATCATCGATCCCCGAATCTGCGCTCGTTCGCTGAAGCACGCGCAAGCGGGTGCTGCTATGCCCGATCTTCTGACTGCCGAAGACATCGAGACTTTGCCCAGGACACAAGTCCGTCCGCAATCCGAGGTGCGCACGGATGTGCTGGTAATCGGAGCCGGGCCGACAGGCTTGGCCTGCGCCATTGAAGCACAGAAGGTTGGCCTAAAAGTGATCGTGCTCGACAAAGGCTGCCTGGTGAATTCGCTGTATCACTATCCACCCAACATGCTGTTTTTCACGACTCCCGAGCTTCTCGAAATCGGCGACATCCCTTTCACCACCGCCCGGCAAAAGCCTACGCGCGAAGAAGCTCTGGAGTATTACCGCAAGGTCACCGAGCATTACCATCTCGATATTCGCCAATACGAGTGGGTTAAAACCGTGATGGGTGAAGACGGGAATTTCAGCATCACCTCCACCGACCGTGCCGGCCGCCCGCATGACTACCGAACCCGCAAGGTGATTGTCTCCACCGGCTACTACGATTTAGCCAACCAGCTTTGCATTCCTGGCGAAGATCTGCCCAAGGTCTCGCACTACTACGGCGACGCCCATCCCTACTACGACACGGATGTACTGGTGATCGGTGGCAAGAACTCCGCGGCCATTGCCGCCCTCGATCTGTGGCGTCACGGCTCGCGTGTCACGCTGGTCTATCGCGGCACGCAGTTGCACCATCACGTCAAATATTGGATCAAGCCCGATTTAGAAAACCGCATCAAGGGCAATGAGATCGAAGCCTATTTCAACAGCACCGTGCAGGAAATTGGCGTGGACCACGTGGTCATCAACACGCCCCGAGGGCCGCTGCGCCTGAAGAACGATTTCGTCTTTGCCCTCGTGGGCTACCATCCCGACTACGATTTTCTGCGCAGCATGGGCATTGAACTCTCCAGCGACCAGCATCGTCCGGTTTGCGATCCAGTGTCGCTGGAAAGCAATGTGCCGGGAATTTATGTGGCCGGCGTGATTGTGGCGGGGTCGCGCACCAATGAAATTTTTATCGAAAACGGCCGCTTCCATGGCAGGCAGATTGCCGAGGATTTGAAGATCAAACTGCGTCCGGACTCTTAAGAAGACCGCCATCGCACAGACGACACTCTTGCGAGGCGCCGTCGGCAGAACGCCTGAAGCGCTTCTTCGCTCACATTTCCGAAGTGCAAACTCACCAGTTACCCTAACCATTCGCATGGACCCTCAACCAGAGCTCGCGGCGCCGTCGATTTCTTTCGCTTCGTACTGGCGCCTTCTCCGAGGCAACTGCAATTTTCGTCGGCTGTGGTCGGCGCAAATTGTCAGTGAGATTGGCGACTGGTTCTACACTCTCTCCATTTACACGCTGCTGTTGCAGTTGACCGGTCATGCCAGTTCGGTGGCTCTGGCCCTGGTTCTCCAGGTTCTGCCGCAAACCTTTGTGGGACCAATGGCGGGAGTAGTGAACGATCGCTTGCGCCGCAAGCACGTGATGATTGCCGCCGATCTGGTTCGTTCCGCCATCGTGCTAGCGATGCTGCTGGTTCGTTCGCGTTCCATGGTGTGGCTGGTCTATCCCTTATTGCTGGCTGAGACCATCATGGCCGCATTCTTCGAACCGGCGCGCAACGCGGTGATCCCCGCCATTGCCGCGCGGGGCGAAGTCCTCGTGGCCAACACTCTCTCTTCGGCAACCTGGTCGGTGAATTTGTTGGTGGGCGCTTCAGTGGGTGGAGTGGTCGCAGCTTTCTTTGGACGCGACACTGTGTTCGTACTGAATGCGCTGTCATTCCTAACCTCGGCCCTACTTATCGGAGGAATGCACTTTGCCGAGCCCCACGCCGAGTCCGCCGCGCCACTGCGGCCGCGCGATCTGGTTGATTTTTCACCGGTGCTGGAAGGCATCCGCTACATACGCAACCATCGCACCATTCTGCCCGCGGTCTTTGCCAAGTCTGGCGAACTTATGATTGGCCCCAGTTGGGTGATCTTCACCGTTATGGGCGCGCACGAATTCGCACTGCACTGGCACAAGGCGGATGCCGCCAGCGCATCGATGCTGGGCATGAGCATTCTGCTTGGTGGACGCGGGTTGGGAGCGCTGGTCGGCCCTCTGGTCGCAGCCCGTTGGGCGGGCCGCGCCGACCGCAGGCTGCAACTCGGCATATTCTTCGGCTATCTGATCATCGCGGTTGGATACGGACTTCTCGGGCATGGCCGCACCGTGTGGATGGCGGCCGCGTGCGCCATGGTCGCGCACGGCGGAGGATCAATGGTGTGGGTATTTTCCACGACATTGCTCCAGCTTCATACCGACGATCGTTTTCGCGGACGCGTGTTTTCCGCCGACCTGGGCTTTGCCATGCTCACCATCGCGGCTGGAGCTTTTCTGTGTGGACGCCTGCTCGATTCGGGGGTCGCGGTGCGCACGGTTGCCACTGGTACCGGAGTGCTCATGCTGGTTCCTGCGGGATTGTGGGCGCTGGCGATGCGAGCGACTCGAGAATCGTAAAGTGGTCTGCGGCGCGGCGAATCGAATCTGTTATGTTCCGAGAATCCGGTCGATCTTAAATTCGGTCGATCTTCGCCGCCATGATGAAATCACTTTCGGTGAGGCCGTCGATCTTGTGCGTCCACATTGTGACCTCGGCTTTTCCCCAGGCCAGTAGAATGTCGGGATGATGCCCTTGCTCCTCGGCCAGTGCGCCCACGCGGTTGACGAACGCGAGCGCTTGCGCGAAGTCGGGAAACTTGTACGCCCGCGTTAAGTGATGCTCGTCGATCACGCTCCACTGGGGAACCACTTTGTGCAGCGCTTCAAGCGCTTTTCCCTTCAGCGGAGGAACTCCGCCGCGGCAGGGAACGCATTGCTTATCGGCTAATTGCTCGGGCATGAAGATTTCTCCGTCAGCCATCATAGCGGAAGTTAAGATATCCGGTGATCAGCTCCTAGGCTCAATAAGCATACGTGATCGAAACACGTTGAAACCTCGCGGCTTGCCAGAGCATCTTTAACAGTTCATTCCGAACCTGAGGCTTGGGGCAGAAAGCGATGACTCCACAACCGGCAAGCAGCGGTCCCGCCCCAGATCAAGGAAAACCCGCACGCAATCCCTGGCTCATCGCAATCGCGGTAATGCTTGCCACGTTCATGGAAGTGCTGGACACTTCCATTGCCGCCGTCGCGCTTCCTTACATCGCGGGCAGTTTGTCGGCCACCAACGACGAAGCTACCTGGGTGCTTACCAGTTACCTCGTTGCCAACGCCATTATCTTGCCGGCCAGTTCCTGGTTTTCACTGCGCTTCGGGCGCAAGCGATTTCTGATTACCTGCATCGTGATCTTCACAGTTTCTTCTTTCGCCTGCGGAGCGGCCACCAGTTTGGCGCTGATCCTGATTGCGCGGGCGGTGCAAGGCGCCGGAGGCGGAGCGCTGCAACCGCTCTCGCAGGCGATTCTGCTCGAAACCTTTCCGCCGCAGAAGCGCGGATTGGCTATGGCCGTGTTCGCCCTGGGCGTGGTAGTTGCGCCCGTGCTCGGCCCCACGCTCGGTGGCTGGCTCACCGATGCCTACTCCTGGCGCTGGGCGTTTTACATCAACATTCCCGTCGGCGCATTTGCCATCTTCATGATCTCGCGGTATGTGGAAGATCCTCCTTATATCAAGGACGCGCACCCCGGCAAGTTCGATGGCATTGGGCTGGGGTTGCTCGCTGTCTGGCTCGGCTGCCTGCAAATCATCCTAGACAAAGGTCAGGAAGACGACTGGTTCGGAGCGACCTGGATTCGCTGGGCTGCGTTCATACTCATCATCAGTTTAGTTGCGTTTCTTATTCGAGAGTTTCGCAGCGCGAAGCCGCTGGTCGATCTCCGCGTCTTCAAGCATCGCAACTTCGCCATCGGATGCCTGCTGATTGGATTGTTTGGCGCGGCCATCTATGGTTTAGTGACCTTGCTTCCGCTCTTCTATCAGGAATTGATGGGATATACCGCGCTGGCGGCGGGCTGGGCGGTGAGCCCGCGCGGTATTGGTGCGATTGTGGCCATGCCGATCATTGGCTATCTCACCGCCAAGATCGACAACCGCTGGTTGATCGCCTTCGGTTTCTCTCTATTTGCAGCGGCCAGCCTGTGGTTTGGCGAGGTCAACCTCTCCATCGGCCAGTGGACATTTTTGTGGGCCATCCTAATCAGCGGCTTCGGCTCGGGATGCGTCTTTGTCCCGCTCTCGACCACCGCCATGGCTTACCTGAAGAACGAAGAAATCGGCAACGCCAGCGGACTTTACAATTTGCTGCGCAACATCGGAGGCAGCATTGGAATCTCCGTGGTGAACACAATCGTCGCCCGGCACGAGCAAGTCCATCGCAACGAACTGGCGGCTTCGTTGAGTCCGGCACGCATTGAGGTCCAGGGCGCACTACAAGGGACGCAGCAATACTTAAGCGCGCGAGGAGCCTCGCCCGTCAACGCGTTGCAGCAAGCCTATGGACTGATCAATCAAACCCTCACCGGACAGGCACGCCTGTGGTCCTACGTAGACGATTTTCGCTACATGGCGCTAATGTGCTTCGGCTGCGTGCCGATTGTGTTTGCGTTGAAGAAAGCGGTGAGGAAGGGACCGGCGGGGGCGGGACACTGATTGAATTTACACCCAACGAATAAGGCACAGCTTGGAAGCTGTGCCCTCACGAAGACTATTTTCGGTACACTCCTAGAACGGAATATCCTCATCCGTAATCGGCCCGGACCCTGCCGCGGCATGCTCCGGCTCCGGCATGCGCTGGTCGAAGTTATTGCCGCCCGACGCGCCTGCAC
>JBAUVJ010000042.1:0-13440 GCA_049583165.1 Candidatus Sulfotelmatobacter sp. | reverse complement strand
GGGTTGTAGACCAGATGGCGATGGAACAAGAAGAACGACCCCATCCCCTGCGCTTCATATTTGTCGTTCAGTTTGCGGATAAGAGTCGAGGCCAGGGTTACAAGCACATGATCTTGCCGCGGTTCCGATGGAGAATCAGGCAGGTCCGAAAGCAGCGCAAAACGGACATTCGCATCCTGATTGCCGAGATAGCGAACTTCCAGATCGTCCACCAGCCTGCGCACTTGCTTCTCACTCATCAACATGGTGGGAATCGCCACCATGGTCACGCAATCATTCGGAATGCCCTGGGAAAAATCGAGTTTGGGCAAAGTCTGCGCTGGCAACACCAGAGTGGCCAGGTAGTTCATGATTTGCACGGCGCTCTGCGAACCCGGCAACAACACGGCTAAAATCGCGAGTAAAACTAGACCAAGCGAAGTGCTGGGCGGTGTCAATTGCAGTACGACCACAGTGACGATCGCGAACGTGAGGGCGGCTATGCCCGGCAGGTAAAACTCATCCGGATGGTCAAGCAGAAAAGTGCGCAATCGCTGCACAATCGGAGGGTGGAATCCGACCTTCTTCTGTAGAGCGGCTCTGCCTTCGGCCAGAAGATACGATCCCACATGAGACTCACGCAGAGTCACGCGCGGATCCGGACTCGGGTGCGCCTGCGCCTCACGCGCCAGCGCAAGCACTTCGCTGGCAACCCTCGACTCCGAACAGTCGCAGCGGTCGGCGATTGTCACCAGCCGTTTGCGGTAGAGTTCGCGCGTCTCGTAATCCATCCGGGAATAAGCACCGGCCGGATCTTGCCGCAAGACCTGGTCAAACAAAATCAGCGGCTCGATGATCACCTTCCACGAGGTTTGCTTAATATCCTGTAGGCTGCGGACCAATTCCTGGATGCCGTAGGATGGCGAGGGATCCTCGAGCAACCGGCGCCCGCGCTCCGCGATGTGCTCCAACAGCACAATCTTCATGACAGGGATCAACATCCAAAGCTCCGCCATCTTAAGAACGGTGACTCCCTGGAAAGCCTGAATGTATGCGATGAAGCTCGCCTCGCTGAATTGGAAACCGCTGGCGGCAAGCAGCCCATCCGCCAATGCGGAAATTCTTGGAATCACTTTTCCATCCGGCGTGCGAACCTGCGGCAGCTTGTGCGGCGCGCTAAAGGTTTCGCAGTTGGCTTGTAGCTCCCCCGCGATCAGGAACATGTTTTCCTGCAGGCGCAGGAAATCCTCGGAGGCCGTTTTTGTCGCGCGAACTTCCAGCGATATTAATAAAGGATGGAATGCACGGGTGAGGGTTTCGCAACGATCGCGGAAATGCCGCGATTCTTGCTGCCCCGGCATCCATGCCAGGGCGCGGGCCAGGTCGGCGGCGCTTGAGGATAACGTATCCGGTTCGGGTCGTCCCATATCCAGAGGTATACGCAGGTCTTTCGGTTCCGTACTGACGAGTTCCAGATGACCGCTCTGTGGTGTCATTCTACGTTTTCCTAGCGATAGCTCGAGGCCTGCATCTCGAACATCTCCGCGTAACGACCACCCATGCGCGCCAGTTGGTCGTGGGTTCCTTCCTCGGCGATCCTGCCGTTTTCCAGAACTAGGATGCGGTCCGCGGAACGCACGGTTGAAAAGCGGTGCGAAATAAAAAGCGCCATCTTCCCCGCCGTGAGTTCGGTAAAGCGGTGAAACACTTCGAATTCGCTGCGCGCGTCGAGTGCGGCAGTGGGCTCGTCAAGAATCAGCAGTTGAGCGTCACGCAGGTAGGCGCGCGCCAGCGCAACTTTTTGCCATTCGCCGCCGGAAAGATCGATCCCTTGCTCAAATCTCCGCCCCAGCATTTGATCGTAGCCCCCGGCCAGCCGTCCAATCGTCTGGTGCGCCATGCTTTTCTCTGCCGCACGCTTCAAGAGCTCCAGATTCCCGGCTTCCTCAATGCGGCCCACCGCAATATTTTCGCCGGCGGTCATTTCATAACGCATGAAGTCCTGGAAAATGACGCCAATCTCGCGGTGCAGGTCCTCCAGATCATATTCGCGAAGGTCAACTCCATCCAACAGAATTTGCCCTTCCGTGGGGTCATACAGGCGCGTGACCAATTTCACGATGGTCGTTTTGCCCTGCCCATTTTCGCCGATCAGCGCCAGCCGCTCGTTGGTATGCAGCTGAAAATCGATGTGATCCAAAACCCGCCGTGAATTTCCCGGATAGCTAAACGAAACGTTCCTGAATTCAATTCCCCGCACAATCGGTCGGGGGGCCGGCAGGGCATTGGGCTTGGATTGAATCGTCGGCTTCATTTCAAAGAAGGCCAGCAAATCCGTGAGGAACAACGCCTGGTCGCCGATGCCCGCGAAGGTAGAGAATATCTGCTCGATGTTGCTGCTGGCCTGCTGAATGGCTCCGGCCAGAAAGGTTAATGACCCGATGGTCAGCACCCCCGCCACGGTCCGCCAGATCACGAATACATAGGCAGAGTAATACCCCGTGGTGCCGATCATCGAGAGCAATGCACCCGCGATCAGCTTGCGGCGAGACAGCGCGACATTTTCTTCGTAGATGCCATCGGATAATCGTGTGAATCGCTCCCGCAGGAAATCTTTCAGTCCAAAGAGCTTCAGTTCCTTAGCCGCTTCCTTGCTCCCACCAAGGATCCGCAGGTAATCGAGTTGTCGCCTCACCGGCGTCTGCCGGAAATTCTTCGCGTATCCCAGGAAGGCAAAATGGCTCTCACCAAGAAAAGCCGGAACCACCCCCGCGATCAGCAGGAGCATAAGCCAGGGAGAGAACAACATGATCGATACCGACAAGGTAATAGTGGTGATCGCCTGCTGCACCAGCCGGCCAATCTGCTGGATCATCACCAACCGATCCGTCGCCTGCACCCGGGCCCGCTCGAGCCGGTCGTAAAAGACCGGATCTTCATAGGCGATCAGATCCAGGCTGGCCGCATGGCTCATGACTCGAATGCTGACATACCGGGTGTACTTATCGCCCAGCAGTGAGTCCGAGTAGTCGATGCTGCGCAGGAGAATACTGTTCAGAACAGCCAGCGAGAATTCCGCCACCACTAACCACCAAAACCCAGGTTTCACCGCCTGGTGAGCGTGGACCGCATTATTAATGTTGTCAATAATGAGCTTCGTAATCCATAGAAGCCCAACCGGCATAAGCGACGCGAACACCCGCGAGACCACGCCAAAAACCACCACCCCAGGTCCTGAATCCCATACGATCTTCAGAACGGCCGGCACATTTCTAAGCGCTGAGATGCGTTCCTGCCATCCCCCCCAGAAGTTCTGCCGTTCCGTCATGAGCGGTTGCCGCCGTTTTCAAGCAAAATCCCATTGCCGGACTCGCGGAAGCCCGTAAATAGTGGCTAGGAGTATGACAGTCCTACCCTTAGGAATGCAACGGCTGCAAACAAGATGCCGAAACCCCGAATAGGGTTTGTCTGCCCGCCCCGGCTGCGCCAACCGAGCCCAAGCTCCCGCCAACCTCCAGCCAACCATCCTCAACCAAATAGAGGTGAACTCCAACAATCCAAACTTCAGGCATATTCGTAATTTCTTTTTCGGCGCTCTGCTAATATCTGGTCTTGTTCATGCAAGTTCTGGCCAAAATCCTCCCCGGGCCTCTAAATCAAATCACTCGAGCCAGAATTCTGTTGCTAAAGGAGAAAACGCCAAAGGAGAAAGCGCTCGTGGCGAATATATTGTGAACAGCGTCGCCGTGTGCGGCCAGTGTCACACGCCCCGAACCGGAGCAGGGGAGCCCGACCGAGCCAGATGGTTGCAAGGTGCGCCGTTGTGGTTAACCTCGGCCCAGCCGGTTGAGAATTGGCCGCTCACCGCGCCCCGGATTGCCGGATCGCTGCCCGGAACGGATGATGAGATGCTCAAACTGTTAACCACCGGAATCTGGAAAACCGGAACCTACCTGCGCCCGCCGATGCCCCAGTTTCGGATGACCCGTGAGGACGCTGACGCGGCAATCTCCTATCTGAAATCGGAAAGCCCAGCCCCGAAATGAATGGCTCCCGCCCGCTGAAGCAACCCGTCCCGGAAGTTACTGCCAGAAAGCCTATGGAATCCTTACATCCCCCGGAACCCGATGTAATCGTAATAGGAGCCGGAGCAGCCGGGATATCCGCGGCAGTAGCCTTGGCGGACTCCGGTCTGGCGGTAACAATCGTTGAAGCTCGTGATCGCATCGGTGGCCGCATATTTACCCGGCTCGACTCCAAAGACCAAGCTCCAATCGAGTTAGGCGCCGAATTTATTCACGGCAAGCCGCCGCAACTTTGGAATCTCCTCGAAAACCAAAAAGTCCAGATCCGCGAAGTGGACGGAGATAATTGGTGCTTCGAAAAACGCCACCTGACTCCCTGCACCTTCTTCGCCGATGTAGACGAAATCCTGCAGAAGATGAGCGACCGGGAACATGACCGATCGTTCCTCGAATTCCTTGCGGCCTATCGCTCCAAGTCGAACAACAATGATGATGACAAAGTGCGGCGTGCCCGTGAGTGGGCCACAAGTTATGTCACCGGATTCAACGCCGCCAATCCGTCCCTGGTGGGCGTGCATTGGCTGGTAAAGGGAATGCGCGCCGAAGAGCAGATCGAAGGGCACCGCGCCTTTCGCACTTCCCATGGATATGCGGACTTGATCGCAATTTTCCAGCAACAGCTGGAGAATCGCGGGATTCCGGTTCAGACGAACACCGTCGTCGAAGGCATCACCTGGCGTGCCGGCCATGTAACCCTAACCACCAGCTGTCCCGATGGGATGGATGAGCTTTCAGCCTCGCGCGTTCTTATCACCGTCCCGCTCGGCGTCCTGCAAGCTTCGCCCGGACAGGCTGGCGCAATTCAGTTCCGCCCGGAACTGCCTCCCGAGAAACAAGATTCGATCCGCAACGCGATTATGGGCAAAGTCATCCGGGTCAGCTTGCGCTTTCGCGAGCGTTTCTGGGACAGCCTTCCCAACTCAGGCGCGAAGTCAGCAACTAGGTCCGGAACGAAGTCCCGCGGCAAGTCGATCGATACGAATTCCAAAACTTTGAGCGGAATGAGTTTTCTCTTCTCCCACGACGATTGGTTTCCCACTTGGTGGACTACATTGCCGGAAAAGATCCCCATTCTGATTGGGTGGGCTCCATTTCACTGCGCTGAAAGGCTCTCTGGACGAAGCGAATCTTTCGTCGTGGAACAGAGTATCAACGCTCTCCATCGCCTGCTTGGGGTGACTACGCAGGAACTCGAGAGCCTGCTGGAGAACGTCTATTTTCACGACTGGCAGGACGATCCATTCTCGCGCGGAGCCTATAGCTATGGAAAAGCAGGCTACGATGGTGCCCAGCAAAATTTGGCAAAGCCGGTCGACGGGGCATTATTCTTTGCCGGTGAAGCTACCGACATTGGCGGCCACAACGGCACCGTCCACGGAGCGATCGCCAGCGGCCATAGAGCGGCCGGCGAGATTATAAGCGCTGCAAAATCGCGCGCCGCTCACGGATAGCCAAGCCCTGCGAGGCGAATGTGTCCTCGCCTTTTGATGCCGATGCCCAGGCTGAGGTGAACCGGGCAATTCAGCCGGTCTACGCCACCGCCGCGTGCAACAACTGTAGGCAATTTTGCAGGGCTTTCAAAGCGTACAAAGCATCGTCCAGAGCTTGGTCTTCTTCGATCATATCGTTTCCGGTCAAGAATAGTTCGCGGGCCCGGGCCACGATCGCCTGCTCGGCGGTGGCGATTCGCTCCGGTACTAGGTCCTTGTCGGCCTCGAACAGAGCGGCAATATAAAGTTCGCGCCAGGTTTCTGTTTTAGGGAGGGAGGATTGTGTATTCACGGTAAACACCTCAGCAAGGCAGAGATTCTGCAAGGGATCGAATGAATTTAATCCAGGTAAAGACCGGAGTCCATCAGGGTAATACCGTAGTCTGTTCTAAGGTTATTTTGAACACGATTACATCAGTGCAGATATAGCGCTACGGGAACCTCCGCAAAGGCTGTCGAAACATCCATCCTCAATTGGTCGGCGGGGTTGGCCAATTCGAGCACGTTTCCGGTGAACACGTTCCGATAAGCTTTTGAACACGGGCAGGGCGGCAGCAGAATATGAGTATCCTGCCAAACCTCCCGCCCGGTCGGCGAACCCTCCAACTGATGAAGCAATCCTCCGGTAAGCCTCGGCACGATCACGAGCGCACTGCTGCCCTCAAACCTGCGCATGAACGCAACCGCGTGATTGGCTCTGGCGCCATGGATCGCCAGCGGAACATATTCACCCTCCCGGAAGAGATCTGGATATTGTTTGCGCAAGCCTAACGTTTTCCAGATCACATACAATTTCAGGCGGCCATCTTCGGGCGCATCCAGCAATGCCTTCACGCTCGAATCGCCTGGGTTATTTCCGTACTTGCGGAGATTTTCTAGCGCCCCCTCACGTCGGGAATAATCCACCGGACGGCGGTTATCCGGGTCCACCAAACTGAAATCCCACAAGTCGTTCCCCTGATAAATATCCGGAACGCCCGGACAAGTTAGCTTGAGCACCGTCTGGGAAAGGCTATTCCACAGACCAACGCGGGCCACGCTTTTTTGGAAAGGCAGAAAATTCTCAAGAAACGGATTGTTGGAATCCGCATTCAATAGCGCCGCCACAAACGACGAAACTGCGTTTTCGTATTCCGTGTTGCGATTGATCCAACTGGTGTTTTGCTTCGCTTCGCGGAGCGCTTTCAACATGTAGCTTTCAATCCGCTCGCGAAAAGTCCTTCGATCGTCAGCGTTACGGAAAGGCTCCGCCGGCCACGCCCCAATGAATGTTTGATAAAGAAAATATTCGTCATTCGCCGAAGGTGCGATCTGTTCATGGACCACGCTCCGATGCTCACGATTCAGATGCCTCCACTGCCGCACGTGAAGTCTCCACAGCCCTGGAATCTCGGAGAGCACGTTGATCCGGGCGCGCACATCTTCCGACCGCTTGGAATCATGGGTACTGGTGGCCAACATGGTGTGAGGCCAATCGAGCAAGCGCTCCTGATTCGCGGCGTGAAACGCCGGTTCCGTGAATCCAAATCGATGAAGGTCTCCTCCTACATCGTTCAGCGAAACCAGCCGGTTGTAACGGTAGAATGCCGTGTCTTCCAGCCCCTTCGCCATCACCGGACTGCTGAACTGCTGGAATCTCATGGCGAAAGCAGTCACCGTCTTTTGATAACCGTGATCCTGTCCGCCGGCGATGCGTGTCAAAAGCACATCTCTGACGAAATCAAGCACGCTCGTATCCGCAGCCGGATTTCTTCTCTTGGCCGAGCGAATCGCACCGTCGATATAGTTCGCATCGCTCTCCGAGATTCCCGCTGGACTGACGTAAGTGCGGTAGACAGGAAAGTTCGCCACCACTTCCATAAGCGCATCGCGCAAACTATTGAGGGTGAAGTCGCACGTATGCCGCTTGGAAAGCGCAATGCGCGTCAGTTGATTGGCCAGCACGTTCAATTCGCTGACCAGAGCAACTCGAATAATCAGCTTGCGGCAGCGGTAAGCGAGTTCGCCAAAATCGATTTCATTTCTCGTGAAGTTGCGGTAAATCCGTTCAAAACGCGCCGCCGCCGCGGGGTCCACGAACAATCCATTCACCAGATTCGCGAAATCGTAGCCGGTTGTGCCCGCGACCGGCCATTCTCTGCGCAGCCGCTCTGAGCCAGTCAGGATCTTTTCTATAACCACATATCGCGAGTCGCCCTCGCTGCTCTCTTCGTGGTTCGTAGCATTCAGCAGACTGCGCCGCAAACGCTCAAAATATTGCGCCGGATCGTACAGTCCGTCGGGATGATCCACCCGCAGCCCATCCACTTTTCCTTCTGCCACAAAACTTAAAATAAGCCGGTGAGTCGCCTGAAACACGGCTTCGTTTTCCATGCAAATTCCCGCGAGATCGTTGGTATCGAAAAAACGCCGGTAGTTGATGTCATCCGACGCGACTCTCCAATTGGCCAAACGGAAAGTCTGTGCCTTGATCAGTTCATGCAGCGCCTCAAAGCTCGCCGGGTCGGCGGGATTGCCATTCATGGCATCGACCGCCGCTTCAATGCCCGCCGCAATCTGCGGCGCTCTCGCGCATAACGCAGCCAGCCGGCGCTTGTTGATTTCTTTATCCCGATTGCGCTCGGCAAGATGCTCGCCACTCAGCTCTTGCCGGCCAGGCAAGTGGCCAAAGGCCGTGCTCAGACTCTGAAGCTCAAGCAGGTCAGGGTCCTGCTCACCTAACTTCGATAGCAGCGAGTCGATCGACCGTTGCAGAATTCGCGGATACTCTCTCGGACCAATCGGAAAGCGGTGCTCCTTGTACGCAACATAAAAATCCCCGTTCTCTTTGCGAAAAACCAGTTTCAGTTCGCCGTTCTCCAGCACCGCCCCGTAGTGATCGTGTAAAACCGGAACGAGAACCTTTCCGTGAAGCTCATCTTTCAGCGGACGCCAATCGATGTCGAAAAAGCACGCGTACGAAGACGCCTGCCCATTCTCCAGCACATCCAACCACCATTCATTGTCGCTTCCCATCACCGCCATGTGGTTCGGCACGATATCCAGAATCAGACCCATCTCGTGCTTGTGAAGCGCTTCCACGAAGCGGTCAAATTCTTCCGGACTGCCGATCTCCGGGTTTAATGAATTGTGGTCAACAATGTCGTACCCATGCATACTCCCCGGCCGCGCTTTTAGGAAAGGAGAGATATAACAATGACTGATGCCAAGCGCTGCCAGGTAGGGAACTACCGCTGTCGCCTGCGCGAAAGTGAAATCGCGATTCAATTGCAATCGATAGGTCGCGCGCGGGATGGAGTTAGCCTTCATAAATTCAAAAACCAGACTACAGACCAGGACGGCAACACTCCTTGCTTCAATTCGCTCTCGCCGGCTTCCTCGCAAGCGCCTGAATAAGAAAAGATAACCTGAGAGTCCGCTGGCGGCGTAACCCCAGACAGAGATTCTCCTCCAAGATTTGCCAGAAGAATAAGTTTTCTGCCGTCAGGGAACTCCCATTGTGCGGTCAGCCCGCAACTTCCACAAGCCTTATAACTCGCCTTGATCTCACATCCACTCAATAGACGCGGAACGATATGCTCAGATCGCAGTGTCAGAAGCTCCTTATAAAAGCGCAACCATTCCTGACGACCAGCTTCCCCGAAAGCATTCCAATCAAGCTTGGATTGCTCAAACGTTTTGGGATCGCTCGGATCAGGGATTCCCTTGCGTGAATCCGGATCGCTGAACCTGGTGAAACGAGCGAACTCATTTCTTCGCCCCGCTGTAACCGCTGCCGCCAGGTCTTTCTCAAAATCACAGAAAAAAAGAAACGGAGTTTGCGCTCCAAATTCCTCGCCCATGAAGAGCAACGGAGGCGAGGGCGCAAGCAAAAGAATCGCGGCAGCCGCGCGAACCGCTCGCGGATCGGCAATCGTGAGAATCCTCTCCCCGAACGCCCGATTTCCTATCTGATCGTGATTTTGCAGGAACGAGACGAATGCAGTCGGAGGCAAGCCTTCCGTCGACTCGCCCCGCTTTTCGCCATTCCGGTAAAGCGAAGCCTCGCCCTGATAGGCAAATCCCTTGACCAGGCAACAGCCCAGGCGCTCGAGCGGACGGTCGGAATAGTCGGCATAGTAACCATCCTTCTCGCCAGTAACCAGTACGTGCAGAGCATGATGAATATCGTCATTCCATTGCGCGTTGTATGTGCGAGGCAGGCACTGCGGCGTCCGCCGAAGATAGCTGGACTGATTGTGATCGTTCTCCAGAATTAAATGAACATGTCGACCCGGTTCCATGGCACGGCGCACTGTGTCGGCCAACTCCGTAAGAAAATCAGGAGTCGAGTCGTCCATGATCTCGTTGACCGCGTCCAACCTCAGCCCATCGAAGTGATTCTCAGTCAGCCAATACAGCGCATTGTGAATGAAGAAATCCCGCACCGCTGTGCTCTGCGCGCCATCGAAATTAATTGCGTTCCCCCACGGAGTATGGTGACGATCAGTGAAAAACTGCGGAGCGTAGAGGCCGAGATAATTTCCCTCCGGCCCAAAGTGGTTGTAGACGACATCCAGAAGAACCATCATTCCGCGCGCATGTGCGGCTTGAACTAATTGCTTGAGATCGTCGGGCCGGCCGTACGTGCTATCCGGCGCGAATGGTAGCACGCCATCGTATCCCCAATTTCTCCGGCCCCGAAAATCCGCGACCGGCATCAGTTCCAGCGCTGTGACTCCCAAATCTGCCAGATAGTCGAGGCGTTCGCCAACCGAAGAAAAGTTTCCAGCATTTGTGAAAGCGCCGACATGAAGCTCGTAGATAACGGCCTCCTCCCATCGGCGGCCAAGCCACACCTCATCTTGCCAATCGAAAGCATAAGGATCGATTACTTCGCTGGGGCCGTGTACATCCCGCGGTTGAAATCGCGACGCCGGGTCTGGAACCTCCTGTCCACCATCGATTCGAAAGCGGTAAAGACTCCCAGGCTTCGCCGCGTCGGTTACAACTTCAAACCAACCTTGGTCGCGGCTCTCAACTGGCAAACTCTCTACCTTTTCTGCACCTTCAAGACAAAGCTCCACCTGGCGCGCCGCCGGAGCCCACAAACTAAAACGCACGCTTCCATCCTGAAGACACTTCGCGCCAAACGGCATGCTATGACGTCGCTTCATTCGACTCTTCCTTCATCTCCTCCTTCTTGCCGTTTCCGCGGCGTTCTATCAGCACCACCATGGACCGGGCTTGTAATGGATACGCAGTGGCTGGGTCATGAATTCCGGCCGGCCGCAGTCCATCCTCGCGCGATGTGTCCATCCATGCCATCCATCGCGAGGTTGGCCGGAACGCCGGCAAATTAAACTCCACATCCTCGTGATGCGGATTCAAAAGCACGAGAAAATCTGTATCGCTGACTTTCCGTCCCCGCTCATCAGTTTCATCGAGTCCCTGGCCCGATAAGAACATCCCAAGGCAATAAATAGCCGGGTTGCGCCACTCCTCTTCGGACATCTCATTTCCAGCGGGGTTCAGCCACAAAATATCCTTTACATCGGCGCCTTTGATCGGACGCCCCTGAAAGAAACGCCGGCGGCGAAATACAGGATGCCGCTTGCGCAGATTCACCATCCGTTGCACGAACGCCAAAAGATTTCGGTCCTGCGGCTGCAAGTTCCAGTTCAGCCAACTAATTTCGTTGTCCTGGCAATACGCATTGTTGTTTCCCATCTGCGTATGCCCGATCGCATCTCCCGCATACATCATGGGCACGCCCTGGGAGAGCAACAACGTGGCCAGCAGATTCCGCTTTTGCTTGGCGCGCAAAGCCTGAATGTCAGGGTCGTCGGTCGGACCCTCGACCCCGCAATTCCAGCTCCGGTTATTGTTGTTACCGTCGCGATTATTTTCGCCGTTCGCTTCATTATGTTTGTCGTTGTAACTGACCAGATCCTGCAGCGTGAAGCCGTCATGTGCCGTCACAAAATTCACGCTGGCATAAGGACGCCGCCCGCTATGCGCATAAAGATCGCTCGATCCCGTGACCCTGTAAGCCAGGTCGCCCAGAACTCCGCGATCTCCTTTCCAGAAAGACCGCACCGTGTCGCGATAGCGATCGTTCCACTCCGCCCAACCCACCGGGAAGTTCCCCACCTGGTAGCCGCCTTCCCCCAGGTCCCACGGCTCGGCGATCAGCTTCACCTGTGATAGCACCGGATCCTGGTGAATGATGTCGAGAAATGCCCCGAGTCGGTTCACTTCATGCAACTCGCGGGCAAGTGTGGCGGCGAGGTCGAAGCGGAAGCCGTCCACATGCATCTCCAGAGCCCAGTAGCGCAGGCTGTCCATGATCAATTGCAGAACTCGGGGATGCTGCATGTTCAGCGTGTTTCCGGTTCCTGTGTAATCCGTGTAATACCGGGGATTATCGGCGACCAGGCGGTAGTAGGCGCTGTTGTCGATACCTTTGAGCGACAATGTCGGACCCATTTGATTGCCTTCCGCCGTGTGGTTGTAAACCACATCCAGAATTACCTCCAGGCCGGCGGAGTGCAGCGTCTTCACCATGGTCTTGAATTCTCGGACCGAACTCGTCGCCAGATAACGCGGCTCGAGCGCAAAAAAGCCGATGGAGTTATATCCCCAATAGTTGCGCAGGCCGCGTTCCACCAGCTGACGGTCGTCTACGAAACAGTGCACCGGCATGAGTTCGATCGCAGTCACTCCCAGCCGCGTCAGGTAATCGATCACCGGCGCTGTTCCCAGTGCCGCATATGTCCCGCGCAAATGAGCCGGAACATCCGGATGGCACTCTGTGAATCCCTTCACATGCAATTCGTAAATCAGGGTTTGGTGCCATGGAATATTCGGTCGGGCGTCCGCACCCCAGGTAAACGCCGAGTCAATAACCCGGTTCTTCGGCATTCCAGCGGCGTTGTCGCGACGATCAAAAGACAAGTCTTCCTGCTTGTGTCCGACCCGATATCCAAAATGTGAATCGTTCCAGTTAATCTTTCCCTGGACTTGCTTGCCGTAAGGATCAAGAAGAAGTTTGTGTGGATTGAATCGACGTCCCCGTAGCGGAGCATAGGGCCCGAAGACGCGGTATCCGTAGAGTTGCCCGGGACGAACCTCCGGAAGATAACCGTGCCAAACCATGTCGGTTTGCTCGGGCAGCGGGATACGCGCAATTTCGCGTTTGCCCGAGATGTCAAAGAGGCAGAGTTCAACCTTCTCGGCATGCTCCGAGTAGAGAGCGAAGTTAACGCCCTCGCCGTCCCAGGTTGCGCCCAATGGATAAGGTCGCCCCGGCCAGACGATGGTTTGATTAGCCATTTGGTTCCTCAAGCCTACACGCGAGAAGGCGCTGTGACACGCAGAATGCACTGGGATGCAAAAGCCGCATGAATTGTCTTTCCTCAAAAGTGTGCGGATAAAATTCGTTGAACTTACGCACGGCCGGATGAAGCACCGCTCCCGATCCACGATTCCCTTGGTTCCTGGGTCTTCATGGCGCAGCGGGGAGTTCGATGCTGCGGGAGCGGCTAAGTTTGCCGTCCCGCCTCTGGAACTCCGTAAGTACGGGGAAAGCCTGTCCGTTCTCCTCTAATCCGTTTCTCTGCGCGACTTATTTGCAAGTTTCTTCATCTCTCTTCCCCGCGCGATATTCACGATTCCCTTTGCACCGTCGTAGAGACTTTCGCGCAGGAGATCGGGTGAGTTTGACCGCGCAGTGACGGTGAAAGCGCGCGACTTCATCCTCGAATTTTTCAAAACATCCCTACCCCCTCGTTCTGCAACCAAGAGGAAACAATGCCAATTTCAGGCAAACTTTCATGAATCGAAGGGAAACCATGAGCAAAAATTCGCTGAAAGAATTGTATGTGGAAGAGCTTAAGGACTTATTG